>JBGVHJ010000098.1:0-35105 GCA_045122255.1 Eubacteriales bacterium | reverse complement strand
ATGGTGCGAACCAGGTTGGCTGCTGCTTTCCAGTCGGGAAGCTTTTCTCCAAGGAACGCGTGGAATACGGTTCCGGAGGTGTAAAGGGTCTGGAGCTCGTCCTGGATGTCGAGAGCATCGAAGATATCCTCGGTGTAACCTACGGGAAGGTGGCTGGAGTTGGTGTAGTAAGGAGCCTTTGCGTTATCGGTGGCAGTGATGATGTCGGGCCATCTCTTTCTGTCGTGCTTTGCGAAGCGGTAAGAGGTAGACTCTGCGGGAGTTGCCTCAAGGTTATAGAGGTCACCGTACATCTCCTGATAGTCGGAAAGTCTCTCTCTCATATGATTGAGAACGTTCTTGGAGAATTCCTGAGTTTCCTTATGAGTCATATCAGCTCTGATCCACTTAGCGTTAAGACCTACCTCGTTCATACCAACGAGACCGATGGTCGAGAAGTGGTTATTGAAGGTTCCAAGGTATCTCTTGGTGTAAGGATACAGACCCTCGTCAAGGAGCTTGGTAATAACGGTTCTCTTGGTCTTGAGGGAGCGAGCAGCAATATCCATAAGCTTATCAAGTCTCTTATAGAAGTCTTCCTCGTTCTCTGCAAGATAAGCGATTCTGGGCATATTGATGGTAACAACACCGACAGAACCGGTGGACTCACCTGAGCCGAAGAAGCCGCCGGACTTCTTACGAAGCTCTCTGAGGTCGAGGCGGAGACGGCAGCACATGGAACGAACGTCGGAGGGCTCCATATCGGAGTTGATGTAGTTGGAGAAATAAGGAGTACCGTACTTAGCGGTCATCTCGAAGAGAAGCTTATTGTTCTCGGTCTCAGACCAGTCGAAATCACGGGTAATAGAATATGTAGGAATAGGATACTGGAAGCCACGGCCGTTAGCATCGCCCTCGATCATGATCTCGATGAATGCCTTGTTGACCATATCCATTTCTGCTTTACAATCCTTATACTTGAAGTCAACCTCTTTACCGCCAACGATACAGTTGAGCTCTGCCAAGTCATTAGGAACGGTCCAGTCGAGAGTGATGTTGGTAAAGGGAGACTGAGTGCCCCAACGGGAAGGAGTATTTACACCGTAAATGAAGGACTGGATGCACTGCTTAACTTCCTTATAAGAAAGATTATCAACCTTTACGAAAGGAGCGAGATATGTATCAAAGGAGGAGAATGCCTGAGCGCCTGCCCACTCGTTCTGCATAATACCGAGGAAGTTTACCATCTGGTTGCAGAGTGTGGAAAGGTGAGCTGCGGGAGAGGAGGTGATCTTACCGGTTACGCCACCGAGACCCTCCTGAATAAGCTGCTTGAGAGACCAACCTGCGCAATATCCGGTAAGCATGGAAAGGTCGTGAATGTGGATATCAACGTTTCTGTGAGCGTTTGCTATCTCATCGTCATAAACCTCGCTGAGCCAATAGTTGGCGGTGATGGCTCCGGAGTTGGAAAGAATAAGACCGCCTACCGAATAGGTAACGGTGGAGTTCTCCTTTACTCTCCAGTCGAGCGCGCGAAGATACTTGTCAACGGTCTCCTTATAGTCGAGTGCGGTATTCTGAACGTTTCTCAGCTTTTCTCTCTGACGGCGGTAAAGGATATAAGCCTTTGCCACGTCTGAGTATCCTGCCTGAACGAGAACAAGCTCAACGCAGTCCTGGATGTCCTCAACAGAAATAAGTCCGTCCTTGATCTTAGGTTCAAATTCTGCGGTTACCTTAAGTGCCAAGAAATCGATTATGTTCTGATTAAACTGTTTTTCCTGAGCCTCGAAAGCCATGCGTATAGCATCCGAGATCTTGCTCAAATTGAATTCAACGATTTTTCCGTCTCTCTTTTGTACGCTGTACATTTTTTACTCCTTTTCAATTTTATGATATATATTTTTATAAACTGTAAACCCCTTTCACCATAAGGGTTTTCCTTAAAAAAGGGGATAAAAAGGGCGCGGACTGCCATCCGCGCCGCATTAGCATTATACTATATTTAGTGGTTGTTGTCAAGGGGGAAATACTATATATTGTGGTTTTTTGCAAAATTCGGCAGAATGACCGATTTAAAGACCTCTTAATTGTGAGTTTGGCACAAAAGGCAACAAAACGTTCAAAAATTCTCCCATTTCCCTCTCATTAAAGGAAGAAATTTCCTGCCCGATTATATCACCCGAGTCCTTGAATTGCTGAAGGAAATATTTCTCACTTCCCTGCAACCATTCTCCGATTTTAACAAAGTCTTCTATCGTATGAAATGGCTTTGCAACAGTTGTTCTGAACTCGAAATCAACCTTTCCTTCCATAAGGAAATTTTTGCTCTCTTCTATTTTAGAAAGATCATAGCTTTCCGGGAGACAGCAGGTATACGCGTATTTCTCGGGGCAGTTTTTAATATCCATCGCAACGTAATCAACAAGTCCATCCCCGACAAGACGGCGAAGAACGTCAGGTCTGGTACCGTTTGTATCAAGCTTCACCGAGTACCCCAAATTCTTGACTTCCTTAATAAAATCATAAAGACCGCTCATAAGCGTAGGCTCACCGCCGGTGATCGCAACACCGTCGAGAACTCCTTGCCTCTTTTTCAAAAAATTAATGATCTCGGAGTTATCGTACATCCTTTGCTCTTCGGGACGAATAACCAAGGAAGCGTTATGACAAAACGGGCATCTGAAATTACATCCGCGTGTAAAGAGTGTACACGCGACCTTACCGGGATAATCCAGAAGCGTCAGCTTCTGCAACCCCGCAAAAATGCTCACATTCATTTTAGTTAAACCTCGCCAAAATCGATATTTCTCGACAAAAGAAATCCGTTTTCCATAATATAAACGGTATCCGCCCTCTTCGCTATCTTCATATCGTGTGTGACCATAACGAGCGTCATTCCTATCGCCTTTCTTATTTCGAGCAAAAGCTCAAGCACCTCGTCTGCATTCTTTCTGTCAAGATTTCCCGTGGGCTCGTCTGCAAAAAGGATCTGCGGCATATTGATAAGCGCCCTCGCTATCGCAACTCTCTGCTGCTGACCGCCAGAAAGTTCGCTTGGCAAATGATTAAGTCTTTCGGATAGACCGAGAAGGTCTATAAGCTTTTTCAGATGCTCTTGATAAGTAAGATCCTCTCTGCGGCACATCATAGTGGGCACGAGGATATTTTCATAAGCGGTAAACTGAGGAATAAGATTATGCTTCTGAAAAACGATGCCTATATTCATTCCTCTGTAACGACTGAGCTCATCGGAGCTCATTTTGGTTATCTCACGATTTCTTATCTTTATGCTGCCTGCATTGGGTCGGTCAAGACCTGCGCAAAGATTCAGAAGAGTACTTTTACCCGAGCCCGACGAACCAATAATTGCCACAAATTCACCCTCGTGAACCTTAAGATTTACGCGGTTTACCGCATAGATCACGTCGTCATATTGCTTATATTGCTTTATCAGGTCGGTGGTTTCAAGCATTATTCTGTTGGGATCGATGGTGTTTACGTCGATCCCACTTGTATTAACATCATATTTCTTCATATGGTTTACCTCACTCAATATTGATATTGACAGGTTCAATACTCTTGGCTTCGCGTTCTATCTTGGATTTGAAGAGAAAATAAGGTATCATACTCGACAAGAAGCCAAACAAAGCCGAAATAACAGCATATATAAGCATGATATACCAAGGCACAAAGCTATCCAAGGCTGTACTCATAGCGATTATGCCAAGCTTTGGAAGAACGGAAGTGAATACCGTATAGATTGCAGTACACATCGCATAGCTTAAAATGAAGTTAGCAAAGAATCCAACGGCGAAAAGCACAGCTCCGAAAAGCATGTGAATGCGTTTGATATCCTGCATAGTCGCGCCGATATGAATAAGCGTTCTGAATTCCTGTTCCCTTTTCTTGAAGAACATTACCTGAGAAAAGACCCAGATGACCGGTGTTATTATCAGTACAAGCGACGATAAGAGATATAAAAGTCCGGGAAGGTTAACTCGCTCATCAACTATCGCGAAAACCGAAGCATCTGTAAATGTAAGACTCCAGGAATCGTATTCTGACATAATTTCGGAAACTTCATCCCTTACGGTGGCTATTTCACCGACACCAAGTCCCGATTCAACGTAAACACGTATGTCAGATATAGCTCTTTTCTCGCCAATGATGTTCTTATAAGCTTCCTCAGACAAGCCGACGATTATGCTATCGGTGGCATCTCGGTCGTTTATAACCGCGCCAACGGTAAATTCAGTATGTACAAAGTTGAAATTCTCTACCTGCTGCTTAAGTATATCAAGCTGATTGGAAAACTTGGGCAGGTTTCTGTCGCCAAAGGTCATTTCTGCAACCGCAACCTTGTCTCCGGGCTTGAAATCAAAGCAACCTTTACCGTACAGTCCTTCGCTGATAATGATCATATTCTCTGCATAAGGAAGACTCTCAGCATCATATCCGTCAAGATACTCAACGTCATATATCTCTTCATAAATTTTGAGATCAAGCTCGCTGATACATACGTATCTGCAATTATTCATAGCCTTGACAAAGCCTTCAAGCTCATTTCTCGAGTTTACGGTATAGCCCGATCCGTATGCATCGGCGCCCGATTGAAGTAGCAGATGATCGAATCTTGATTTCATTCCAACGCTCTGCTCTATTCTGACGCTGTCGAAAAATTTTACCTTTTCAATCTTTTCTACGATTTCATATGCCTCAGAATTTGCAAGCTGTCTGTAATCCTCTACCTTTGTGCTTCTCTTGAAGTCGATAACAAACTCCTCGTTTGCCGCTGACTGTTCTCCAATCATAATGTTTGCGGAATATATTCCGACTATGAATATTACCGAGAAAGCTACAGCACCCGAAACAAGTCTTAAAAGATACTTGCGGAATCTCCACACCGTTGCCATCTCGTAATGCATAGGTATTTTTTTACCGAAAAGATGGAATGATTTTCTGGGAGATGAAACGAAGTTTGAGTTGTCTGAGGTCGAAATAAGTGCTACCGGTGACTTGATGAAAAGCTCTCCAAGCGATGAAGCAGATGCGATAAGTACTACAGCATAGGATAACGCAACATAGAGCAGTACCTGCCAAATTGAAAGAAAAATCGAGACACCGCTAACAAAATATACTGTAAGAGTCAGTAAATATGCAATGATAAACGATGGAATTATGAGCAAGGTATTTATTGTCAGAAGCTCACCCATTGCAATTCGTCCAAGCATCTTTTTGTCTGCTCCAAAGGTCATATATATTCCGTATTGGAATTTATAATGATTCGTTCTTACTGAATACATGACCGACATAATGAATACGCTGATTGCAAATGTGATGACTCCAATCAAAGCTGAGGTTATGATTGATCTGTCACGTATTTCTGTATGATATGTATATCTTGGAGTAGCCTCGTATGAAATATTCTCATTGTAAAGCTCTGTCTTGTAATCGTTTTCAAATTTTGCAAGCTGACCCTTCTTGATATTGACACCAAGCTTTCCACCAAAATAACCGTAAGATTTCACAACGGGATTCTTCTTCAAGCCGCTACCACTTACGTCATTTCGGAATATACCCTCGAGTCTCTCAAGATAATACTCATCTTCACTACTAATTAGAATATCGTATCTGAACTGATCATCAAAAAGAGTATCGTTTGCAAAATAGTTTGTGAAAGCAGACATAGTCCAGATTCCCAAAAGAAGCTGGACGATGACAATTGCAATATAAATTCCGATGAACTCTTTAAAATTTACAGTTACGCTTTTAACTGAATTTTTAAATGATTTCAGTACTTTCTTAATTGCTGCCAATTTGAAGACCTCACAAAATGTCAGATATAACTGCGCTGAATAGCAACAACTCGTCCGAGAATAAGCACCTCGTCAACGATTATAGGCTTCATAGATGAATTTTCGGGCTGAAGTCGGTAGTGACCGTCTTCTCTGAAAAATCTCTTAACAGTTGCTTCATTATCAATAAGTGCAACAACTATCTCACCGTTTTCAGCATAGCAGGTCTTCTCTGCAATTATCATATCTCCGTCAAGAATTCCAACCTCGATCATACTTTCGCCCTTAACCTTAAGAGCAAACATTTCTTCTGCTGAGGTTCGACCGGCGAAGCCGATATATCCCTCAAAATTCTCTTCTGCGAGGATAGGCTGACCTGCCGTTACCGTACCCAGCACCGGCACTGCGGAAATGGCGGGCATATCATCTGCAGTTATACTGATAGCTCGGCTTTTTCCATCTTCTTTTCTTATAAATCCAAGCATATCGAGACGGTTGAGGTACATATGCACTGTTGAAGTGCTTTTATACCCAAGATCGTTCATAATATCGCGAACGCTGGGTGCATATCCTCTTTCTCGCAGTGAATGCACTATGTAATCGTAAACTTTCTGTTCCTTTGGCTTAAGCTTTTCCATAAAATAACCTCCATGCGCCGTAAAATATAGCACAAATGTATCTTTTTACATTTTATCACAAACTCCATCGGTTTTATAGAACATAAGACAAACATTTTGTGAATTTTTTTAGAACTAAAATGGGTTCATTAAATCTGTAAATCTTTTTGCTCAAAGAAAATATTAACAATTTGAAACTTTTGAAAATATATATTGCAAACTTGCAAAAAATATAGTACAATATATAATGGCGGAGAAAGGAACTATTTAGATTTCGCCTAAATCCGACATTTTCGTAAATTATATTTGAAATATAAAAAGGAGAAAAAACATGACACCTACCAACAACAAGTTCGTTCTTGATTGGATCAACGAAATGGCTGCTATGACTCAGCCTGACCAGATCGTATGGATCGACGGCAGCGAGGAACAGGCAGAGGCTCTCAGAGCTGAGGCTTGCTCTACCGGCGAAATGATCAAGCTCAATCAGGAAAAGCTTCCCGGCTGCTACCTCCACCGCACCGCTGTTAATGACGTTGCACGCGTTGAGGGCAGAACCTTTATCTGCACATCCAAAAAAGAGGATGCAGGTAACATCAACAACTGGATGGATCCCGCTGAATGCAAGGAAAAGCTCTCCAAGCTCTATGCAGGCAGCATGAAGGGTCGTACTATGTACGTTATCCCCTACTCCATGAGCGTAGTTGGATCTCCCTTTGCAAAGTACGGTATCGAGCTTACCGACTCTATCTACGTAGTTCTTAATATGCTTATTATGACTCGCGTTGGCTACGACGTTCTTGAGGCTCTCGGCGAGAGCGCAGACTACATCAAGGGTCTTCATGCTCGTGCTGACATTGACGAAGAGAACAGATACATCGTTCACTTCCCCGAAGAGAACACCATTTGGTCTGTCAACTCCGGATACGGTGGAAACGTTCTTCTCGGTAAGAAGTGCTTCGCGCTCAGAATCGCATCCTTCCTCGGACGCAAAGAGGGCTGGATGGCTGAGCATATGCTTATCCTCGGTGTTGAGTATCCCGACGGTGAGACAAAGTACGTTTGTGCAGCATTCCCCTCTGCTTGCGGTAAGACCAACCTCGCAATGCTTATTCCCCCCGAGTTCTATGCTAAGAAGGGATATAAGGTATGGTGTGTAGGTGACGATATCGCTTGGCTCAGAGTCGGTGAGGACGGCAGACTTTGGGCGGTTAACCCCGAGAACGGCTTCTTCGGCGTTGCTCCCGGTACTAACCTCAATTCCAACCCCAACGCTCTCTATACCACTATGAAGGATACCATCTTCACTAACGTTGTTCACAACACCGCTGAGAACACCGTTTGGTGGGAAGGACTCGACAAGAATCCTCCTATGCCTGGCAATGCTATCGACTGGAAGGGTAATCCTTGGGATTGCACCAAGTTCGATAAGAAGGATAAGTCCACCTGTGGCGCTCATCCTAACTCCCGTTTCACCGCTAAGGCTATCAACTGTCCTTGCATCTCCAAGGAATTTGCTAATCCCGCAGGTGTTCCCATCTCCGCTATCGTATTCGGCGGTAGACGTGCAAAGACCGCACCTCTGGTTTACCAGTCCACCTCTTGGCAGAACGGTGCTTTCGTCGGCTCTATCATGGCATCCGAAACTACTGCAGCAGCTGCAGGTGCAGTCGGCGTAGTTCGTCGCGATCCTATGGCTATGAGACCCTTCGTAGGCTACGATATGGGCGACTACTGGGCACACTGGCTCAAGATGGGTACTACTATTCCCCACGCTCCCAAGATCTTCCACGTTAACTGGTTCCGTACCGACGCTGAAGGCAACTTCATCTGGCCCGGCTTCGGTGACAACATGAGAGTTCTTATGTGGATCCTCGCTCGTTGCGAAGGCAAGGTTGATGCTGACATCACTCCTATCGGTTACGTTCCTAAGGCTGAGGATATCTGCATTGAAGGTCTTGAGAACATCACTCTCGATACCATCAAGGAGCTTCTTACCGTTGATAAGGCTTCCTGGCTCGAAGACGTTGAGAACATCAAGGCATTCTACGCACAGGTTGGCGACAGAGTTCCCCAGACTATGTACGACGAGCTCGCTGCTCTTGAAGCAAGACTCAAGGCTTAATTTAAAATTACGAAGGAGCACTTATTTTGTGCTCCTTCATTTTTTTGCAAACTCTTGACTTGATTATAATATTGTGATATACTTGACTTAACGGTTACACGTTAAGTCTTTTTTATTGAAAGGAAAGATGTTTATGGAAAAGAAGATACTTGCAAGATATCCGATAGGCAACCCTCGCAGACTTTGGTTGCAGGATAACTTTATCCTCTCAAATTTCTCCGCCAAGGGTGACGATATGCGTAAAGTAATTCGCAACTGTGCCGCAGCAGGCTTTAATATGCTTGAGCTTGGTTGGGCATCTCCGGAACAGGCGGCTGATGCAGTAGTTTATTGCGAGCAGCTCGGCGTTGATCTCATTTATCAGGAATTAAAACGCTACGGCGGTATGCAAGGATACCGTTTTTATGAAAAAAATGACCTTGAGGGCGTTATAAACGATCACCGCAAATGGAAGTGCATAAAGGGCTATTACATCTGGGACGAGCCTCTGCTTGACGATCAGATCCATGAAGCGAGAATGCTTATGGATATTTGTGAGCGCGAAGCGCCTGATAAGCTTCCCTTCACAGTTGCAATTCCCTCTTATAATACAGAATATACCTGGGGCAACGGACTTTTCCCCGAATATCTTGAAAAATACGTAACGGTTATCGATCCGCCCCAGCTTTCCTTGGATTATTATCCTGTCGGAATGGGCGAGCACAATGCTACAGTCCAGTTCGATCGCTCGCGTATGTGGTGCGACCTCGGTCTTATGAAAAAGCTTGGAGAAAAATACGATATGCCAATCTGGTTCTATTATCAGGGTCAAAACCTTCACAATGTTGATTTCTTCATCTTCCCGATGGTTAGAGCCATGATGTTTGCGGGCGTTCTCTACGGCGCCAAGGGACTTCAGCATTACACCGCCTGCGGTTCTATTATTACTCAAGAGGGAGACCGCGATATATTCTTTGAGGATCAGAAGAAGATACACGAAGAATTCAAGAATCTCGGTGAAACCCTTATGGCACTTGATTGCAAGAGAGTCATCCACGATGCCTCTGTAAATCCCAATTGTGATATGTTCGAAGAGCTGCACTCTAAAGCAACCGACAGTGCATATCTTGCATGTGAGCTTCCCAACCGCGTTTCGGTAGCTGAGTATGAGGACAAATACGGCAACGGATATATGCTTGTTCTGAACCGTGACTATATGGAAGAAAAGACTGTTACGCTTCCTCTTAACAGCAATTACAGAGTATACGAAGTCAGCAGGTATGACGGACTTCAGTATATCACTGCAGAATGCACCGACAAGCTTGAATTAAAGCTTTCTGCCGGAGATGCTGCTCTCATCAGATTGCAGAAGGCTGACGAAGAAGCATTTACAATAGAATACAAATTAAGCAAATAAAATTCTATGAAAAAGCCTCCGTTGGAGGCTTTTTCTGTATTTATATCCTATTTGTCGATAATTTAACATAAAACCGAAAAAAATTAACGAAATTTAAAGGCAAAAAACGATTATGTCGCCCAAAAAATCTTGACTATTCATAATATTTATTGTATAATATAACGGTGAATCACTTGGAGTTCTTGAGATTGTAATTCACAAAACTATGCGGGCATATTTATATATTGCTCGCTTTTGGTTTTGTCAAAGCGAAAAATATCAAGAGCAGAAAGGATATTATGTTTGGATTTAAAACTATGGGCAAAACCCATATTCCGCATTGTAAAAACACGGCAAAGACACCGTCCGTGACAATGCATGATGCAAAGGAAGTGTTACTCCCTCTTTCTCAGCATATCGGCGCGCCTGCTACACCTTTGATTAACGTCGGTGATACAGTAACGGTTGGTCAAAAGATTGCTGATGCAAACGGATACGTTTCCTCACCGATTTACGCCTCTGTTTCAGGCAAGGTTACAAAGATCGAAGATTTTCTAAGAAGCGACGGCAGAATAGTTCCTGCCATCAGAATATTAAGTGACGGACTTCAGACCGTCTGTGATGACATTACCCCTCCGTCAGTAAACGATCTTGAGTCGCTTATTGCAGCAGCAAGAGAATCTGGTCTTGTGGGTCTTGGCGGTGCCGGATTCCCGCTTTCGGTCAAGCTTGACGCACTCAAGAAAGGCATAATTGACAAAATACTTATCAATGCCGCAGAATGCGAGCCCTACATAACGTGCGATACTCACACAATGCTTTACGATAGCGAATGGATAGTCAAGGGCATCGGTCTGCTTTTCAAGTATGCAGATTCTGTTGGCGAAATCATTATCGGAATTGAAAAAAACAAGCCTGAGTGCATTCGAAAAATGAAAGAAGCATTTTCTCGCGAGCCTCGTGTAAGAATTGCTCCTCTTCCCAACACATATCCGCAAGGCGGCGAAAAGGTGCTTATATACAACACAACGAAACGGATAATTCCGGAGGGAAAACTCCCTGCCGACGTTGGTGTTATAGTTATTAACGTTACTACTCTTGCGCTTTTTTCAAAATACGTTGAGACAGGTGAGCCTTTAGTTCGAAGAAGAGTTACTGTAGATGGATCTGCTGTTGCTGATCCCAAGAACGTTATCGCACCGATCGGAACAACTCTTCGCGAGCTTATTGAATTTGCAGGCGGTCTTAAAGAAGATGCAGGCAAGGTGCTTTACGGTGGACCTATGATGGGAACCCCCGCATCCGATCTTGATAATCCCACCTTGAAAACAACGGGCGGTATAACCGTCTTCAATGTCAAGGATTCTATCCTTTCAGAACCTACCGCCTGTATCCACTGTGGCAGATGCGTCAGGGGATGCCCGTTGAATCTTTCTCCCATAAACTTTGCAAAAGCAATAGCTACCGAGGACAAGGATGAACGGTTATCCATGCTTGAAGCCGGCAAGGTTATGCTTTGTATGGAATGCGGATGCTGCTCCTATGTTTGCCCCGCAAACCGTCCGCTTGTTCAGAACAACAGAATCGGCAAAAGTGAAGTGCGCGAGCATCAAGCGTATCTTTCAAAACTAAAAAAGTAAAAGAGGTAGATCATGGACAATAATTTAATAGTTGCTACCTCCCCACATTTTCACGGTAAGGTATCGACCAAGACTATAATGCGCGACGTAATAATCGCGCTCTCCCCCGCAACGGTCGCGGCAATAGTATTTTTCGGATGGAAGGCGCTTATAATGATCAGCGTTTGCGTAGGCACATCTGTTTTATCCGAATTCCTTTTTAATATCATCTGTAAAAAACAGCAGACCATCGGGGATCTCAGTGCGATAGTCACAGGACTTCTTCTCGCTCTGAGCCTGCCTGCCAAGGCTAATGTATGGCACTGTATTGTCGGATCTGTTTTTGCGATAATCGTTGTAAAGTGTCTGTTCGGTGGCATTGGATGCAACTTCGCCAATCCTGCAGTAACAGCAAGGGTATTCTTGCTTATAGCTTTCAGCGGCGCACTTGCGGGCGGTACAGCAACTCAATTTGCTTCCCCTGAGCTTGTATCAAGCGCAACACCTCTTGCGGTTCTTCAGGGTAGTAAAGGTGCTCTCCCCTCCCTTGTAGATATGCTTATCGGTAATAGAGGCGGTTCTATAGGCGAGACCTGCGCTATTGCTCTGATAATCGGATTTATCTATTTGCTTGTCAGAAGGGTTATTTCCTGTGAGACCCCCTTGATTTTCGTTGGTGTTGTCTTCCTTATGACACTTGCAATCAAGCAGGATTTCACCGTAGCTCTTTATCACGTTCTCAGCGGCAGTCTCCTTATTGGTGCGATCTTTATGGCAACCGACTACGTCACCACTCCTATCACTCGCAGAGGAAAAGCAATTTTCGCGCTCGGTTGCGGAATT
Organism: Eubacteriales bacterium; assembly: GCA_045122255.1. GTDB lineage: Bacteria > Bacillota > Clostridia > Oscillospirales > CAG-272 > SVTX01. The sequence continues at coordinate 22,746 of JBGVHJ010000098.1, read as the reverse complement.
CTTACTGCCCTCATCCGTCTGTTCGGAAGCTATCCCGAGGGCGTTTCCTTCGCTATACTTATCATGAACATTCTGACTCCTTATATAGATAAGCTCTGCACACCAAAACCGATAGGAGGTGTCAAGAATGAAAAGTAAGCTTCATCCCTCTATCGTTCTTGCTTCAATCTGCATCATAGTTGCACTTCTTTTAGCGGCGGTGAATACAGTAACTGCTCCGATCATTGAGTTAGCTCAGGCAAAAAAAATACAGCAAACACTTTCAAAGGTTATGCCCACAGGAGAAAATTTCGCTGAGATCGATACAGACGGTCTGCACGAATGCATAACCGCGGTTTACACCGAGGACAACGGTGGATACGTATTCCAAATGAAAGTAACAGGCTACAAAACCGGACTTATTATTATGTGCGGTATTGATGCAGACGGAAAGATTACGGGTGCTGAATACGTCAGCTCAAGTGAAACTCTTTCCGCGGAGGTTGGTCTTGGTGAAAAGTATGTTGGGCAGACGAATTACACCTTTAACCCCGAGCTTATTACAAGCGCAACCAAAACCACTCAGGCGTATGCTGACGCGATCAAGGCAGCACTTGACGGATATGATATTATTACTGAAAAGGAGGTTGAAAAATGAAAAACAATAAATTAGCCATCCTCCTGCGAGGTATTATAGAGGAAAATCCGGTTCTTATATTGGTTCTCGGTACATGTCCAACTTTAGCAACCACCGGAAACGTTATTTCTGCCCTTTCAATGGGTCTCGCGGCAACGTTTGTGCTTGTTTGCTCAAATGCGGTTATATCTGCACTCCGCAAAATTATCCCCAACACTGTCAGGATTCCCTGCTACATTGTAATAATCGCGGGATTTGTTACTATATTGCAGATGCTAATGCAAGCTTATCTGCCGTCGATTTACGATATGCTTGGTGTTTATCTTGCACTTATCGTAGTTAACTGCATCATTTTGGGTCGTGCAGAAATGTTCGCGAGAAAGAATCCCGTCCTTGACAGTATTTTTGACGGTCTTGGAATGGGCATTGGATTTTTATTAGCGCTGGTTGCTATGGCAACTATCCGTGAGGTTCTTGGTGCAGGAAGCTTTGCGGGATTTGCTATTCCCTTCATAGACCGCTTCAAGATCCCTATTTTGACTCAGGCCCCCGGCGGATATCTCGTCTTTGGTATTCTTATCGCCGTTATGAACAAGATCACCGCGAAAAAAGGCGGCGTCAAAAAGAAATCCTTCTCTTGCGAGGGCTGTCCCTCCGCACACCTTTGCCGTAAGGACGAATATCCATCAGCTAAGGTTGAAAACGTAAATAAGGAGGGCGACGCTAATGTTTAAAAGCTTGATTCTTATTATGATGGGCGGCGTACTCATTAACAACTACGTGCTTCAGCAGTTTCTCGGCATCTGTCCCTTTCTTGGTGTATCCAAAAAGTTTAATCAGGCAGCCGGCATGGGAGTTGCGGTCACCTTCGTAATGCTTTTCGCCACGGCAGCTACGTACCCCGTTTATTATTACGTGCTTGAGCCCAACGGACTCAGCTATCTGCAAACGATCGTATTTATTCTTGTCATAGCAACTCTTGTTCAGTTTGTTGAAATTATTTTGAAAAGGTTTATTCCATCGCTTTTCAAAGCGCTTGGCGTTTACCTTCCTCTTATCACCACAAACTGCGCAGTGCTTGGTGTTGCGCTCAATAACATAACCGACGGATACAATTTTATTGAATCTATGGTTTCATCCCTGGGCGTTGGACTCGGATTCCTGCTTGCAATGATCCTCTTTGCAGGAGTTCGCTCCAGAATAGAAAATAGCCCGGCCCCCAAAGCATTCAAGGGGCTCCCCGCAACACTAATCGCCGCCTCTATCGTGGCAATGTCCTTCTACGGTTTTTCCGGTGTTATCGAAGGACTCTTGAAATAATTTGGAGGTATTGATATGGAAATTTTGATACCTGTTCTTATCTGCCTTGACATTGCGGTGGTATGCGGAGTAATTTTGACAGTTTCTTCGAATCTGTTTGCGGTTAAAGAAGACGAAAAGTTTTTAGAGATCCGGGACTGTCTCCCCGGTGCAAACTGCGGAGCTTGCGGCTACAGTGGCTGTGACAGCTACGCCAAGGCGCTTTCCACAGGAGAATGCACCGTTTCAAATGCCTGTGTTCCCGGTGGTGACAATGCGGCGAAGCAGATCGCCGCGATACTCGGTGTAGAAGTCGAGGATGTTGTTGGGAAGGTTGCATACGTTGCATGCAATGGAAATTGTGACGCTACAACTCGAAAATTTGATTATCACGGTGAGAAAAGCTGTCGGATCGCAAATATGATCTACAACGGTGACAAAGCGTGTAACTTCGCATGTCTCGGTTACGGTGACTGTGTTGCGGTCTGTCCTCAAAATGCTATCACTATTGAAAACGGTGTTGCAAAGGTCGACCCCGAGAGCTGTATTGGTTGCGGCATTTGTGCCCGCACATGTCCAAACAAGGTCATCTCTCTTATTGAGGACACCGCCCGCGTCGCGGTTCTATGCTCGAATCACGATAAGGGCGCTGTTACCAGAAAGGCTTGCAAAAACGGATGTATTGCTTGTGGCAAGTGTGAAAAGACATGTCCTCACGGAGCAATTCACATTGATCATAATCTTGCGGTCATCGATTACGAAAAATGTACCGGATGTGGGGAATGCGCCAAGGCTTGTCCCGTCCACTGTATAACAGAGGAAAACTTCCACTGCGGCACTCATTCCTTTAATAATTGATTATAATAAGGGGAGAAAACTTCTTTAAGAAGCCTTCTCCCCTTCAATCTACCCTTTTACAAGTGATATTATATAAAAACTACTTTTACTCTCAACAATCCACGATAGCTTACAGCTTAGTCACTAACGACAGTATTTTTGCCTCTTTTCGCTTCAAAAAAATCAGTTAAAACCTTGGCGCACTCCTCTTTCATAATTCCGCTTTCAACCAACGGCTTATGATTAAGCGGATATGTGCACATATCAAGCACACTGCCACAGGCTCCCGCCTTCGCATCCTTTGCCCCAAAAGTTATTTTCTTGATCCTTGAATTAATTATCGCTCCCATGCACATAGGACAGGGCTCAAGTGTGACGAAAAGCTCGCACTTATCAAGATGCCAACCGCCGAGAGCCTTACAAGCTTCCTTGATTGCCAAAAGCTCAGCGTGACCTGTAGCGTCACCCGTCGCCTCGCGGTTGTTTCTTGCAACAGATATAATTTCTCCGTCTTTAACGATTACCGCTCCTACCGGCACCTCACCCTCAATCGCAGCTTTAGCCGCTTCATCGAGGGCTAATTTCATATAATTTTCCGAGTTCATCTATATTCTCCGTATTTAAATTTTGAAAAAAAGCATTTTCTGATCATTACAAAACAATTATAACACATAAATATTATTTTTTCAATATTTTAAACAAAAAAAGAAGGTCTGCTTTTGCAGACCTTCTTGATATTAGAAGAAAAATTACTGCTTAACGCCGGAGAGCTTAGCGATCTCTGCTGCGTAGTCTTCCTGCTTCTTCTCGATACCCTCACCCTTCTCGAAACGAACGAAGGATGCGATAGCGATCTTACCGCCCATAGCCTTAGCGGTGTTAGCAACGTACTTAGCAACGGACTCATGATCCTCTGCCTTAACGTACTCCATGTCAACGAGACAGTTGTTCTCGTAGAACTTGCCAAGCTTACCCATAACGATACCGTCGAGAACCTTCTCGGGCTTGTTAGCCATCTTAGGATCGTTAGCGAGCTGAGCCTTGATGATGTTCTTCTCGTTCTCAATTACCTCTGCAGGAACAGCGTTTCTGTCAAGGTAAGGAGTGGGATATGCGCCAACCTGAAGAGCGATGTTCTTTGCGAACTCAGCAAACTCTGCATTGTCAGCACAGTCGGTGTCGAACTTAACGATAACACCGATGGAACCAAGACCGTGAATGTAGGTGCTGGTTACACCCTCAACTACTGCGAAACGGCGGATAGTGATCTTCTCACCGATCTGGAAAATAAGCTCCTTGAGCTTAGCGTCAACGGTAACACCCTCGTAGTCGGAAGCGAGAAGCTCCTCAACGTTTGCGGGATTGTTAGCAATAATGCTCTTAAGAAGGTTCTTAACGAAAGCCTTGAACATATCGTTCTTAGCAACGAAGTCGGTTTCAGTGTTAACCTCAACGATAGCGGTCTTGCCGTTCTCTGCGAGTACGTCAACGATACCGTCTGCTGCGATTCTGGTAGCCATCTTGGACTCAGCCTTGAGCTCACCCTTCTCGCGAAGAAGCTTGATAGCAGCTTCCATATCACCGTCAGCCTCAACAAGTGCCTTCTTGCACTCCATCATACCGATACCGGTCTTTGCTCTGAGAGCAGCAACGTCTTTTGCTGTAATAGTAGCCATTTTGGAAATTCCTTTCTATATTTTACGAATTATTAATCTCAAAATAAAGCGGTTGATAAGTTTAGCTTAACAACCGCTGTTTATCAGCTTAAATTAAGCCTCTGCGTCCTCAGCAACCTCAGCCTCGGTCTTCTCCTCAACTGCCTCTGCGGTGGTCTCGCCCTGCTTGCCCTCGATAATTGCGTCTGCAATTACGGAAGAGATGAGCTTGATTGCGCGGATAGCGTCGTCGTTACCGGGGATAACGTAGTCAGCGTCATCGGGGTCACAGTTGGTATCAACGATAGCGATTACGGGGATACCGAGCTTCTTAGCCTCGAGAACAGCGTTTCTCTCCTTGCGGGGGTCAACGATGAAGATCGCGTCGGGAAGCTGCTCCATGGTCTTGATACCGCCGAGGTTCTTCTCGAGGTCGAAGATCTCCTTCTGGAGCTTAGCAACTTCCTTCTTAGGAAGCATCTCGAAGGTGCCATCCTCAGCCATCTTGTTAAGGCTGTTGAGACGAGCAATGCTCTTCTTGATGGTCTTGAAGTTGGTCATCATACCGCCGGGCCAACGAACGTTTACGTAGTACTGTCCGCAACGGAGAGCTTCTTCCTTGATAGCCTCTGCCGCCTGCTTCTTGGTACCAACGAAAAGAACGTTACCGCCGTTTGCGGAAAGCTCGCGAACGAACATGTAAGCTTCCTCAAACTTCTTTACGGTCTTCTGAAGGTCGATGATGTAGATGCCGTTTCTCTCAGTGAAAATGTACTCCTGCATCTTAGGATTCCATCTTCTGGTGTGATGTCCGAAATGGACGCCTGCTTCAAGCAGCTGCTTGATAGAAATAATAGACATTTTTATGTCCTCCTTCGGTTTTTCCACCACAGTAGCTTTGGCGATGCAATCCCCTTTGTTTACAAGGATTTTAAAGGAGACACCGACACCGCAGACGTGGTACTGTGTGTGTGATTATTTATTGACTGTGCTCGGCACAGCATTGTAGATTATAACATATATAATTATGCAATGCAAGACAATTTTTCAATGTTTACAAATAGTTTACATTTGTTTCCGCTTTTTCTTCCCTTTTATCTTCTCCGAAGCACAACAGGACGAAAGCTCGTCACTTGTTAGTCTTACAAGAATAGCATCCTCACCGATACACTCAATCATCTGCCAAGGAATTATGTATTCATCTTTCTTAGAAAACAGAGTCTTTTCACATGAACAAACGACTACAGAAATTATTCTTGCATTTTTCGTATCAATTTCAAAATCGCAAGGATATCCAAGCTTTGTTCCACCGCACAAATTTATTACCTCAAGCTCCCGAAGCTCGGACGTACTCATTTTTAACATATATCATATACCTCCCGAAAATTCTTAAGGCTGCCGCAAAACGGCAGCCTTAAGGATAATATATGCAAATGATCACTTTTTCTTTCTCTTGTTATCGATCAGCTTTGCGATTCCGATACCAAGGAAATATAAGAGAACGTATGCAGGAACGATCGCATATTCAAGCAGACCGAATCCGTTGGGGTAAAATTCAGCGTCGAATGGGTACATCGTCGATATTGCGCAAACTCCAAGCAGGATAGCATATGCTATCATAACCTTGAGCCAGCTGTAGTTTCTTCCCTGCCCCTTCTTCGTGAATTCATAATTAATGAAGAAAACTTCAACGAAGGTTGTAAGTATCAAAGATACAAAAACAGGAAGGGTATAATTAGGATCATCGCCGAAAACGCCGCACACGTCGAGTATTTTCACCGCGACCGCTGTAATAAAGGCAGCAGATGCACGTCCGATTATTGCGGGCAGACCGCCAAGAACGAGACGAAGCGGATACGCGGTATAATCTCTCTTCTGCGAAAGCACGTTGATAGTGTGCTCGGAATCTGAAAAGACAGTAGTTGTAAGGAATGCCAGAACGCCTGCTATCGCTACGGTCTGTACCGAATTCAGAAGCATATTTCCGGTAATTATACTCATTGCACTGAATGTCAGGAGACCGCTTATAAGGTACGTAAACAAAAGGAAGGAGTTAGCAATTGAAACGTATGCGCCTCTTGCCATTCTGATGGCTTTGAATACAGAGTAAATACCTCCTCCGTTTTCATGCGATCTGTTAACTATAACTTTTGAAAGAAGTCTTGTCTGCTGGGATGCTCTTACGTTTGTATCTTTTCCCTCTGCAGGCAATCTTTCATAAACAGAATCGCGGTATTTATCCGAGGAATAGCGAATAACGTCGCAGGTAATAACTATGTCAGCCTTAACCATCACGTCATTGAAATCGTTGGAAACTCCGTATGCCGCGATCTTAGCTCCCCTTGCCTTCATAGCGGTCATAAGATCGGAGATCTCCATCTTATTGAAACCGACGTATGCGCAATAAGCTCCCAGTCCATCCCACACGTTTTTACCATTCTTGCGGAATTCAGAGGCATATGCTACTCTGCCGCCAAGCAGGGGGGAAAATTCAGGTGTAGAAATGATCTTCGATGATCTTTCATCCTCTTGAGGAAGAACTACCGTAGTCTTTATGCCGAATGCGGTGAGATCCTTAACTACCTTTCCGGCTTCCGAGTCGATAGGCTGATATACCGAAATCGCGCCCTCAAAATAGGTCTTTCCATCCTTTTCGGAAATACAGAAAAGACATCTTTCGTTTTTCTGCTCGGAAATATTTGCAAAGCTTCGTATGCTTCTAAGATCATTGGGAGCTATTTCGCGCTCTCCGTCTGCCATTCTGATGAATTTACAAAGCTTGATGATGTTCTCATCGTAAGAAAGTGCCGTACGGTAGATAGAGTCATTGGTTTCCGCGCACGCATATCCGTATCCTGTTTTTGAATCGGTTGCAAAATACAAGGATTTGATGGCAAGCGACGCCCCGCTGATGTCAAATCCGCAGGTTTTCAAATGAGCATACAACGCCTCGGTCAGTCCGTCCGCTCCGAATGCGGTTTCGTTAGCACCGTCACGGTGAGCCTTAACGTAGGTATGTATAAAATTAAGCAGCAATTTTCCTTGTTCGGTTTCAGGGTCAAGAGATTCAATCACACCACCGTTCACGTAAGCGGAAGAAATTTTGTACGAGCCCTGATAAAGTCCGGCAGTACCGAACAGTATCAGCTCGTTAACTCCGGTAAGAGTGTCAAGCGCCTTGACGCTTCTGATGCTTGCAGAATTATCTCTTCTTCTTTTTTCACTCTTGGTACGGGAGAGTCTCGTGATATACGAGGAGAATATCTCACGCGTGCCGAAATTCATAAGCTCAAAGCTTATAATACACACCGCCGAAAGAAGCATCGTAAAATAGCATACGAATATCTCTTTCCCGTTCAAGGTCAAAAGTCCAAGTAGGGAGAGAAGAAGAACTGCGGCGGCGCAAATGAACGAGCTTTTATTGAAAAAGGGTTTGAGACTCTTGACAGCCTCACTTTCACCGTCCTTGCCGCCAAGCGCTCCGTCGGGAAGATGCTCAGCAAGATAAACGTTTGCGCCGTTTGCAACTACAAGAGCGATGGCATTTCCGCCTACAATTGCACTTCCGGCGTAAACCATATTTTCAGCAATGATCCCATTAACCGATTGCTCGTCATATATGACCTCTGAGTTTTTCATTACTCTCCGTCTGACAAGGCCATCCTTCTTCGCGGTCAATTCATCAACGATAAACGCCTCACACTTGACGATCCTGGCATCACAAGGAACAAGATCGCCCGCGGAAAGGTAAATAATATCGCCAACCACCGCATTTCTGCCGTCGGTGTGATATATATTTCCTCCGCGCTTGACTCTGACCATAGGTGCGGCATATTCCTTCATAACGTCAAGTCGCCTTTGAGCTCTGAGAGAAACTATTCCTCCAAATATTGCGGCGGCAAGTGTCAGTATAAACACGGATGAACCGAGAAAAGGTCTGCCGAATATGGCGGTGAGGATCGACATTATTAAAAGAAGTATTACAAAGGGTGTGGTCGCAAATGATGACAGATAAACCCACATGGATTTTTTGGTAGGAACAAAAAGCGATCTTTTGCGTCCTTTTCTGTCATTTTTGTATTCTTTTTCAAGTCTTAAACGTGCCTCTCTTGCGGAAAGTCCGTCGGAAAGATCAGTATTAAGCTTTTTTTCCAATTCGGCAAGCTCAGTTATATGCCAATTTGCCATTTGGGAGTTCCCCCTTATTAATCATTAATTTTAAATACATTCAACAACGATATCGTCATCTCTGACAGATAGCTTTGCTACGGTGTAGGTGCAGGAATAATCGGAAATGATCTTCTCCGCAAGCTTATCCTCCACGTTCTTCTGAATATAGCGGCGCATATTTCTTGCACCGTATTTCTCGGAGAAGGAGCCGCGCGCTATTGTCGAAGCCACCTCGTCGTCATATTTGAGCGAAATTCCCTTTTCTGCAAGCACCTCAGCAAGTTGAGAAAGCATAATATGAGCGATCTTTCCAAAATCGTTGACGTCAAGGCTGCGGAAGGTGATTATTTCATCAACGCGGTTGATAAATTCGGGACGAAGGAAGCTTGAGAGAGCCTTCTCTGTTTTTTCAGCATCGTTCTTTGTGGGATCAGCGGCAAAGCCGACAACTCCGCTCCTGCTTTCTGAGCCTGCGTTAGTTGTCATAACGATAACGGTATTCTCGAAATTAACTGTTTTTCCGTGAGCGTCGGTAATTCTTCCGTCATCGAGTATCTGGAGAAGAATATTGAGCACGTCAGGATGTGCCTTCTCTATCTCATCAAAAAGCACTACCGAGTAGGGTCTGCGGCGGATCTTTTCGGTCAGCTGACCCGCATCGTCGTATCCGACGTATCCGGGAGGTGAGCCAATGATGCGTGAAACCGAATGCTTTTCCATAAACTCGGACATATCAAGCCTTATAAGCGTTTCGGGAGAATCGAAGAGGTCTGCGGCGAGAGTTTTCACAAGCTCAGTCTTACCAACACCTGTAGGTCCTGCGAAAATGAACGAAACGGGCTTTCTCTTGTATGCAATTCCGGCGCGATTTCTCTTGATTGCACGCGCAACGGCATCAACAGCCACGTCCTGACCCACAAGTCTCTTTTTGAGTCGGTCTGCAAGCGAATCTATTCTCGCATATTCGTTTTCTGTAATAGAGGTCGCGGGAATTCCCGTCCAAAGCTCAATAACGTTTGCAAGATGCTCGGTAGTAAGCACTACCTTATCGCATTCTGCGGTTATTTCGTCGAGACGCTTTGAAAGCCTCATTTCCTCGGATTGTATCTTTGTTATATCCTCGTACTTCTTCTGTATCTGCTTATCATCGGTAGTCATAACCGCCTCGATAGCCTCTCTTTCGCTCTTGAGAGAAAGAAGCTTATCGTGAATTTCAAGCGATTCATTAAGCTCAGCAGAAGAAAGAGAAAGCTTGGACGCAGCCTCATCAAGAAGGTCGATAGCCTTATCGGGCAGATATCTGTCAGTGATATATCTTTCGGAAAGCACTACGGCACGGTTAAGGATACCGTCGGGAATTCTGATCTTATGGAACTCCTCATAATAGTGGCTTATACCGCGGAGCATTTCAACCGCCTCGGCAACCGAGGGCTCATTCACAGTCACCGGCTGGAATCTGCGCTCAAGAGCCGAATCCTTTTCAATGTATTTTCTGTATTCGTTCAAGGTAGTAGCACCGATAACCCTGACCTCGCCACGAGAAAGGGCAGGCTTCAGAATATTTGCGGCATTTACGCTTCCCTCTGCATCGCCCGTGCCCACTATATTGTGGATCTCGTCGATAACGAGAATTGCTCTTCCGTGCTCCTTGACCTCGGCAAGAAGACCGAGTATTCTCGACTCAAACTGTCCTCTGAACTGAGTACCCGCAACAAGCGCGGTAAGATCCACAAGGAATATCTCCTTGTCCTTCAGCTTATACGGAACGTTACCGTCGGCAATACGTATTGCAAGTCCCTCCGCGATAGCCGTCTTACCTACACCGGGTTCACCTATAAGACAGGGATTGTTCTTCTGTCGGCGGCAAAGGGTCTGGATAACTCTCTCTGTCTCCTTATCGCGTCCGACAATTCTGTCAAGCTTACCGTCTCGCGCACTTTGAGTAAGGTTTTTGCAGTAGGTAGTAAGGAATTTATAGGTCTTCCCCTGCTGCTTTCCACCCTTGGGAGGCTCTTTTTTGCCGGATTTGGGATTAACGGGAACGATATTTCCGCCCTCGCTATTCCCCGCAATATCTTCGGGCACCATATCTCCGAAGCCGCTGTCCTTGAAAAGCTTGGGAAGATCGATTGCGGGTGCACCGCCGTCCTCACCCTGAGGAAACATTTCAGCGATCTCGTCCTCCATACTTTCAAGCTGATCGGGAGAGATGCCCATTTTATTATAGATGTCTCCCATCATATTTTCGATGGGAAGACCCAGATCCTTTGCGCATTTAATGCAAAGTCCCTGCGATTTCTTCTCGCCATTTTCGAGCTTGGTGACAAAAACCACCGCTACTCTCTTGTGGCAATTCGAACACATTACCATTTTAAAACTTCACTTTCTGTATCAAATCAATTCTTTTATAAAATCGAAGAATTTTAAATTGTAGACTATTTTGAAAATTAACGAATCGTTATATATATTCATTATTTCAGATTCACCTATCAAAGCCTCATAAGTCGAGATCACTGAAAAAGTGCAGTTTGAAATCATCGAAGCAAAAGCAAAACCAATCAAAAAACCGAATAACGCTCCAAGCGATCTATCGATCTTGGATATCACGGGAATTTTTATTTTGGAAACAATATTAATAATGATAGATATCAACAAAAAAGAAATAACGAAAATAAAGGCATATGAAAAAACTGAAGATATTATTCTCAATATTAGTGCATTGATGCTTATTTGTTTTACCAAAATACCGAATACAACTTCACTCATCGGTTGACACAGCGTAAAGGCAATCATAATAGATGCCAATGGCTTGCCTAATCCAAGAAGTGAAATCAAAAAGCCTGATTTTGAAAATCTGATTATAAAATAAGCGAGCAAGATTACAAGAATAATATCAATAAGCATATTCATATCCACCTCAAAGCGCAAAAGCGCAAACTTAATTAAATGATATGTAATATGCTACCGTATCAGTACAAGCCATCAGGCTTCCGTCAGAGAAAGGCATAAGAATTGCCCCCTCTTCACTGAAATCTACCGAAGATATAGTGCCAAACAGCACGTCTATTCGTCTTATCTCGGTATCAAAAAGAACGTATGCATAGTTACCCGAAAGCTCTACGTCGGAGACCTGACCTGAAAGCTTGAAGGTATTAATAAGATTTCCGTTTTCGCCGAAAACCTTAAGCAGATATCCTGCGTTCACGTCATTATCAGCGAACAAAAGTGCAAATCCTCCGTCACTGACTGACATATTGATAAGTCTCGACGGAAAATCGTATCTTTGCTGAAGATTTCCGTTAAGATCATAAACGTAGGACGCATCGGAGCAGATAACTGCGACACGGTTTCCTGCAACAAAGCTTGCGGCATAAGGCATTGCACCTTTAATTTCAGCCGAAGAGCGTTCACGGGTCTTACCTCTTTCGATCACGCTGAGCACAGTAACGCCCTCACCCTCGCTTGCTTTAAGCGAAAGCACGGATACGCATCTACCATCCGGTGACATTTTCGCTGAAATCACGTAGTCATTTTTTAAAATTTCAGCCTCAAGGCGAAATTTATTGTCATAAATGCGAACAACTGAACCGTATTCATCAGACCTCGTTACGATGCAGAAGCTACCGTTGGGAGCCATATCCGCCGAGCTTATGGGGTAATCAAGAGTCTCGGTGTGAAGGCTTACAAATGAATTATACACCGTAAAGGAAAGTCTGCCCTGATCGTACAAAAGAACGGTTGAATCCGAGGAGCAGATCTTGGGATTGGTATAATTTGTACCGCCTACCATTGTTGCTCTGCCCGTGGAGGTGAACAGCTTTATCTCGCTGTCACCTGCAACGGCAAGTCCGTTTTTAAAGGTAGTAAAATCCTGGTTTTCGAATGGGCGTGAGTAGTTCAGCGAAGCGGGTCTGCTTTCGGTAAAGCTGTTTATATACGCTATATCTCTGAACATATAATAAACATTATCGTATGCGATGGTCTTTCCTCCAAAAACTATAACCGTTATGAGAAAAACTACCAATAAAACGATAGCGAAAAGCCTGGACATGCCCAACACGAAGGATATCTTCGCCTCAGCGGGACTATCCTTGGTATCGGCACCTGCGACCGCTTTTTCGTGATCGACTATCTTTCTGAAGAGCTGCAGATCCTTGATACGTTCAAACAGACTTTTGAAAAACAGAAAAATTCGACCGAGAAATGATATCTCACTATTCTTTCTTTCACCCTTCAAGGATCTCACCTACCTTTCAAAAATTTTACAGATATTTGTTAATTATAGACGACATTGTTGAGATAAAGTCCCTCGGCAGGTGCCGTCATACCTGCGCGGGATCTGTCCTTAGACAGTATTATTTCGGGAATAGCATCAGGATCTGTCTTTCCCTGAGCGACCGAAACGAGCGTGCCGGTAAGAATTCTTACCATATTATATAAGAACCCATCTGCTGCAACGGTAAATTCAATGATATCGCCCTTTTTCTCAATTCTGGCATATTTTATGTCCCTAACGGTGGATTCAACGTTAGAACCGCTTGCCATAAAAGCCGAGAAATCGTGCTTACCAACGAAATACGAGGCGGCCTTTTTCATTTTCTCAAGCGCATCATCATTATAGACGTGCGGAATATGCCAGCTTCTTCCCGATTCCATCGGATTTCTTGCATAAAAATTGTATATTTTATATACGTATTCCTTGTATTTCACATCATATCTCGGATGAAATTCATCGTTTACCCATTCGGCACTGCGTACTGCAACGTCTTCCGGAAGATGCGCATTCATCGCAGTTGGGATCTTGCTTATGTCGATAGCGGTCTCAATAGCACCCGTACCCTTTTGTGTAACGGTGGCGCAAAAGGTATTGGCATGTACTCCGGTATCGGTTCTGCTGCATCCGGTTATATCACAATCAAAGCCGAACAGCTCGCGCGCTGCGCGATTCAGCTCTCCCTGAACCGTTCTGCCACGGGGCTGGATCTGATAGCCGCAAAAATCTGTGCCGAGGTAGGATAGCGTAAGAAGTATTTTCATTATTTATCTCCTTTGGCTTACCTCTTTACATAGTATAACCGTGAGCGTAAATATTTATTACGATTATTGCCGCTCCAAAAAGGATCATTACGAAAAGTGCCGCAAAATCCTTAAATGAGAAGCGAAGAACGGTAAGTCTTGTTCTTCCCTTTCCTCCGCGATAGCAACGGCAGGTCATTGCTGTTGCAAGCTCTCCGGCACGACGGAATGCGGATATAAACAAAGGTATGAGAATCGGGATAAGCGCCTTGGCGCGCTTGATAAGCGAGCCGCTGGCAAAATCAGCTCCTCTCGCCTTCTGTGCCGCCATTATTTTTTCGGTCTCCTCGATTATCGTAGGGATAAAGCGAAGAGCGATCGTCATCATCATTGCAAATTCGTGAACGGGAGCATGGAATATCTTAAGAGGAGATAAAAGCTGCTCAAGCGCGTCTGTCAACTGAATAGGAGTTGTGGTATACGTCAGGAAGATTCCCGTGCCTATGATCATTGATACGATCCTTATAACGATAAATGCCGCGTTATAAAGTCCGCTTTCATAGATGCTGATTATCCACCAGGAAAACAGCGGTGCGCTTTCGGTATCCTTGGTCAAGAATATATTAAGCACTGCGGTAAATATCATTATAAAAATGATTGCTTTAATGGATTTAAGCACAATTCTTACGGGAATTCGACTCACAAGTATCAGAAACAAAGCCGATGCGAGCAAAAGAATAAAGCTGAAAACGTTCTGACAAAGAAAGCTCGCAACGATATACAAAATGGCAATTATAATTTTCATTCTCGGATCAAGTCTATGCATGATCGAGTTTGATGGATAATACTGTCCGAATGCTATACTTTTCATAAAGCACCTCCAAAGAGACGCGTAAGCGCTTCTTCTGCATCGTCAACGGTATAGATGCCTTGAGGAATATCAATTCCCTTATCTGCAAGTAATCGAACGAGATAGGTCATCTGAGGAACTCCGAGACCGATCGCTTCAAGCTCATCGCCTCTCGAAAAGATCTCGTGTCTCTTTCCTGACATTACTACCTTGGAATGAGACATAACGATTATATTCTCACAATATTTCGCCATATCGTCCATACTGTGGCTGACTATAATTACAGCCGAACCGGTAGCCTCGGCATAATTACGTATACCCTCAAAAATCGCGGTCTTACCGGCAGGGTCAAGACCTGCACTCGGCTCGTCAAGCACAAGCACCTCGGGCTTCATTGCCATAATTCCTGCGATAGCGGCGCGGCGCTTTTGTCCGCCCGAGAGATCAAAGGGAGATTTTTTGAGGTTTTCTCTATCAAGTCCGACGAAATCGGCTGCCTCAAGAACACGCTTTTTGATCTCCTCTGCATCGAGTCCCATATTTTTAGGTCCAAAGGCTATATCTGCCTCAACGGTATCTTCAAAAAGCTGATACTCTGGATACTGCATAACAAGACCAACTCTGTATCGGAAGCTTGATATTTTACCGGGCTTTTCCCATATATCAACACCGTCGATAAGGATCTTACCTGAGGTAGGCTTCAGAAGTCCGTTAAACATCTGAACGAGGGTAGATTTACCCGAGCCGGTATGCCCGATAATGCCCGTTATGCAATTTGATTCAATATTAATGCTTACGCCATCAAGGGCTCGAACCTCAAAGGGAGTCTTTGCGCTATAGACGTAAGATACGTTATCTACTGTTATTTTTGACATTACAGATTCTCCATGCCGCTTATGCGGTCATAAAATTTATCTATTCAAAGCTTTAAAAATGGTTTCGGCACATTGCTCCGGTGTATTTATCTCACCGTCAAGCTTAATGCCTTTTTTTCGGAGTCTTAAAAGCAGCTCTGCGCATTGGGGGATATCAAGTCCAGCACTCCTGAGCAATTCAGCCTGAGAGAATATCATAGCAGGCGTGCCGTCAAGAATGACCTTACCGTCGTTGATCACGATAACTCTGTCCGCACGGACGGCTTCTTCCATATAGTGCGTAATGGTGATCACCGTTTTGCCTTCTTCTCGGTTGAGCTTTTCGATAGTTTCAACCACGTCACGTCTTCCCATAGGATCAAGCATTGCAGTGGACTCGTCGAAGATCATACAGTCAGGTTTCATTGCAATTATTCCCGCAATGGCAACCCTCTGCTTTTGACCGCCAGAAAGACGGTGCGGCTCGTGATGCGCGTATTCCGTCATTCCGACGGTAGCAAGAGCGTCGTCTACTCTCTTTCTGATTTCCTCTCTCGGCAGCCCGAGATTTTCGGGACCGAAAGCCACGTCCTCCTCAACGATAGTTGCAACAAGCTGGTTGTCGGGGTTCTGGAAGACCATGCCTATTTTTTTGCGGAGATCGTAGAGATCGTCCTCTGTCATATCCTCGCTTGTAATGACCTTGCCGTCGATCTCTATGCTTCCCTCATGGAAATCATAGTCATCGATTACAAGATTAAGAAGCTTCGCAAGGGTCGATTTACCCGAGCCGTTATGACCGAGAACCGCAACGTACTCGCCCTTTTCAAAATCAAGAGAGACGTCCTTCAGGACACGGATAGGCTCACCGTTGTCTCCCTTATATGCGTAACTGAGATTTCTTATTTTAATATAAGACATTTTAAATACCTTCGAAATGTATTTTAATTGAAATTTTTAGCAGTCCAACGAGTGCTTGCACCGCAAGGAAGCACCGCGCCCGTTTGGGTAACGCGGAGTCCTATCTCGCCCGCCTCGATCTTACCGCCGTATCTCGCCTTGACCTTAAGATCAAGTATGTAACTCATTGTAAGCGGAGAGAGACCGGTGGTATAAGAATTTATAAGGAAGAATAAAGGCTCATCGGAAAGCACCTGCGATGCAAGACCCACAAACTCGTCGATGCTGTCCTCAAGCTTCCAGACCTCGCCACCGGGGCCTCTACCGTATGAGGGAGGGTCCATAATGATTCCGTCGTATTTATTGCCACGACGGATCTCGCGTTCGATAAACTTCTTGCAATCGTCAACGATATAGCGAATGGGAGCGTTTTCAAGACCCGAAAGCGCCGCATTTTCTTTTGCCATTGCAACTATACCCTTTGACGCGTCAACGTGTACAACCTGAGCGCCCGCCTTTGCCGCCGCAACGGTAGCTCCACCGGTGTATGCAAAGAGATTGAGCACCTTTACAGGTCTGTTTGCTTTCTTTATCAAGGAAGAAAACCAATCCCAATTGGTCGCCTGCTCCGGGAAAAGTCCGGTATGCTTAAAGCCCATAGGCTTCAGACGGAAATTCAGCTCACCGTAGCCGATATCCCAATATTCGGGAGTTTTTTGCTTGATCCAAGCTCCGCCGCCATTGCTTGAACGGCGATAGATTCCGTCTGCCTGCTTCCATGCGGGATGTCTCGCAACACCCTTCCAGATTATCTGTGGGTCGGGACGGATAAGTATATATTTGCCCCAACGCTCAAGACGTTCTCCGTCAGACGCGTCGAGAAGCTCGTAATCCTGCCAATTATCACTGCACCACATATTTTTTACTCCAAAACTAAAATTTATTTGTTATAATATTGCGCCAATCTTGATGCACCGCTATGCGCGTGGCATATAGCGATCGCCAAAGCGTCGGCGGTATCGTCGGGCTTAGGAGGCGCGGGAAGATTCAAAAAGGACGTTACCATTTGAATTACCTGATTTTTCTCGGCTCGACCGTAGCCAACCACCGCTTGCTTTACCTGCAAGGGGGTATATTCAGCTATTTCGATGCCTTTCAGCCTCGCTGACAAAAGAATTATACCTCTCGCCTCAGCAACCACTATCGCGGTCTTTGAGTTGGTATTAAAGAAAAGCTCCTCAACAGCCATCTGATCGGGCTTGTACTTGTCGATGATCTCGTTCATTCCGAAATGGATGCGCTCGAGTCGTTCGATCATTGGCATACCGGCAGGTGTCTGAATAGAACCGTATCCAAGGGTTTTGAATTTACTTCCCTTGTATTCGATCACTCCCCAGCCTACTATCGCGTAGCCCGGGTCAATTCCAAGAATTATCATTGAAAAGCTCTTCTCCTTTCGTCAGCTTTTGCCAAAACAGCATGAAAACCGTCATCAGGCAATAACATCCCATTATCATATTCATAATATTATATCACATATCTTCGCCCGTGTCAAATATTATTTGATATTTTTTGTGAACCAAAAGAAAATTTTATTAAAATGGTTTACAAATTATATTTAGTATGTTATAATGTAAAATGTATAATTTTGTAAATTGGACGGATATAATTGTATGCAAGTCATGAAATTAACTGTTGGGGACGTTATCGAGCTTAAAAAGCCTCATCCCTGCGGTGAGCAACGCTTCAAGGTGCTCCGTACCGGTAGTGACGTTAGGATCGTCTGCCTTCTCTGCGGTAGAGATATGACTCTCGATCGCGTTAAGATTGAAAAGGCGATAAAAAAAGTAATCAGTGATCAGTTGCCCTCGGAAACTGACAACAATAGAAAGGAATCACAATGAGTAAAAAAGAAACAGTCGCGCAAAGTTCCACCGCGAATTATGCAACAAAAGACTTAAAACTGATCGGCGATAAGCCATCTTTTAAAGAGAGGCTATTCAATTTTTGGAAAACCTACGGATATCTTGCCATCGCAATGGCAATTCCCGCACTGATTTTCTTCCTGATCTATTTCGCAAGATACATCGTATCTGTTTATGACGATAACTCGGGATTTAAGGATACCGTCCTTGTTCTTGACTTAAACGGTCAGTACGTGTATTTCTTCGAGGCTCTCAGAAACACGGTTCTTGAGGGTGGATCGCTTCTGTATTCCTGGTCGCGCGCTTTGGGCGGCGAATTTCTCGGAATGTACGCGTACTATATCGCCAGCCCGCTCTCCTATCTTGTCTGCCTATTCCCTAAGGACAGAACTCAGGAATTTTTGCTGGTACTGTTTATGATCAAGGCTGCGCTCTGTGCAGGCACCATGGGCTTCTATCTCCACAAGCATTCTGTGACAAAAAACAAAATTTTCGTTATCATCTTCTCCGTGATGTACGCGCTTTCAGCTTACTGTGTCGTTCAGCAGAGCAACACCATGTGGATAGATGCCGTTATGTGGCTTCCTCTCGTTATTTACGGCGTAGAGCAGGTGGTCAAATACGGAAAATATAAGGTTTACGTCATTTTCTTGGCTCTTACCCTTGCCAGCAATTTCTATATTGGATATATGGTGTGCCTGTTTGTGCTCCTGTATTTCTTCTACTACATGATCGCATACAGCAAGAATTACGTAAACAACCCGAGACTTGAAAGATTCCATTTCTTCAAGTCCTTCGTAAGAATGGGTATATTCTCGCTGATAGCTATCGGAATTGCGGCTGTGATCATATTCACCGCATATTACTCTCTCCAGTTCGGTAAGAACGAATTCACCGATCCCTCATGGGATCTTGAGCTGAGATTTGACGTATACGATCTCTTCTTCAAGCTTCTCCCCTCTTCTTACGATACCGTAAGAATCGACGGTCTCCCCTTTGTTTATTGCGGTGTTCTGACGCTTCTTCTCGCTCCCCTCTTCTTTATTTCAAAGAAGTTTACAGTTCGCGAAAAGGTAGCAAGCGGAGTTTTCCTCCTCGTTTTATCACTTGGCTTTATCGTTTCGGTATTTGACCTGGTTTGGCACGGATTCCAGAAGCCTCAGTGGTTGAACGCCCGATTCAGCTTTATGTTCTGCTTCCTGCTCATCTTCCTCGCCTTCCGCGCATTCGAAAGGATTAAGAGTATAAATATGTGGGTGGCAGGAGCCGTCGCGGTATTTATAGGCGGTGGTGCTTCACTTTTCGGAATGTACGCGAAAGAATTTGAGGACAAGCTCGTCGAGCTTAAATACGGTCCCAACGCCGAAGACTTCGAGGTTCATATACTTGAAACTGTTTTACTAACGGTAGCCTGCCTTGCGGTCTACCTTGCGATCATGGCATTTATGAAAAAGGAAAAGAAGAAAAACATGATCGCAACTGCCTTGTTGGTGCTCGTTTGCGGTGAGCTCTACGTAAATGGACTTGTATGTGTCAATGAATTCGATCAAGACGTAGGATTTACAACCTACGCTTCTTATAACGAGTTCAACAATCTTATGCGTCCGATATCCGACACCTTGACGAAGGAATACGATACGTCATTCTACCGATTCGAAAAGACCTATCACAGAAAGCTGAATGACAATATGGCGCTCAGCATCAGAGGTGTCTCAAACTCCACCTCAACTCTTAATAAGAGCACCATTAATTTCTTGCGAAATCTCGGCTATTACTCTCAGTCTCATAAATCACAGTACAAGGGTGGAACTGTTGCTACCGACTCGCTTATCGGAATGAAATATATCATTTCCAACAGAGATTACTCCTCTCTTTACGGTGATCCCGTGCTGACGGGCAAGGACTATGCCGAGCACCTTGGCTTGACCCTCGATCAGCTTAAGGAATCGACAACCACCACAAAATATACCAATTATCTTACGCCTCAGGCAGGCGATTACTTCTCCACCGCAGATTTCAACGTTTATCTGAATCCCTACGCGCTTTCCTTGGCTTTTGCCGCTACCGACGAAATTCTTGAGGTGAACGTTAAGGATCATAACGATCAGATCAGTGAAACTCACAAGGACTACGAGGAAAAATTCAATCCCGACGGCTACAAGTCACCCTTCACCAGAGTAAACGCGATATACAGCGCAATTCTCGGAGAATACGTTGAAATTTTCAAGCCCGCAGTACAGACAAACGTTTATCTTGACAAGGTAACTCACAAGGTTTCCTCGGAGCATGACAGATACGTCACCGTTGACACAACCACCGTATGGGTAAAAAAAGACGAGAACGGAAATGAGATCGTTGCTAAAGCAGGCGAAAGCGGCGCTTATCAAAAAGAGGTTAACGTTAAGGATTCGGTCTTCGATCAGGACAAGCATATCGACAAAAAGAACAGTAAGACAACTCTCGTCAAGGATTACGGCTCCGTAACCTTTACCTTCTCTGTTCCCGACGACGGACGCATGCTCTATCTGTTCCTCCCCGCACACTATAACCGCGAGGTCGATATCAGCTCGCCCACTATGAAGATATTCGACTCAACGAGAAGTGACGGAACACTTAACCACTCCAAGACCAGTGCCGGAAGCTTCTCAAAGTGCAACGACCGCATCGTAGAGCTTGGCTTCTCCACCCAAAAAGAATATAAGCTCAAGGTCACTATAGATAACTCCTCCTATCAGTTCTACACAAAGAAAGATCAGCCTCTTCTCTATTACGTTGACATGGAGCTCTTTGAAGATGTGATCAATAGGATCAAGCAGAACCAGCTTATACTTGACAAGGAATTCAAGGATGACGATATTCACGGTAAGATCACTACCGCAAACGACGATCAGCTTATTATGACCACCATCCCTTATGATGCGGGCTGGAAGGTTTACGTTGACGGCAAGACGGTTGAGACCTTTGAGATCGCAGACGCGCTCGTAGGCTTCCGTATTGAGGGCGCCGGCGAACACACCGTAAGATTCCTGTACCGTTCCGACGCCTTTGTCGGCGGCATTATGGTATCGGTGATCTGCACCGGATTATTTGTGCTTCTTATCGTTCTAGAGAAATTCCTCAAGAAGATCCCGATGGTCAAGGCATTCATTCCCCCCGAAACAGAGGATTTCATTGTCGTCGAATATGATGAAGACGAGGAAGAAGTAAAAGAAATTCCCGCACCTCAAAATAAGAAAAAACACAAAAAATAATTTAAGGGTAAAGTAAATGTTCTATTATATTTCCGGAAAGCTTGCTATGGCTAACCCCACCACCGCCGTTATCGACGCGGGTGGGGTGGGCTACAAGCTTACTATAAGTGAAAATACCTATAATTCTCTCCCCCCAAGACACACGGTTGACAATCCCACCGCGAAGCTCTTTACTTACATGGCTGTTCGTGAAGACGGCATAGAGCTTTTCGGATTTGCAAGTGAAACAGAGCTTTCTTCCTTCAAGATGCTGCTTTCGGTATCGGGTGTCGGCCCCAAAGCCGCAATATCCATTCTTTCTCTGCTCACTCCCGAGAGATTTGCTCTTGCGGTATGCACCGAGGACAGAAAGACCATCTCCAAGGCTAACGGCATCGGTCCTAAGACCGCGGCACGTATTATTCTCGAGCTTAAGGATAAGCTTATGAAGGATACCGACATCGGTGAGGCTGCTCAGATGAGCATTGAAAGTGCATCACCCGTTAAGACCAATTCCGGCAAGCTGAGTGAGGCTCAGGACGCGCTTATGGTGCTTGGTTACTCCAGAAGCGAAGCTCTGAACGTGCTTAAAAACATCGATACTCAATCGCTCGGTCTCGAGGAGATCATCAAGAAAGCACTTAAGCTGCTTATGAAATAAGGAGGTAGATTCTTATGTTTACAAACGATGAAGAATTTGATTTTGAAAACCGAATAGTTTCGACCTCATATTCTGCTGAGGATTCCGACACCGACGTTTCTCTCCGTCCTAAAACACTTGAGGATTATATCGGCCAGGACAAGGTCAAGGAAAACCTTAAGGTCTACATCGACGCGGCAAAGCTCAGAGGCGAGTCTCTTGACCACGTGCTTCTCTACGGACCTCCCGGTCTCGGAAAAACCACACTTTCTAACATAATAGCCACCGAAATGGGTGTAAATATCAGAATTACATCGGGTCCTGCCATAGAAAAGCAGGGTGACCTTGCGGCGCTTCTGACTAATCTTCAGGAGGGTGACGTGCTCTTTATCGATGAGATACATCGTCTTTCCAAGCAGGTTGAAGAAATCCTCTACCCCGCAATGGAGGACTATGCCCTTGATATTATTATCGGTAAGGGTCCTTCGGCAAGAAGTATTAGAATAGATCTGCCGCACTTTACGCTTATCGGTGCAACAACGCGTGCAGGTCAGCTTACTACTCCTCTCCGTGACCGCTTCGGTGTGGTTCTTAAGCTTGAACTTTACACACCCGAGCAGCTTGCTACTATCGTTAAGAGAAGCGCAGGAATTCTCGGCATCGCTATTACCGAGGACGGAGCTTATGAAATAGCATCGCGTTCTCGCGGCACTCCTCGAATTGCAAACCGACTTCTTAAGCGCGTCCGCGACTT
>JBGVHJ010000097.1:0-38075 GCA_045122255.1 Eubacteriales bacterium | reverse complement strand
CTTTTTGTAGAAGGATGAGAAATAGTTGGGGGAGGAGAAATTCATTTTGTCGGATATCTCGGTAACCGATAGTCCTTTGGAAAGCAGCTCGGCCGCGCGGCGCAATCTCATCTGATTAAAATAGCTTTTCGGACTTATTCCCGCGTAGCCGGAAAAGAGAAGCTTGACGTAGCTTACGCTGACGTTGTTCTCCTTGGCAACGTCCGAGAGAGTAAGATTTTCATCAACGTGCTCGGACATAAAGGAAACTATGTGTCGGTATTCGGTGGCGCTGCGGGTCATTGAAGTGCAGGAAAGCGCCTGCTTTGATGACAGGCTGATTATGAACTCGGTAAGACAAGCTGCGACCTCGGTGCCCTTAAGCATTGAGGACTCGGAATGTACAAATTCATGAATTTTATCGCTTATCCTTAAAAAACGGCTTATTTGCGACGGCTCAAGGGTGAAAACACCGCTACTTACAGAGTAAGGAAGCTCGCCCGACGTCAGAAATGAAAATATGAAGCCCTTCGGCTCGGTTCCGCCCGAGCTTTTTATTCGGTGAAACTCCATCGGTGCGTGAAATATCATATTTCCTGCCCCGAGAACGTAAACGTTTTCGTCCTCGGTGATCTCGACCTCGCCCGATTCGACGAAAACCGCCTCCCAGAAATCGTGACTTTCGCCGTTGAAAACAAACCTGTCGTTCCAGTCAAATCTTGTTGCGGTATAAAAGCCTTTCACTGTAAATGAGTTTTCTATCGGTATAAATTTGAACATAATACCTCCGACTATCTATAATCGTATGTTTTATAGCTAAAATTGCATTGAAATATGAAAATTGATATACTATAATTAGTATATCACGACAACACGACATTGTCAAGGCTAATTGGAGGCAATTATGAAAGAAAAGATCAAGATAGCTTACGTTGGTATAGGTCGCCGCGGATCAATTATGCTCCGTGAGTGCTTCGCGCAGATGAGCGACGTTGAAATTCCCGTAATATGCGATTTTTCCGAGAAAAATCTCGAGAAGGGCAGACAGATACTTTTAGACAAGGACCGACCCGAGCCCAAGTGCTTCGCAGACTACGACGAGATGCTGAATGCGGCGCGTGACGTTGACGCGGTCGTTATTATGACCGGCTGGGATTCTCGCCCCGAAATGGCGAAAAAGGCTATGCTTGCAGGCAAATATACCGCAATCGAGGTAGGCTGCTCCCAGACGCTTGAGGAGTGCTTCGAGCTTATCGACGTATATGAGAAGACGGGAAGCCCACTTATGATGCTCGAAAATTGCTGCTACGGCAGACGCGAGATGATGGTGCTTAATATGGTCAAGCAGGGTCTCTTCGGTGAAATAGTGCACTGTACGGGCGCGTATGCCCACTATCTGAACGAGGGTGAGCTTTTCGCTGAGATGCTTGAAGGAGACGAGCCGTCGTCGAGCATTACTCATTACCGACTCAGACACTACATCGAGGGCAACCGCGAGAATTATCCCACCCACGAGCTGGGTCCCATCTGTAAGGTACTGAACATAAACCGAGGCAACCGTCTCGTCCGTCTTTCCTCCTTTGCCTCAAAGAGTGCCGGACTTAAGGCGTTTGCCACCGAGCGCTTCGGTGCTGACAGTGAGTTTGCCAAGATAGATTATAAGCAGGGCGACATAGTAAATACTATCATAACCTGCGCAAACGGAGAAACTATCTCTATAAATCTCGACACCACCGTGCCGCGTGCCTACTACAGCCGAAATTTCTCCGTCAGAGGCACGAAGGGTATGTCCACCGAGGAACACGGCGTCATTTTCCTTGAGGGCATGAAAGAGGGAATTGGCAACAATGAGAACGAAATGGCAAAAACCTACGATCACCCTTTGCATGCAGAATATGAGTCGGTTGGAACGAGAGGAGGACACGGCGGTATGGACTGGCTGGTCTGCCGCGCGTTTGTTGAGGCGGTCAAGAATGAGACCAATACTCCTATCGACGCATACGACAGCGTCACCTGGCTTGCTATCGGTGCGCTTTCCGAGAGATCGATCGCGGGTGGCGGTATCCCCGTTGAGATCCCCGATTTCACCGGAGGCAAGTGGCAGAACCGTGAGCCCGTTGTAAGATGTAAATACTGCCTCGACGAGATAATAGAGGACAGAAGCGTTAAAATTTTCGATGATATCGATTATTGACGTTCTTTGAGTGGAGAAATTATTGACAGATCTCCCGGGATGTGATATACTGTTACGGAAATGATCTGAATTTTGGAGTATATTATGCCTTTAGAAATGCTTAAAAGCCTACCTTGGGAGATCATAGGACAGATAATCGGCATTATCGCGCCCATACTCACCGTCGTGTCCTATCAGCTTAATACCAAAAAATCGGTTTTGATAGCCTTGACCGGCGCGACGGTGGCTACCTGCGTTTGCTATTTCCTTCTTGGCGCAACGTCCGGATTTGTGCTGAACGTTGCCTGCCTTTTGCGCAATCTTTTCTGCTTTTTCTTTAAGGAAAGATCAAAGGGCAGCTATATCGTAGCCGCGATCTTTGCGGTGATCATGTGTGTGCTCGGCGCTTTCTCTTGGCAAGGACCGCATTCTTTGCTTATTATTGTTGGTTTAGCGATCAATACGGTTTTTGTAGCTATCGGCGATCCTCAGTGGCTCAGAAAGAGCATACTTCTGACCTCCTCGCTGGTGCTGATCTATAATCTGATCGAGTTTTCGGTGGGAGGTATCGCCAATGAGCTCCTCGCCATTATCTCTTCGATTATCGGAATAGTAAGATTCAGAAAGGAAATAAAAAAATAAAATATATTACTATAACAAAATAGAGGAAGAGCTAAATCTTCCTCTATTTCTTTCTGGTATAACTCCGAATTGCGTTTTGCGGCAAAATTTGTCTTATAGTGTTATTAATTTACCGCAAAACAATACAACGCAAGCGTTGTAGAGATTCTTCGTCCTCTACATTCGACTATAACAAAACAAAAGGGGAGAAACTCCCCTTTTGTTTTGTTATGGTGGAGACAGTAGAACTCGAATCTACGACCCCTTGCATGTCAAGCAAGTACTCTAACCAACTGAGCTATGCCTCCGTATTGACGACTTGGTTATTATACCACAAAGTTTTTCAAAATGCAATAGGTTTTCAAAAAAATTTTGTTTTTTTTGAAAATTAATTGGAATATGACAAAGAAAACCGCCCCGAGGGCGGTTTCCAAATTTTTAAGTGTTATTCTGTATCTCCTCGATCGCAATTGCGATAAAGGAAGCGAAGCCGTGGTCACAGCTTGCACCGGGGGTCTTATTTTCCCAAAGTGTGCCGGTTGCCTGAGCCATGGGCAGGAAGAAATGCTTGATGTACTCGATAAGCTCGGGATACATCTTCCACTGCATCATAAGCTCGGTGCGGATATAGAAGCCGGGAAGTGAGTTGGAGGGCTCGATCTCGGGGCACTTTTCAGCCATAACGTCCTTACCGAATACGTTAAAGACCATATCCTTGAGGTAAGCGCATCTTTCCTCGTTGATATCTGCAAGTCCGTAGCGGAACGCGTAATACTGGGTAGTCTCGGAAAGCTCCTCGGTATTTTTGAGGCTTCCGTCCTCCTGACGCATAGCGCGGTCCATGTACATCTTGCCGTTCCAAGCCATCTCGTTTACCGTCGCACGGAGTTTAGCCGCCTTTTGGAGCAGGGCATCATCCTCGTAAAGCTTACCGATGCACTCGACTGCCTCAGCAAAAAGCATATTGGTGGGCCAGCTTACGTCGTGAACTCTCTGATTGAGCTTTGACCACTCAACGAAGTTCCAGCTGGGAAGCTTTTCAAGCAGACCGAATTCGTTCTCAAACTGCTTGAAGTAGCCGAGAAGAGCGTAAAGCTGAGCCTTGAAATCGTCTTTTCTGTCGCCGCGACCGCGCTTGGTGAAGTAATCGTAAAGCTCGAGAACGTACCACATCGACCACTGAGGAATATGCTTATCTGCCGTAGCAGGGTAGCACATTTCAACCATGCCGCCGAGATTTGCTCTCGCACCGCCGCCGAGAAGGTAGTTGTTGAGGAATTCGTTCTCTACCATAGTGGTTCCTGTGAAATAATATTCGCTCTTGCCCTCGTAGTAGCTGTCGCAGAGCCAGCCTGCTCTCTCTCTGGAGGGACAGTCCATAAAGATATCGAATGCGTTATGACGGAAGGTGTCGACCGCCGCCTGATAAACCAGCGCAAGCTCGGGATCGTCGATCTTTACCGACTTCATTTTTCTTGCAGAGTAAGCAAGCTCGGTAACACCTGCAAATTCTATCTCTACCTCACCGTCTGTGATCATGATCTCGATTCCCATTACGGTATAGGGTTCAAAGCTGTAAAGAGTGTGCTCACCCGCAGGGAGCTTCCACTCGACCGCGTTGGTAGCGTTGACGGGGAGCGGGAAGGGACGTCCGTTAGGATAGTTCTGCTCACCGTACACCGCGATAATTCTGCTGTCGGTCTTGGCATTTACCTTGAGGGTAATAAATCCTGCCTCGATCTTGCCGAGATCCCAGTGCTCAACGGTTCCGGCGGTGCCGCGAGCGCACTCTGCGGAGTAGTCGGGAACCATCTTGAGATACTCAACGAAGGGCTTGGATTCAAGCTCAGCATAGGGGAACTGGTAGGGGTATGTTTCGGTAGGATCAAGCTGATATGCGCGCAGAGGGTGCTTGACCTCTGCCTGCATAGTGTATGGAGCGCAAGCTAAGTAGCGCGCGGGCTTTACGTCGAGATCTGCGAGGTCAACATTACGGGGAATGAGGGTGACCTTGGGGTCAACAACCGCAAATCTCGTCTTGATAGGATGACGGAAAAGGTCGTAGCACTCCGAGAACTGTCTCTGATAGGAGTATCTCATTACCTTTTGAAGCTTTGGAGTATAGATGCGGCATTCAAATCCGCCGTGTCCGGTTGCGGCGAGGATCTCACCGTTCTGCTCGATCTCCGCCTGAACGAAGGATGAGGTTACAACACCGTTGTAGCAAGGGCAATAATATCCTGCAACGCGGATGTAGATCGTGCCCTCGGAAACCTCAGGCAAGGGAAGTGTGTCAACACCGGCATAGCCGATAGCCTTCTTTGCAGGACCGAAGTGAAGCAGCTTCTCTCCGAGATATACCTGATAGAAGGTTGCTCCCGCAAGGGTCAAGGTTGCGTTTTTTAGATCCTTTGCCGAGTACGTAAGCTCGACGGACACGTTCATTTCTTTATCTCTGCTATCTGCCCAAATCGGGAGAGCTGACTTGAAAAAATTGTTGCTTTCCATGATGGTTTTGCTCCTTTCACAATTGCTTTGACGTTTTGCAATTGCATTTTAACATCATTTAAGACATTTTACAATAGAATGTCCGAAATTCGTTGAAAAAGTCTGTTTTTCTTAATCCGATATACTATCAGATAGTCCAGGGGTTAAATTCCGAGCCCTTAAGCTTAAGGATTGCCTCAGCATAGAAGAAATCGCCGTAAATTATGGGATGGCTCTGTCCAAAGTGGTATTCTTCCTTACCGCAATCGAGGAAGGCGTCGATATTGTCGCCCCAACGGCAGAAGCTCTTATCCATTGCCTGAAGGGTATTGAGAGCAGCCTTCAGGTAAAGCTTCTTTTCGTGTTCGGGGCAGTGCTTTGCGATCTCAAGGAAACCGCAGGAAGCGATTGCGCCGGCGGTGGAATCGTACTGCACGGGCTCGGCGGGAGCGCGGAAGTCAACGAGAGGCAACCAACCCTCAACGGAAAGATTGGCGATAAAGTCGTTGGCAACTCTCTTTGCAATATTCAAATATTTTTCGTCTTTGGTGTGCGCGTATGCCAGAGCAAAGCCGTAGACCGCCCAGGATGCGCCGCGCGACCAGGTAGAGCCGACAGCATAGCCCTGACCGCGGTGTGTACCGGTCATCTCGCCGGTCTCAACATCGTGGAATACGATGTGATTAACGCTTCCGTCGGGGCGGATATGATGCTCCATTGCCATATCGAGGTGAGAGAGCGCGATCTGCGCAAAGCGATCGTCACCGATCTCGCGGCTTGCCCAGAAGAGCAGAGGAAGATTCATAAGGCAGTCGATAATAGTCCAGCCGTTGTTGTCCTCGCCCTTCCAGGTGCCGTTCCAAGCGCGGATATAGCCTCCGTTCAGCTTGAATCTTGAAGCAAGAGTCATAGCGCAAAGAAGATCCTTGTTTCTTGCATCCTTTTCGCCGGTAAGCGCGTATCTTGAGCCGGTCATGATGTGCCACATAAAGCCAACGTCGTGGTGGAGCTCGTCCATATCGTTGAAGCACGCGTCCATAACCTTTTCGCAATTTCTTGCGGTGACGGCGAAGTCATCGTTCTTGGTTGCTTCGTACATCATCCACATATAAGCTCCCCAGAAGCCGTTGGTCCACATATGAGGATTCTTGGTCATATCGTTGTGATTACCGTTGGCGTCGGTGGTATAGGGGATCTTGTCGCGGCTTTTTACGGCTGCCGCGGAAGCCTTTTTTTCGATCTTTGCCCAGGTCTCATCGATCCAGGACTGATTCTGAGCGATTATTTCATCATAATACATTTTTATAGTCCTCCAAAGGGGATTTTATTACCAAGGTAAAAAGTTTGAGCCGCGAAGCTTCAAAATCGCCTCGGTAAAGAAGTAGTCTCCGTAAATAATGGGCATATTGTGACCTCTGCCGTGGTAGTCCTCGGAGCCGTATAGCAAAATAGCGTCCTTTTTATCGCTGAAATCGCAGAATTTCTCCTCCATCGCGCGGAGAAGTCTCACTGCCGCCACGATGTAGGTCTTTGCCTCGTGCTCGGGAACCGCCTTTGCAATCTCGATAAGACCGCAAGCCATAATAGCTCCCGCGGTGGAATCGAAAAGGTCGGGTCGCTCGGGTGAGCGGAAATCAACGGGAGGGAGATAATCGTTTGCCGCCAAGGATGCGATGGTGTAGTTAGCCACGCTCTTTGCGGTGTTGAGGTATCTCACCTCACCTGTGTGAATGTAAGAGAGAACGTAACCGTAAAGCGCCCAGCCCTCGCCTCTCGTCCAGCAAGAGCTGCCTGAATAGCCCTGACCTCCGTGGACACCTATCATCTCGCCCGTTTCAAGGTCGTGAACAACGATGTGATTGACGCTTCCGTCGGGGCGGACGTGGTGATTCATAGCGGTGTCGGCGTGAGCCATAGCGATCTGCTTGAATCTGTCGTCGCCAAGCTCCTCGCTTGCCCAATAGAGCAGAGGAAGGTTCATCATACAGTCGATGATAGTCCAGCCGTCGCTGTTTCTGCCGTCGCCGGTCATGCCGTTCCACGCGCGGATGTAATTTCCGTTCAGCTTAAAGCGTGAAGCAAGTGTCATCGCGCAGAGCAGGTTGCGGTTTCTCGCCACGCGGTCACCGGTAAGACGGTAGTTCGCTCCCGAAAGGATATGCCACATAAAGCCCACGTCGTGGTGAAGCCCGGTAACGTCTTTAAAAGCCGCATCCTGCTTTTCCTCAACGCGAAGCGCCGTCAGCTTGTAGTCCTCGTTCTTGGTATGCTCGTACATAAGCCACATAAGACCGCCCCAAAAGCCGTTGATCCAGCAATGGGGATCGTGACTTCTGTCATCGTGCATACCGTTGGTGTGCAGAGTGTAGGGGATCTTCTCGCGGCTCTTGACCGCAGTTTTTGAAAGCTTTTTGTCAAGCTTTGCGAAAACCGAGTCTATCCACTCCTTATTTTGTTCAATGTAGTCGTTGTAAAACATAGGTCCTCTCCTCAAATTTTGAAATTCGCAAAGCGAATTTCTACCTTAACGCTTCGCGAAGCGAAGCATTTCACTCGCGATTGCGCGAATTTCACGCTTTGCGAAGCAAAGTATTTCACATTCGGGGCGGGAAAACCGCCCCGAATATTTCACTGTAATATTTTGGCTTCAAGCCAAAATATTACTTAGGCTGTTTTCCGATATAAGCGAGAATACCGCCGTCAACGTAAAGGATGTGACCGTTTACAAAATCGGAAGCATCACTTGCAAGGAATACCGCAGGACCTGCAAGATCCTCGGGGTCACCCCAGCGAGCCGCGGGAGTCTTAGCGATAATGAAGCTGTCGAAGGGATGACGGCTTCCGTCGGGCTGGATCTCACGGAGAGGAGCGGTCTGAGGAGTAGCTATGTAGCCGGGACCGATACCGTTGCACTGAATGTTGAATTCACCGTACTCGGAAGCGATATTCTTGGTAAGCATCTTAAGACCGCCCTTTGCAGCCGCGTATGCGGAAACGGTTTCGCGTCCGAGCTCACTCATCATGGAGCAGATGTTGATGATCTTGCCGTGACCCTTCTTGATCATAGAGGGAATTACTGCCTTAGCGCAGATAAAGGGAGCGTTGAGGTCAACGTCAATTACCTGACGGAACTCAGCCGCGCTCATCTCGCACATAGGAATGCGCTTGATGATACCTGCGTTGTTAACGAGAATGTCGATAACGCCAACGGTCTTTTCGATGTCGGCAACCATTGCGTTTACCGCGTCCTCGTCGGTTACGTCGCAAACGTAGCCCTTAGCATCGATTCCTTCCTCAGCGTAAGCCGCAAGACCCTTGTCAACGAATTCCTGCTTGATATCGTTGAATACTATTTTTGCGCCTGCCTCGTGAAGCGCCTTTGCAATTGCAAATCCTATACCGTAGGATGCACCGGTAACGAGAGCGATCTTGCCCTCAAGAGAAAACTTGTTAGCCATTTTAGTTTATTCCTTTCAAACTTTGTAATTAATTATTATTTTCCTAAAAGATACAGAGTAGAAACTCCGAAAAGCTCTACCTCGTTGCACTGAACACGCGCTTGCGAGAATGCATCGAGCAGCTCGCCGATACGGTCGTCGTGATATATGTGATCGGCGATCAAATACATACTGTAAGCATTTTCACGGTTAAGACTGTTACCCGAATAGTGACCGCCGTGAAGCGTTGAGTCGTTTGCTATCAGGTAGTCGGTGTATACGAGGAAGGAAAGCTTTATGTTTTCGCCGTTCTCGGCAAAATATGAGAAATAGTCGACACCGTTGTTATAAAGCATAAGTGACGCATGAGTCAGGAATTTCAAGTGATACATCGAGTATCCGAAGCCGTTGGAGGGGGTGCTGACCACACGGTAGCGGTCGTATATCTCGCCCACGCGGAAATTCGAGTCGGTATCTACCTTGTACACCGGGTCGCCGCTCATAAGGATCGCACGCTCTATCATGACCGGAAGGCAGGTCTCGTTTTTCTCGGTCAGCAAAGCATAGTTCATAAGCTCCTGATCCTCAAGAACGAGTGCCGCGGCAATTATTCCCATAAGATGGGATGAAAGGTGATTGTTTCCGAGCTGCTCTCCGTAATATTTGTTAGTGATCCAGAATTCGTGACCCTTAACGACAAGCTTTGCTTCCTCGGCGATCCACGTCTCGATAGTGGCTCTGTCGCTTTCACTTACGTGATTGTAGATCAGTGAGTAGACCTCGCAGGCGGTGGTAAGAGGAGCGGCGATATTAAGACCAATGTCAGCCTCTCCGTCGGTGGTAGCCGCACTGTAGTCGAGATAAGAGTCGGTGCCAAGCATTTCGCCGGCATAGGCAAGCAGAAAAGCGGTAGCGCCCTGAAGATACTTTTCGTCCTCGGTGAAGTGATAAGAAAGCGCCATATAGTGAGCGTTTATCATATCCTTGCAAGCCGCGAGACGGTATGCAGTGGCACTCTTGCCCTTATCGGGGGAAGGACCTGAGAGTATTGCATCATCGGCTTTTCTTTGAATGTCAAGCATGCTTGTGTATTGGGGTGACTTCTTGTCAAGGGCGTGTTTTTTAGCCGCTTCAAGCATATCGTCGGTGACGAAGAGCACGGGGCGGTCGCCCTTTATGGCGGCGCTGACCTTTCCGTATCCGAGCGCGAAGGTGTTTACGGCAATTCTTGCGAACTTTGTCTCCTGCTCTGAGTCATCAAATTTAATATGATCTTCAGAGATTATAACCGTTTCGTGAACTGTATCCTTGAATACAAATAAGCCTTCTTCCTCAATAGCTTCAACGGAAACGAAGGATTCGCCGTTTTTCTCAGTCTTGAAAGAAGAGTCGGCAAATATGTCGAGCGTGTCGAGAAGATAATACTCGGAGACGTAAAATTTGCCGTCACGGATAAACATAGTCTCGGTTTCCGAGAATATGGGGGTTCGCTCTCCGTTGACGAGAGCATAAATGCTTCCTGCCTTTAACACGGTTGCCTTATTCAAAAAGTTCAAAATAAACTCTTCATTTATCATTCCGTTATCTTCCTTTGTTTCAGAGCTTTGCTCGCTGTCGACGTCACCGAATGAGCTATCCGAGGAAGTCTCGTCGTCCTCCTTGAGATCGGTTTCGGTCTCCGAGGACGAAGCTTGCTCGCTCGTCTCTTGCTCCGCTTGAGGTATGACGGAGCATGAGACTGCAGATATCAGCATAACGAGCAGTAAGCCTACAGATATTATTTTCTTCATATTGATCGGCTTAAAAATCAGAACTGTGGCTGATCAGAGCAGATCCTTGGTCTGGATGTGATCCATATCGTCGAAGTCCTGGTTTTCTCCGCACATAGCCCAGATGAAGGAGTAATTCTTGGTGCCTACACCGGAGTGGATAGACCAAGAGGGAGAAATAACAGCTTCTTCATTGTGCATAATGATATGACGGGTCTCGGTAGGCTCGCCCATCATGTGGAATACAACGTCGTTCTCGCCCATATCGAAGTAGAAATAGACCTCCATACGTCTGTCATGGGTGTGGCTGGGCATGGTGTTCCAGTTGGAGCCGGGATCGAGCTGAGTAAGACCCATGGAAAGCTGGCAGGTCTTGAGAACTGCGGGATGAATGTACTGGTTGATAACTCTCTTGTTGCAATCCTCAACAGAACCGAGGGGACGCTTAGCCGCCTTCTCGATGTCTATCTTAACGATAGGATAGGTGGTGTGCGCGGGGCAGGAGCTTACGTAGAACTTTGCGGGCTGATTTTCGTCACAGCTCTTGAAGGTGATGTCCTTGTTGCCCATACCGATATAAATACCGTCTCTGGGGTTCATCTCATACTCAACGCCGTCAACGGTAATGATACCCTTACCGCCTACGTTGATACAGCCCATTTCGCGTCTCTCAAGGAAATATGCAGCCGCAAGTTCCTTGCCTGCCTCAAGCTTGAGGGTCTGGCGAACGGGCATAAGACCTGCGGTGATTATGCGGTCGATGTGGCTGTATACCATTCTGATGTTGTCTTTGGTGAAAAGGTTTGCAATGTGGAACTCCTCGCGAAGTCTCTCTGTTGTGTAGTGCTTAACGTCCTTTGCGTTTGCTGCCTGTCTAACTTCCATTTTACTTAAATCCTCCTTAATGTAGCTTCCGAATGCCTGAAATTGCGTAAGCGCCGCAAATGACAGAACCTCGGTAACCTGTCTGAAATTAAATAAGTGAATTGTGCGAGTCACTTTTTTCTCGAATTCGATAGAAATACCCGTCGAATTAGCGGGATTGAGATCGGTGCCGTCCATAGTGAACTCACCGTGAATGACCTCACCGTCTGAGAACTCGATGTCGATGTTCTTCCAGTAAGAGTCGTGGGGAATGCCCGTAATGGGATCGTGAGCGAAATCGGCTCTGAGGAAGAAGACAAGCTTGTCAACCTCAACCTCGCGTCCGAAATCTACCGTCCATTCAATGTCCTCACGCGCGCCGCCTGCCCATGAATGGTAGGGATAGCCGCCGTGACCCTGATTGTTGATAGCTCCGTCGATAGCGTTGCGCTCAAAGAAGCATGGCTCGTCACGTGTGACGAAATTTGCCGTTGCGTGGGGATAGGTCCTTCTCTTGCCGCGAAGATCGTGAGAGTTGAGAGAGATCTCGCGGTAGGCGTATATCTCGCTGTCGTCAGGCTCGCGGATCGAGATGGGATGCTCCTCACCCGAAAAAGCGCCGGGCGCATAGCAGGCTCTCAGAACGTTTGCGGCAGGAATGACGAAATCAAAGCTTTTGTTTGGAACCCAAACGATGCTTTCCTTAAGCGTAGGATCAAGCTTTACGGCGATAAATTCGCAGTTTTGAAGAGAGACGTGGATATTGTAGCCCGCCTCAAGCTTGCCCGCATAGGTTTCGGAGATCGTCATACCCGTGCGCTCGAAAAGAGAATTGCCTTGCGCATCGGTGATCTTTAAATTCAGCATTTATGTACCTCCTGATATTATTTTTAAAATTATATAAAGTATAAAATACCTCAATTATCATTTTAACATAATTTTTTGCAAAAAAACAGTCAAATTTCAACTAAATTGTTGCAATTCTCACCATTGTGTGGTATAATGATAAAAAATTGCAATAACGCGAGAATTAATGCGGTAAATTTTGATTTATCGGGGAGAGATAAGTGCAGAGTGCAGAGTGCAGAATGCAGAGTTATGGATGATTTTCGCAAGAAGCGAAAATCTACAATTATTTAATTTTTCTTGTTTTTATAATGTAAATTTGATGAGGAAAACCGACGAAGGAGGTTTTCAACCTAAACTCTGCATTCTGCATTCTGCATTCTGCATTCTGCACTCACACATAAACCCCAATTTACAACCTTACAATCTTTACGAAAGCGAGACCTGTTTTTATGAAATGCGTATTTGAAAGCTGCTCGGGAGCAATTGCCCACGCCTGCGACAATGCAAGCTTTGGAATTTATTATGCCGAGAACAGAAATCCCAATCCTAACATACATATTCACGATTGCTGTGAGGTGTTTTTCTGCCTTTCCGGTGGCAAAAGCTTCCTCATAGGCGGTCAGATATATGACGTGAACAACAACGATATTTTCGTTATAAATCAGTACGAGGCTCACAAGATCACCTACACGGAGGACGAGAGCTTCCGCCGCTACGTTTTCCAGATCAGCCCCGAATTTTTGCACGATTGCTCGACGAGAGATACCGATCTTTCCAAGGGATTTTACCCCCACAAGCACGGCTTTGATCACAGAGTCCATCTTTCCGACGGCGAGGCGGCAAAGCTTCTTGAGCATCTTGAAGTGCTCGGTAAGGATAACGGATACGGTGATGATCTTATAAAACGCGGTATAATGACCGAGATCTTGGTCAACATCAATAAAGCGATCATCGAGCGCGAGGGAGAGGACAGCCGTTCAAGAAGCCATACCGCCGTCAATCTTGCGATCGACTACATAAATAAAAATTACAGTGATCAGCTGACCCTTGAGAGCGTTGCAAAGGCGTGTTATCTTTCGGTCAATCAGCTTTGCAGACTCTTTTCCGAGCATTGCGGCACGACGGTGGCGAAATACATCACCTCAAAGCGTATAACCGAGGCAAAGAAGATGCTCGCGGCAGGCAAGGGAGTTACCGAAACGGCAATGCTCTGCGGCTTTGGCGATTATTCGGGATTTATCCGCGTTTTTAAGAAAAACGTGGGTGTTACTCCGGGAAAATACCGTGGAGACGAGAAGGAAAAAAGATAAGAGATAAAAGAGAAGAGAGAATAGATAAGAGAAAATGAAGAAAACCGCGCGGTGCGCGGTTTTCTCTTTTGTATAAAGCAAAATTTAAATAAAGGGTCTTCTGTCGAGCACGTTCTTCATGGGGATCGTTGACTTGATCTCACCGGGGAGAGCCAGCTGCATCTCAGCAACGGCGCACATAGCGCCGAAGAGCATGTGAAGATCGTCGAAATGAGTCTTGTATGTATTTTCGATATCCTCTTCGAGGTAATCGAGATATTTATCTGCAAATTCGCGGATAAGCGCTTTAGCCTCTTCACGGCGGTGACCTGTCTGCATAGACGCGCGGTTGAGAATGAAGATCCAGTCGATCTCTGCAAAGCCCATTATCTTGCCGAAGGGGAAGTCCTTGCAGTAGCGCAGATTGTTTTCGTAGTAATCGATCATACTGTCAACGGCTTTTTCAGCATTAGGCATAGGACGATGAGCATAGATATGGTTGAACATATAGTGGAACCAGCCTGCAAAATGATGGACCAGGGTTTTTGTGCCGTCGTGTGCGCCCTCAAGACCGATACCGGTCTCCTTGTCTACGTGATCCGCAAGCCAACCGAAATAAGCATCCTGCCATTCAAGGGGCATATCGCAAGCCAAAACCATAGCGGCATAGAAGCCTGCTCCCTTATGGGATTCGTTCCAAGGGTTGGTTGCCCAGCCGAGGCTCTCGAGGAAGGCAACTGCCTTTTCGGGTGTGCCGAAATTTTCCATGTGATAGGTCAAGGGAAGAGCAGGCGCGGCATCGAAAAGCTCAAGTGCCGCCACGCAATGCGCGGTGGTGTGAATTGTGTGATGAGTCGGCTCTTCAAATCTGCCGTCGGGCTTCTGCATTCTCTGAAGCTCCTTTATGCAAGCGTCTCTCTGTGCAAGATCGCGAGGAAATTTGCCGATGGTGTAAAGTATGTTAGCCGCGTCGGCACAGCCGTACTCGCTTGAGCCGAGGTCTCGGCTGCCCTTGGCATCCTGCATCATCCAACGGGCATAGCAACCGGGGGCTAATTCGTGCTCCTTGACCGTCTTTTCTACGTAATAAAGCAATTTATCGATATTTCTGTTCATTTTACTTTCTCCTGATATAAAAATTTTGACAAATATATTTTAACACAATTTTTTGAATATTTTAAGACAATAATCACCAAAAATGCGGCGATTCTCACCATAAAAGAGTAAGGCGACCGAAAGGTCGCCTTACAAGAGGGGATAATCAATATTTAACGTTATTCGGTAACCTCGATTATGAATCCCATTAATTGAACTCCAACTCTGCCATCGGCTTCAATCAGAGCAAGAATTACAACTCCATGCTGGCCAACAGCAAAATCAGCGGTATTAACATTGACTGTGAATCTCTTTGCCAGTGCGCCGCCTGCATTCTGCACGCCTGATTCCGCGCTTGAGGGATAGGTGTTGAACACGGCATTCTCGCCGATAACGGCATAACCGAACATGATTATCTCGTGTCCTTCAAAGCCTGCCCATCCCGACACGGCAACGTTGCCTGTTCCAACGGGGATCCGGATAGTGTTTCCGGAAGCGGTTCCGCCGGTTGCGGAGAGGGAATCGAGCGACATGTTGATATAATTAACCGAGGGATCGTTGTAAGTTAAAAGCTCAGCGAACGTATACTGATCTACTATAGTAAGGGTGAATCCCAAAAGCTTGACCGCAACACCGCCGTCGACGTCGACGAGAGCAAGAAGGTATATGTGATGGTCGCCTACGCTGAGATTACTGATATCAATATTGAAGGCATATCCCTTTGCCTTTTCGCCGCCCGCGTTTTTGACCGCATCACTGGGGTTATTGGGATTGGAATGGAAAACTGCGTTGCCGCCGTCGATAGAATAACCGAATTTCAGAATGTCGTATCCGGTAAAGCCTGCCCAACCGCTTGTGGAAATGCGGCTTGTTCCTTCGTTGACCGAAACTTTGTTTCCTGTAGTTTTCAATCCATCGGATACGTAACCGGTTTTAAAAATCTCGACACCGTCTGCCTTGAGCGAATCTATAGCCATCTTTTTGAAATTGACCGAGCTGTCGGTGGTGGGCTTGAAATCCTCAGCCTTGTAAGATTTGCTTATTACGAGAGTGAAGCTTAAAAGCTTTACGGCAACTCCACCGTCGAGATCCACGAGAACGAGGAAATCAACTTTGTGCTCACCGACAGATATATCGCGAAGGGGAACTGTGATAGAGAATCTATTCGCATATTCGCCGCCCGCATTCTTTACGGCTTGCTCGGGAATTACGGGATAGGAATTCCATACAGCGTTGCCGCCGTCGATGGAGTAACCGAACATTATATTTTCATATCCAAAGCCTGCCCAGCCGGAAAGATTTATGTTAGACGATCCGCTTGCGGGCTCGACCTTATTTCCGGAAGCCTGGAGACCGGAGGAAATTCCACCACTGAAATAAGAATTTCCGTTTACCTTTAGCGAATCCATAGAAGCCGCCTTGAAATTCAAGGGAGCATAGGTAGTGGGCTGGAAATCTTCAAAATCATACTGACCGAGCTCGATCTCGTCATAGGGAGTTATAAATGCTGTCGCGGGGGTACCGAAGCTGTTGCAAAGATTTACGGTCTCTCCGTAGAAGTCGGAGGATTCGTAATTGTAAGCCACGCCCTTGACGGCACTGTCGAATACAACGGTTATCTGATCCTTTGCGGTTATGGTAGCGCTTACGGGAGAAACCTTGACGTGTCCAACCCTGTTAGCGTTGAATCCGACGATTCCGAGAACCGCATTTCCGCCATCGGCGGTCGTAAGTCCTGCGCCTACGTTGGTGAAGGTGAGTGTCACGGTCTTCTTGTCGGCGCTGACGGTCGCGCTTTCGAATACGGGGCCTGTAGCCGCGTCAAGATATACGTTTCGGTAAATAACCGCGCCTGCAATTGCGGCAAGTCTCTCTGCCTGCTCATACTTGCAGTTGGGATGGAGGTTGTTGTAGAAGGTTCTGTCGTTCCAAAGGTCGCTTGAGGGTGCCACGTAGCTGTTTTTGAGGATCGTGGGAATGCTTCCCATATAGGAACGGATGATTCCAAGCTCCATAAAGTACCAGGTGTCGGTGTAATTGGCGGGCTTCTGATAGATAGAGGGAAGCTCGGTTATGAATACGGGGAAGTCCTTGTTGATAACGTTGTGAGTGGAGCGGAGACGGGTCACAAAATCAGCAAATGCCGCGTTATAAGCCGAAGCCTCGGTAAGCGAGTTATTGCTTTCACCCTGATACCAGACCACACCTGCAAGCGCATATTTCTCAACGGGAGCAAGATAGCAGTTGTAGAAATATCTGCCCATGTGCTCCTTTGTTATGTTGGAGTAATATTTACCTGTTTCAACGTCGAAGTAGTCGCTCTGATGCTTTTCTGCAAGGTCGCTGGGGAGGAAGGAAACGAGGGGTGCTCCACCTTTGGCTACCTCCATAAGACCAACGGGCACGCCGGGGTTCTTTTCGGTCAGATGTCTTGCGAAATAATATCCCAATGCAGAGAATCGCTTAGTAGCGTTTTGGGTAGTCTTTGTCCAGAAGGTAGTGTTTTCAAGGTCTGAATAAACATAATCAGTTCCTTTTTGGCTGTATTCGCCGCCCGAACCGTTAAGATAATTGAGTCTGATTACAGAATTGGGATCGATAGCATCCTCACCGCCGCCCTGAGTTGCGGGATCGTCGTATTGGAGATGGGTCGAAACGGTGTGAGCCGCGTTGGACTGACCCATAACGAGATATACGTCGCCTACCAGAACGTCATTAAAGGTGACGGTCTTTTTGTCGGTGTAGATCTTCATTTCCGCGCCCTTGGTATCAGCCTTAAGGCGAGCGGTGAATGTTATGCACCATTCGCCGTTTTCGATAAGAGCCTCGGCAAACATACCCTTGAATTCGCCTGAAACCTTTTTGCCGTTCTCGCTTTCGGGAGCGAAGCCCCAGACTCTGATATGCTCGTTTCTCTGAACCACCATATTGTCAGAGAAGACCTTGGCGACAGAGAAGTCTGCGGCATATTCGGCATCGATGGTCTCGCCGATCATAACGTCGGGGATATTGTAAGAATCGTCTAAGATGTCATTTTCGGTCAACCACTTTCTCAGCGCGATCACGTCGAGGGTGTCGATATTTCCGTCCTTGTTCATATCTGCGCCGGCAGATAATTCGAAGGTGGAGAAGCCGGTTTCGTAGTTGTAATTCGCAAAGTAATTGCGCAAAATAAGAAGGTCTTTTGTGCTGATCTTGCCGTCGCCGTCAACGTCACCTGCGATCACCTCGGGTGTATCGGGTGTATCGGGTGTATCTTCAGTAGCGAAAGCGTTAAAAGCGATTGCGCTCAGAAGCATAACTGTGGCGAGAAG
This sequence comes from Eubacteriales bacterium, assembly GCA_045122255.1. Lineage (GTDB taxonomy): Bacteria > Bacillota > Clostridia > Oscillospirales > CAG-272 > SVTX01. Next base: position 20,198 of record JBGVHJ010000097.1, on the reverse strand, counting down.
CAGGGCTAAGAAACGTTTTGTTTTCATAAATTTACCTCGCGTTTTCTGATTTTGGTCGTTGCAAACTCAAATGCAAATACACTTGTAATAATATTATCACATATTTATGACTAAAAACAATTAATTTTATGAAAAAACAATGAAGTTGTGACGGAAATTTGAATTTAGTAACGAGACGGTATAAATCGCAATTTATCTCGTTCTCAAAGTGTTTTCAAATCTAAAAAAACAGTGGAAAAACCTCAAAAGCTTTTCCACTGAATTCAAATTAAATATTTATGACTTATGCGTCAAAATTGTAATCGGGATGTACGATCTTGCCGGTTACGCTGGACTCAACGATAGAGATACAAGCCTGAGCGCTCTTTGCACCCTCGGTTGCAGACATCTGGATAGGCTTGTTGTTAAGGATCGCGTCAACGAATACCTTGATCTCTTCCTTTACGTTGTGGTTGTTGACATTGCCTACGGAGATCTCCTCAGCAGGCTTGTGGGTCTGATCCTCGTTTACACCGAAGTAGGTGATGGTGGGAGAGGTATTGTCGCATATAATAGTACCCTTGGTTCCGTAAATAAGAGTTCTCATGGTGTAGTTTCTCTTACAACCGGTAGAGCAGAATACCTTACCGATAACGTCGTTGGGGAACTTCATAATAGCAATGGTCGCATCGTTGTAGGGAACCATGGGAAGCAGCTTGTGTGTGCCGTATGCCATGATCTCATAGGGGTCTCCCGCGATCCAGCGCATAAGGTCAACCGCGTGGCAACCGCCGCCGATCATACCGTGACGCGCGGGGTCAGCTCTCCAAGCCTTTTCGTTGGAAAGTATCTTCATATAGTCGTGAGCGTACTCGGACTCGATAAAGTAGATATCACCGATCTTGCCCTCGTCGATCATCTGCTTTGCGAGGATGAAGTTAGAGGTGAAGCGGCAAACCTGACCTACCATAAATCTGGCGGTGCTTGCCTTTTCTGCCTTGATGATGGCACAAAGGTCCTCACGGTTGAGCGCAAGAGGCTTTTCACAAAGCACGTTAACTCCTGCGGCGAGGAAATCCACGGACATCTGTCTGTGCATCTGGTCGGGGATCGCAAGAACTACAACGTCGAGACCGATATTCAGACAGTCTCTGTAATCGGTGAACCAGCGATCCTCGGGGATCTTGTATTCTGTGCCGTAATCCTCAAGTCTTCCGGGTAGAGTATCACAGATAGCACCTATCTCGTAACCGTTCTCCATTGCGCCCTCCATGTGGCGAAGTCCAAACTGCAGACCCATAATACCGACAACTATCTTTCCGTCTTTCATAATAACATACCTCCGCATGTCTAAAAATGTTAATTTTGGGGTACTCCCCATATTATGAGACAATTATAGCAGACTTTTTTGATTCTTACAATGGTAAATCGATAAGTAAATCTGTAAAATCGATAAAAATTTCTGCTTTTTCAGAAAAACGGCTTGCTTTTTTACATATCGTGTGGTATGATATATTCGTGTTGAAATCTCTTTTTATAACGGAGGGCTATCAGAAATGAAGACTTTGAGAATAGAAGATATTTTGCAAAGCTTTTATGAAATATCCGGAATGGACGTTGCTATCGTAAACAGTAAAAATAAAATAATCGCTCGCCGTTATTCGGGCGCGCTTTACTGCTCAACTATACATAAGTCGCAAAAATGCATGGATATCTGTCTCGAATCCGATAAGTGTGGGCTTACTAAAGCATTTGAAAATAAAGATCTTTACGTGTACAAGTGCCCCTTCGGAATATATGAGGCATTGATGCCTATAAGTAAGAATGATGAGATTGTGGCGTACGTGTTTATTGGAATGGGCATTGAAGACAATGAAGAATCTGCTAAAGAGCTGATGAAAAACGCGCTTGACGTGTCACCGACGCTGAATAAGGCACAGCTTGAGAAGAGCATTAACGAGATGCCGCGCTTTTCCAAGGAAAAGCTGGATGCCTTTGCATCACTCATGCCTCTGATTGCCGAGTATATCGAGACGAATAATCTTTTGTCCGATACTGATATGACCATCGGTCAGCTGACCAAGAGCTACGTTAAAAACAATCTTTCGAAGAAGATCACACTTACAGATCTTGCCTGGCAGATGCATTGCAGCACAGTTACTCTTACCGAGCATTTCAGAAATGAATACGGGATCACGATAATGGAATACGTTATGAAGAAGCGTATGGAAAAGGCAAGAAGACTTCTTGCCAACAGTGATCTTTCAATAAGAGAGGTGGCAGAGGAGTGCGGCTTCTCCGATAACGAGTATTTTTCAAGATGCTTCAAGGACAGTCACGGTGTGTCGCCTACGGTGTGGAAGAAAACACAAAAATCTGACGGTGCGGTGTAAAATAATGAAGAAAAAAGAGAATTGGCAAAGACCGAAGACTACTAAGGTATATCTTCACAGACCTCTTGGCGAGAGGATCGCGCTTCTGTGCCCCGATTTCAAGCTTTTGTCGCTGCCCTTGCAGGATAACGGAATCCACGTGGGTCAGATGGGAGTGGGTCTTTTGTTCCTTCACGGAGAGGAAATGCAGGGATTTGACCTTGACGAAACGGCTTTCCGTCCGGTAGAGTGGGGAATACCGATATATGAGGTCATAAACCGCGGCGAATGCCTTACTCGAGTGGAGGCTTTTGCGGATGGGGAGAGAAATCCGACGCTCTATTTTCGCGTAACGCTTGAAAACGATACAGACTCAAGGATAGAGAGCAGTATCGGTCTTCTTCCGCGCTCGGGGCAGGAAAAATATATGCTTAATCAGCATCAGGAGGGATATTCGCCCTACCGTCCCAATGAAAAAAACTGGTATATGCTCAAGCGCACTTGGTTGCAGAGCGGAAAGCGTGTTGCAGAGAGCGACATGGGGCAGCTTTACGTTGACGTTGATGCCGAATGGGTAGCCGACCCGAAAAACGGTCATTATTTTGCCGCTGCAGATTATTTCAAGGTGGATTATAGCCTTGCGGCAGGCGAGAGCTTTAGCTTTTGCGGTGCGATCCGCGCAAACGGTTCTATTGACACCGAGGGCTTCAACTACGAAGACAAGCGAAGCGAGACGGTGGCTTTTTGGGAAGGCGAGCTTGCGAAGATCGCGGTCTATCCCGACACGTCCGATGAAAAATATCTCGGTATATTCGAGCATGCCGCAGTTCAGTGTCTGCAAATGCTGGCAAGATACGAGGGCAAGGATGCGATATCCGTGCGCCAAGGCGACGTGGGTCGCTTCGTATGGCCCTACGAGGGCGCGCAGGTGCTTGTAAATCTTGACAGGATCGGTCTTTCCGAGCATACGGGAGAGGCTTATCGGGGTTATATTGAAAGATGGTTCACCGAGGACGGTGAGGACAGAGGAAAAATAGGAAGCAACGCAGGCTGGGAGAACTTTACGGGATCGGTGCTCTGGGGAATAAGCGAGCATCTTAAGGTTACGGGTAGCCGCGAGGAATTTGAATATTTTCTTCCGTATCTTATTGCAATGAGAGACTGGATAGAGCGTCGCAGAAGACTTCCGCGACTTGAAGGCTTTGAAGGAATATTTCCGCAGGGAGTTGGAAGCGATTGGAGCGAGCGCGGTCAATTCTGGACCTTTACCGACAGCCACAACTGTATGGCTCTGCGTTCTCTTTGCGAGGCGCTCCAATACTTTGATTCCGATGAATACGAGCCGACGCGCGAGATGTACGAGGATTACAGTGAGGTGATACGCGATATACGCGATCTGCTTTACCGTCAGGTGGAGGATGCCGACGCGTGTATCCTGCCGCACATGCTTGGCATCGAGTTTGAGGATAGCGAGAATTACAGCTATTATACCGACGGCGCGCCTTATCTGCTTTATACCGGCTTTATCGAGCCTGACAGTGAAATAAGGCATAAAATGGAAAGATTTTTCAGAGAGCGCGGTCAGTTTGAGCGCGGTCTTACGGGCAGAATGACCAGCTGCGCAAGTATGTGGGACGAAGCATACTTCGGCGGATACGGGGACGTATGGTACACCATGCAGAGCGAGACATATTGGGTTCGCGCCTGGTGTGAGAGCGGTGAATATGAAAAGGCAAAGGAGACCCTTGATGCCTGCCTGACCTACGGTATGACCGAGGAGGGGATCGTGGCGGAGAGATACTGCTCGATAAATCCTTGGTACTGTCCGTGGCAGCCTAACGGAAGCGGAAGCTCGAGAGTTATAGAGATGCTGCTTACGTATTTTGGAAAAAAATAGAAAAAATTCAATTTAAAACTCAAAAGAGCTACCTTGCGGTAGCTCTTTTACGTTAATCATAAGCTTTGAATGATATAAAATCAAAGGCGTGTATCTCGCTGTCGAGAATGACCTTATTTCCCACAAGTTTTCCCGAGCAATTGCTGAATTCTATCTTTTCATATTCGCGGTCAAGCTCAAATACTTGATCGATGGCGGCGTCAAAGAAGCAGTTGAAAGAGGCAACAGAGGTATAATTGTCGCCCTTTTCGCAGAGTGTATAAAGCTCCGGAGCTCTCGTTACCTTCACGGGAATGGCGGCTCTTGAGATCCACTCGATGCTTTCCTTAAGCGCAGACTCCAATTCGTAGGAGCAGAGGAATTTAGGTCTTGACGGCAGAGCGTCGGTTGAGAAGGTAAAGATGAAAAATCTTTGTCCGTCTGCATTTTCGTATCTGTAAGCAAGCGGTTTTATCTCTCCGTCTACGCTTGCCGAAAGCAGTATCTCGGCATTTTCATTCAGGTCTGCTTCCATGCGACGGATATTGCCGCTGATAGCGGTCCTGCCGCGCCCGCTCTTACCGATGATCGATCCGAAGCTATCGTCGGAGAAGGTGACGTTGCCGCAAAGACCTACGTCAATGCCTCGCTCGGTCAGGATTTTAGCTGACACCGCGTCAAGGATCGCACCTTTTCTGAAATCGTCTATAGGGAAGTGTCGCGCGTTTTCTCCAAACAGTGCCGCACATATGCCCTCGCCGCGATATACGGTCGGTATCGAGTTCATGGACAGAAGAATACCGCCCCAAGGGTATGGCGATTGCTGACGAAGGGAAGAGACGTCAAGGTCAGTTTCTTCAATAAGATGAGGTCTTATAAGTATACGCACACCTGCATTGGCGCCTTTTTTGAAAAATCTTTCTATGTCGGAAAATTTGCCCGAATTTCTTACGTGGCGGTCAATATATCCGGTTTCGTAAAGTGGCTCGGATGAATATTCCAGCATATATTTCAGTATTCCGTCGAAGCTTCCGTCGGCTCTCAGTGCGCCGTCCATTATTTCAAGGAATGAAGAAGGAGTGTTGAATCTTGGACGGGGATAAACGTCGCCCTCGGAGAATATTTCGATACCCTCACCGTCGCAGAAGGAGGCGAACATTCTCTCGATCTCAGGTATAGCCTCCACGGGCTTGTCGGTGTGTGGAGCCCAGTATGGAGCTCCGTGCAAACGGAGAAAAGGCTTATTCTTGCCTGCTAAGATATTAGTTAGACGAATAGGATCGGTGCCGTCGAGATCCCATGAGCAATAGGCCGAGCAGGCGGAAATGCTTGCATTGGGATTGACCTTGTCAACCTCGGCGCGAATATCCCTTGCTAAAAGCTCGAGCGACTCGCCCTGAGCCTTGAGGTATGCATCGCGGTATTTATTTTTCTCACCCTTGAAGGCTAGCTTGTTCAACTCCTCGCGAGTGATATCTTCGCCGCAGATTTCGCGTATCCTTGCCATGTGAAGCTCACAAAAGCAGCAAGGTGACCTGCCGTGCTGAGAAATGCGGAAATCATCGTCCAGCATAAGCATATCCGAGCCGCAGGACGAAAGCCTTGCGATCGATTTCGCAACGTCGCGGCGGAAATTTTCATCATATGGACATTTCGTGCTGTAAAGCGCGGTGCCCTGAAGGTTTACAAGCTGCTGATATGCAGGCTTACCACCCGGATCGCGGCTATCAAGAAGGGTTTCGCCGTGACCTATTGTGTTGCCGACCCAGATGCCCACCTCGAAGCCCTGATCCTTGAAAAATTTTATGTTTTCGAAAAGCTTTTCGGTATCCTCGGAAAGTGCGGCTGTCAGAAAAATTCGGTCAACTCCGGCTTTTTTGCACAAAACGACGAATTCCGGTCTATTTTCATCATTAATACCTTTGTTTTGGATAGGAAGCGATAATTTATACATAGTCGATCCTCGCTTTTATTTTGCCCTTTGGCTTAAAATAATTATACATAATTGGGGGAACAATGTCAAGCGATGCGCCGCATTTTGGTAAATATTTTCGATGTGTACATTTTTGAATTGTAATATTATAGCACTTCTATTGACAAAATGAATTTTATATGTTATTATTACGATAATAAAAAAGTCTTCAAAAGTTTATTGGATGCAAACCGCTGAAGACGTACTCAGGAGTTAAAATGAAATCAAATATCAGAATATTAGCAATTATTCTTTCAATTTTTATGATAACGGCATTGATGCTGCCCGTTATGAGCGTGGGCGCTGCCGATACACTCAAGATCAGCACCTCAAGTGCTGAGGGAAAGGTCGGTGACACCGTTCAGGTTACCTTGACGGTTGAAAGTAACCCGGGATTTGCCGCATTGCTCATCAAGATTCCTGCTACAGAAGGGTTTGAGATAGTTGAGGTAAAGAACGGAACAGTAATGAGACAGATGACTGCCGGCAAAAATATCCTTTGGGACTCCGCTTCAAATTCAACGGCTACGGGAACTCTTCTTACGGTTACACTCCGTATTACCGATAACGCCCGTGTGGGTGAACACGAGATAAAAGTCAGAACGATAGAGTGCTACGGTGTCCGTGAGGTCGGTCAGGGAAGGTATGAATACGATGAGGTGAACGTCAGCATCGAGCCGATAGTTATAACGGTTTTGGGTGAAACCGCTGAAGGCGGAGATACTCCTACCGCTCCCGAGGTTGAGAGCAGTGAGGTAGAGAGCAGCGAGTTTGAGAGTAGCGAGTTAGAAAGCAGCACCGACGAAAACCACGAGAGCAGCATAGAGAGCGACCCTACCGAAACCACCGAAAAGGAAACCAATACCACCGAGGATGATAATAAATATCCCGATACTTACGAGTCTGAAACCGAAACAACCGTTAAAGCGCCCACAAATACTTCTACAGTGAAGAATGGATGCACCCTGTCGGTCAGCGGAATAGCAATATTTGCCGCTATTTTGCCGGTTATGGTTGTATTGATAACTAAAAAAAGCAAATAATTGATCAATAAACGCGGAAGATCGCAAGGTCTTCCGCGCTTGTTTTATTAACTGAAGATAAACAATGTAAAATGAAATATAAACTTTTCTCAAAATTGTTGACAAAATCAAACAAATCTTTTATAATAGCTTTAGTATAATGGTTTACTGTTTGCTGGCAAAGCATAGCATTGTGTAGATCTTAAATAATGTTTTGATTGGTAATGAATCTATGGAAATTATAAGATATCTCGACGGAAAGCTTTTGACGCAGTTGCTTTTGGGCGGTGCCGATGGCATAAGAGCCAATATTGAGGAGATCAACGAGCTGAACGTTTTCCCGGTGCCCGACGGTGACACGGGAACGAATATGAGCATGACGGTTGAAAGCGGAGTGTCCAAGCTGACAGGTCTTGACAACGCGTCTCTCGCAACCGTTGCAAATGAGTTTGCCAAGGGCTCGCTTTTCGGCGCTAGAGGAAATTCCGGCGTTATTCTTTCTCAGTTCTTTGCAGGCTTGTGTGATTCACTTGCCGCTGATGATGCTATAGGCGCCAAAGAGCTTTCGCGCGCTTATCTCAAGGGTGTGGAGCGCGCTTATTCTGCGGTTGTAAATCCCGTGGAGGGAACTATACTGACTGTTCTGAGAGAAAGTGCGGAATATGCCGATTCCTTTATAAACAGCGAAAGCTCGATAGAGGACTATTTGAAATTGAATATAAGTGAAGCCGAGAGATCGCTTGAGAGAACTCGCGACATTCTTCCCGCGCTCACCGAGGCTGACGTGGTCGATAGCGGTGGAGCAGGATACCTTTGTATCGTCAAGGGAATGTATGACGCGCTTCTTGGCGGCAACAAGCCTTCGATAAGACGTGCCACTGCCCCCGAAAAGCACGAGATCGATTACGATCTTTTCACCGCGGATAGCTCTCTTGAATTCGGATATTGCACAGAATGTCTTGTAAGACTTCAGAATGCCAAGTGCATACCCGATGAGTTCAGTGAGAAGGACTTTGCGGTAGAGCTCGAGGCTCTTGGATGCAACTCGATCGTTGCTATCAGAAGCGGTGACGTTCTCAAGGTACACGCGCACACCGAGACCCCCTCGGATATACTTGTACTTTGCCAGAAATACGGCGAATTTCTCAACGTTAAAATTGAGAATATGAGCCTTCAGCACTCTGAAAAAATGAGCGAAACTAAAAAAGCTCCTAAGAAGACGCACAAGTTTTACGGAGTTGTCGCCGTGGCTACCGGTGAAGGCTTCAAGGCACTGTTCGAGACGCTCGGCGCTGATATCGTTATTAATGGCGGACAGACGGGAAATCCCGCAACCGAGGAATTTCTCGAGGCGTTTGAAAGCCTTAATGCGGATCATATTCTCGTTTTCCCAAACAACAGCAACATTCTGCTTACCGCAAGGCAGGCGGCTGAGCTCTGGAAGAAGGGCAACGTTACTGTTATTCCTACCAAAAACTTCCCTCAGGGCTATGCGGCGCTCTCGGTGTTCAATTCCTCGCTTGAAGATATCGATGCTCAGGTTGCCGATATTCTTGCCGCAAAGGACGGTGTCCGCTCCGGTGAGCTGACTATGGCTATAAGAGATACCACGGTTGGCGGTATAGACATCAAGTGCGGAGAATATATTGGTATACTGGACGGCAAGATCGTGACCTCTCTCACCGATCCTATCGAAGCATTTTGCGATATGATTGGAAAGATAGACGACATTGACGAGAGAGAGCTTATAACACTTTTCGTCGGTGCGGACGTAAGCGAAGAGGATCGCGTGAATATGACCGAGGCGATAGAGGAAAGATTTGAGGATCTTGAGCTCCAGGTTTACGTCGGCGGTCAGGAAATATACGACTATCTCGTATCGGTAGAATAATATTGGTTTTGAAAGGAACAGTTGATATGGAGATGAAAAGAAAGGTAATGTGCACCTCTACGGGATGCATTGAATACGCTCCGGAGCGTTACGGAAAGCTCGGAATTGATATTATCCGTATACATATGCATTTCAAGGGTGAGGAGCATCTTGAAGGACTTGACCTTGACCCCGTAAAATTCTACGAGGAGCTTGAAACGCTTGAGGATCCTAAATCCAATCTTCCTTATACCTCAATGCCTACCCGCGAGGAGATAATGGCGCATTTCGATAAGGCGATAGAGGAAGGATGCGAGGAGGTTATCGTTGTATGCATAAGCGCGGCTCTCGGCGGAACCTATAATTTCGTTCGTCTTGTTGCTGAGGAGTATGCGGAAAAGCTCAAGATTCACGTTATAAACTCCAAAATGACCTGCTTTGGCGAGGGATTGCTTGCCATCAAGGCGGCTGAGATGATCGAAAAGGGAATCCCTACTGAAACGATCCTTAAGGAGCTTCAGTGGATGATGAATACCCAGGAATATATCGGAGTTGCAGGAAAGCTTGACTTCCTTATTTATAACGGCAGACTCAAGGGTGGCAAGGCGTTTATGGGTAAGATGCTGAACATTTGTCCCGTGCTCCATTTCAATAAAGAGGGCGAGATCGTGCCCCTCCAGAGCGTCAGAACTCAGAAGAAGGCACTCGGCAGAACCTGCGAGATCGTAAAGGAGATCATCGGCGACCGTTCACCCGAGGACTACGTTCTCTGGCGTATGTATACCGGAAGATCGCTTATCGATCAGCTGCCCGAGATAGAGGAGAAGTACGGAATCGTGACAAATCACGAGGACGTTATCGTTTCTCCCGTCAGTGGATGTCATAACGGTCCTTGCGTTGCGGGCTACGGTCTCGTATTCCTGCGTCGCGACGACGAGCCGCTTGAATAATTTTACTTTGTCGGTTACGAATATAAAGAAATTCACGGTTCGGTGTTTATATGCGCCGAACCGTGAATTTTTCCCAAATGGCAGAAAAGTTTCAAAAAACTATTGACAAATAAGAAAAACGGGTTTATAATATTAAAAAATAATCACAAAGGAGAGTAGTCATGTTTACAAATAAGTTCTATTATTATTTTTATATTTGCATGGGCTGCCCTTCTTTTCTTTGATCCGATCAGACAGTGAAATTTGTTATCGGAAATGAAAATCTGGACGGTCCGCATTCGTCGTGCATTTGAGCACATCGGATATGCGGGCTTTTTATTTTAAAGACAGACACGAAAAGAGGTATGAAACAATGCAAATGAATTTCCATAGAAAGCTTCCGATCCCCAAAGAGGTAAAGGCGGAATTCCCCTTGACAGAGCGCATGGAGGAGGACAAGGCGGCTCGCGATGAGGCTATCCGTGCCGTTTTTGAGGGCAGATCGGATAAATTTATTCTTGTTATAGGCCCTTGCTCCGCAGAGCACCGTGATCCCGTTCTTGAATATATTTCAAGACTTCGCAAGCTTGAAGAGCAGGTGTCGGATAAGATAATCATTATTCCCCGAATATATACGAATAAGCCGAGAACTACCGGTCAGGGATACAAGGGAATGCTCCATCAGCCCGATCCCGAGGAAAAGCCTGATATGTACAAGGGCATCGTTGCGATCCGTGACCTGCACCTGTCCGCTCTGCGCGACTACGGTTTTTCCTGCGCCGACGAGATGCTTTATCCCGAAAATCACCGCTATCTTTCGGACCTTTTGTCCTACGTTGCCGTCGGTGCGCGCTCGGTTGAGGATCAGCAGCACAGATTGGTTGCAAGCGGTGTGGGAATCCCCGCGGGCATGAAAAATCCCACGGGCGGCGATCTTAGCGTTATGATGAATTCGATCGTAGCGGCTCAGTCAAGCCATACCTTCTTATATCGCGGCTGGGAGGTCACCAGCGAGGGCAACGCGTATGCCCACGCGATCCTGCGCGGATATCTGGACTATTCCGGCAGAAGCATTTCCAACTATCATTATGAGGATCTGCTTCACGTTAACGAGCTCTACGCTAAATCGGGTCTCGTAAATCCCTCTGTTATCGTTGACACGAACCATAACAATTCGGGCAAAAAATATCTCGAGCAGATACGTATTGCAAAGGACGTAGTTTACAGCAGAAATCAGAATGCGGACATAAAGCATCTTGTAAAGGGTCTTATGATAGAAAGCTATATTGAGGACGGCGCTTGCAAGCCCGAAGAGCATATTTTCGGAAAGTCGATCACCGATCCCTGCCTCGGCTGGGAAAAGACCGAGAGACTGATCTTCGATATTGCGGACAAGCTTTGATAAAGGAAGAACTGAAATGTCAAACAAATTGGAAGAAGCAAGAAAGATCATAAATGAAGTTGATGCCGCTATGGCGGAGCTTTTCGTCAAGAGAATGAGAGCGGCGGAGCTGGTCAGTGAGCATAAAATGGAGCTTGGTCTGCCTATCCTCGATCAGAAAAGAGAGGGAGAGGTCATCGAAAGAAACTCCGCGCTGGTAGACGACGAGATATTGAAGGGATATTATATTGACTTCCTCAAAAACGTGATGAGTGTTTCGCGTGCTTATCAGCATCGCTTGCAGAGCGGACTCAAGGTGGCGTATAGCGGTGTAGAGGGTGCCTTTGCCCACGTTGCCGCCGGCAGAATATTCCCAAACGGGAACCGTGTTTCGTACGGCGATTTTAAAGCGGCATACGATTCGGTGGAGCGAGGAGAGTGCGACGTGGCGGTGCTTCCCATTGAAAACAGCTATGCGGGCGAGGTGGGACAGACCATCGATCTTATCTTCTCGGGAAATCTGTTTATAAACGGCATTTATGAGCTTGAGATCCACCAGAATCTTCTCGGAGTTCAGGATGCGACCGTTGAAGACATAAAAAAGGTGATAAGCCACCCTCAGGCATTGAGTCAGTGCCACGATTATATCAAAATGCGCGGATTTGAGACTGAGGAAGCAAACAATACCGCCCTTGCCGCTAAAACCGTATCAGAAGCAAACGACAAGTCGCTTGGCGCAATTGCCAGCGTGGAAACGGCTGAAATATACGGACTCAAGGTTATTGAAGCCAATATCAACAAGAGCGGAGAGAACACCACGCGATTTGCGGTGCTTTCAAAGGTAAAGGCGGCGGATGCTTCGCTTACAAGCACGGTGCTTATGTTCACCGTCAAGCACGAGGCGGGCTCGCTTGCCAATGCCATTGGAATTATAGGAAAATACGGATATAATATGACCGCGCTCAGAAGCCGTCCTATGAAAAAGCATTCCTGGCAGTATTATTTTTACGTTGAGATCGACGGAAAAACAGACACCGAAAACGGTGCTGAAATGATTGAAGAATTAAGCAAGGTATGTGACCGATTAAAGGTGGCAGGCACTTTTGCGACCCATACCGAGATATAAGGTGAAAAAATGACGATTCGTATGAATTTGGGCGAGAACAGCTATGATATCCTTGTGGAACGCGGAGCTCTTGCAAATGCGGGAAAGCATTTGAATTTAGACCGGCGTGTCCTTATCGTGACCGATAACGGAGTTCCTTCAGAATATGCGAGAACTGTTGCCGCTTCTTGCCGAGATGGGATTATATGCACGGTGGAGCAGGGCGAAGCCTCCAAAAGTCTTGAAGGCCTCGGGAGATTGCTTCAATCAATGCTTGAAAACGGATTCTCGCGCAAGGATTGCGTGGTAGCCGTGGGCGGCGGTGTCGTGGGAGATCTTGCGGGATTTGCGGCATCGGTGTATATGAGAGGCATCGATTTTTATAATATTCCTACCACTCTTCTGTCACAGATAGATTCCTCCATCGGCGGCAAGACCGCGATCAACCTCGGCGGAGTGAAGAATATAGTCGGCGCCTTCTATCAGCCGAAAAAGGTGCTTATCGATCCCGAGCTTTTGAAAACTCTCCCCGGAAGACAGATCTCAAACGGACTTGCCGAAGCCGTGAAAATGGCGCTGACCTGCGATCGGGAGCTCTTCGATATATTTGAAAATAATGATATTGAAGGCAATATCGACGAGATCATAATTCGTTCTTTGAACATCAAAAAGAGCGTTGTGGAAAAGGACGAAAGAGAATCCGGACTTCGCAAAATACTCAATTTCGGGCACACCCTCGGTCACGGCATTGAGAGCAGCGAGGGAATGGAAGGGCTATATCACGGCGAGTGCGTTGCCCTCGGTATGATACCGATGTGCGGCGAAGCGATCCGTCCGAGAGTTATCGGCGTACTGAAAAAATGCGGACTCTACCAGGCTCTCGATTACGATTGGGATAAGATCGCCGAAGCTACGTTCCACGATAAAAAGGCAGACGGCGACAGCGTTACCGTAACGCTTGTTGACGAGATCGGAAGCTTTGAGATGAAAAACGTCGGCTGTAATGAGCTGATTGAAGAATCCAAAAAGGTTTTGGAAGGTTTGAAATGATGAAGAATACATTTGGAAACAGCGTGGCGGTGACTCTTTTCGGAGAGAGCCACGGAGAATACATCGGCGCAGTCGTTGACGGACTTGCCCCGGGTATCGTGATCAACCGCGAGTATATAGCGCATATGCTTACCCTTCGCCGTCCGGAGGGCAAAATTTCCACGCCGAGAAGAGAAAAGGACGAATTTATGATCGTCAGCGGTGTGGTGGGAGATACTACCACGGGAACGCCGGTCACCGTGCTGATACCTAACGAGAACGTAAAGAGCGGCGACTATGCCGATATGACGAGCGTTGCCCGTCCCTCTCACGCAGACTATACCGCCGAGTGCAAGTATCACGGCTATCAGGATTCAAGAGGCGGCGGACATTTCAGCGGACGTATCACCGCGGCTCTCGTAGCGGCAGGCGCGATATGTAAATGCGCCTTGGAGCAAAAGGGAATATATATCGGAACTCACGTAAAAAAATGCGCGGGAATTTCCGACAGAAATTTTGACGATATAAAAAGCGATATAATCGCTCTTTCCGAAAAGACCTTCGCGGTGCTTGACGGAGAGAGCGGAGAGAGAATGCGCGAGGCTATCCTTGCGGCGGCAAGCGAGGGCGACAGCGTTGGCGGTGTTCTTGAAACGGCGATCATCGGTATGCCCGAGGGAGTTGGCGAGCCTTGGTTCGATTCGGTTGAGAGTATGCTTTCTCACATGATGTTCTCGATCCCTGCGGTCAAGGCAATCGAGTTCGGCGCGGGCTTTGCTATTTCGGATATGCTTGGTAGCGAGGCAAACGATCAGATGCGCATTGAGGACGGCAGGGTCGTCACCTTGACCAACAATAACGGCGGTATCTGCGGCGGCATTACAAACGGTATGCCGATCGTCTTCCGCACCGCGATCAAGCCAACACCAACTATCTTCAAGCCCCAGAGCACCGTGGATTTCAAAGCTATGACCGAAACCGTGCTTCAGCCCAAGGGCAGGCATGATCCCGCCATCGTTCACCGCGCAAGAGCCGTGCAGGATGCTGCGGCGGCAATAGTTATCTGCGATGCGCTTGCTATGCGCTTCGGAACAGATTTTCTGAAAGCCTGATTTAAATAGAAGGGAACTGATTTTATGAAGATCCTTGTAATTAACGGACCAAATCTGAATATGCTGGGTATCCGAGAGCCCGATCATTACGGACGCGAGACCTATGCTTTTCTTGTGGCGAAGATACAGCGCCATTGTGAAACAAAGGGCATCGAGGTAGAGCAATATCAGTCGAATCACGAGGGTGATCTCGTGGATAAGATTCAGAGCGCATACGGAAATGCCGACGGCATCGTTATAAATCCCGGGGCATATACCCATACCAGCATTGCAATTTTGGATGCGGTCAAGGCGGTTGGTATTCCCACCGTTGAGGTACACATCTCAAAGGTAGAGGAGCGCGAGGATTTCAGACAGATAAGCTACGTTCGTCTCGCCTGCGTAAAGACTATCACGGGGCACGGCACGGACGGATATATTGAAGCGATAGATTTTTTAGCAGAGGCAAAATGATGACAGCAAGATTCAAGCCGTGTAAATTGCACGGAAGGGTTGACGCGCCACCATCCAAAAGTATGGCGCACAGATATCTTTGCGGCGCGGCGCTTTCGGGGCAGAAATGCACGCTGACGGGTATAGACTTCAGTGAGGATATTCTTGCCAGCATCGATTGCTTGAGGGCTTTGGGAGCAGAAATCGTCACCGATAATGACACGGTAACCGTGAATCCCACCGAGTTTATGAAGGCGGAAAGCCCCGTGCTTAATTGCCGCGAGAGCGGAAGCACTCTGCGCTTTTTCATTCCGCTTGCTCTGTGTCTTGGCAAAAATGTGACCTTCAAGGGCAGCGACAGGCTTTTTGAACGTCCTCTTGACATTTATGAGGAGCTTTGCCGTGAAAAAGGCTTCACGTTTATTAAAGAAAAAGGCTCGCTTACTGTATGCGGCAGGCTTGAAAGCGGAGCTTTCCGTTTGCGCGGAGACGTAAGCAGCCAGTTTATCACCGGGTTGATATTCGCGCTCGTTTATCTTGGAGGGGAAGCATCTATTGAGATCCTGCCCCCGTTTGAGAGCAGATCGTACGTTTTTCTGACAATTTCTGCTCTCAATTCCTTTGGGGCTGACGTGTCGTTTGGCGATGAATATAAGATCGAGATCAGACCGTCGCGCCTGCACGCTTTTTCGGGCAAGATCGAGGGCGATTATTCAAACGCGGCATTTCTTGATGCCTTTAACCGTCTCGGCTCGGAGATAAATATAGAAAATCTTGATCCCGAAAGCCTTCAGGGAGACCGCGTATATATAGATTATTTTGATCGGATATCAAACGGTACACCGACCCTTGATATTTCCGATTGCCCCGATCTCGGTCCGGTTCTTTTCGCTCTTGCCGCACTAAAAGAGGGCGCGACCTTTACGGGAACGGACAGGCTCAAAGCCAAAGAGAGCGACCGAGGAGCCGCTATGCACCAAGAGCTCCTGAAGCTTGGCGGCGGACTTATTTTCGGTGACAATATGATCACCGTTCCAAAGCAGGAGCTGAAATACGGCGGCATTCCTCTTGACGGACACAACGACCACCGTATAGTGATGTCTCTTTCAGTGATACTGTCGGTGATCGGCGGTGAAATAAACGGCGTCGAGGCTGTGAAAAAAAGCTATCCCGGCTTTTTTGATGACGTTATGAGACTTGGCGCGGAGGTAGAATTTATATGATAGTTGACGTTAGTAAAAAAATACTTATTGTAGGTCTTGGACTTTTGGGCGGAAGCTATGCAAGAGCGCTGAAGCGATTCGGCTTTCACATAAGCGCCATCACTTTGGAGCAAAGCTCAATCGACTACGCGCTGAAGGAAAAGATGATAGACGAGGGATCGACCTGTCTTGACGAAAAAATGATAGGCGAAGCTGATCTCGTGATATTTGCGCTCTATCCTCACGTTTTCTTGGAGTGGATAGAGAAGAATCAGGGCTTGCTCAAAAGCGGCGCGCTTATAACCGACGTAACCGGTGTCAAGCGCAGTATCGTATATCAGATACAGGATATGCTCCGTCCCGACGTGGAATTTATAGCCGCGCACCCCATGGCGGGTCGCGAGGTGTCGGGAGTTGAAAACAGCACGGAAAAAATGTTTTACGGCGCGAATTTTATCGTAACTCCCACCGAAAAAAATACGCCCGAGGCGATCGAGACCTGCATCGAGCTTGGCAAGCTTTTGGGATTTTCCAACGTTGCCACTCTTTCTCCCGAGGAGCACGACGAAATGATAGGCTTCCTCTCTCAGCTTACTCATTGCATCGCAATTACGCTGATGACCTGCAACGACAAGGAGAATATGGAGAAATTCACGGGTGACTCGTTCCGCGATCTTACGCGTATAGCAAGGATAAACGATCTTATGTGGAGCGAGCTTTTCATAGCCAATAAGGACGTGCTCCTTGACCAGATGGATATGTTTTTGGACAAATTCAATGAGCTTAAGGGCATGCTTGAGCGCGAGGACGTTGACGGAATGAGAAAAATGATGCGCCATTCCACCGAGAGAAGAGCCTTGTTTGATAAAAAGTGGTAAGGTGGAAGAGCAGAGGTGAACGATATGTTTGATTTCAAAGGAAAGATTATTGTTGTAACCGGCGGTGCGAGAGGGATAGGGAAATGTATCTGTGAAAAATTCCGCGAAGCAGGTGCGACAGTTTACGTGATAGACCTGCTACCGAACGATTGCTTTGTGGGCGATCTTGCCGACAAGCCGACTCTTGAGCGCTTCGCGGAGAAGGTGATTGCAGATGCCGGTCACGTGGACTGTCTCATCAATAATGCGGCACCTAAGTCGTGCGGTATTACAAACGGGAGCTACGAGGACTTCGAATACGCGCAGAAAGTCGGCGTAGTTGCGCCCTTCTATCTTTCTAAACTCTTCGCACCGTACTTTGCGCAAGGCGCGAGTATTGTCAATATTTCCTCATCCCGCGACAGAATGAGCCAACCTGAGACTGAGAGCTATACTTCCGCTAAAGGAGGAATTTCCGCACTTACGCATGCACTTGCCGTGAGCCTTGCGGGAAAGGTTCGTGTTAATTCAATTTCGCCCGGATGGATAGACAATAGCTACACCGTTTATGATGGCGCAGATGCCACACAGCAGCCTGCGGGGAGGGTGGGAAATCCGCCCGATATTGCCAATATGGTGTTGTATCTTTGCTCCGATATGGCAGGATTTATCACTGGAGAGAACATCTGCATCGACGGTGGTATGACAAAGCAGATGATCTACCACGGGGATAACGGCTGGTCGTTGAATACAAAAAATGATGAATCAATATCTCAAAAATCTGAATAAAATCGAGTTTGTCGTGACCTATGCCTGCACGGGGCGGTGCAAGCACTGTTCCGAGGGAGATCACACGCTTTGCGGTGAGCATATAGATCCCGATATTGCCGCAGATGCGGTACGGAAGATCACGGCGGAGTACGACATCAAAACCGTGATGACCTTTGGCGGTGAGCCGCTGTTGCGCACTGAGGCGGTCTATGCGATCATGAAGGCTGCAAAAGAGCTGAATATCCCCAAGCGACAAGTTATTACCAACGGCTATTTTTCGAAGAATGACGATAAGATCCACGAGGTCGCGGAGCAGCTTGCCAAGTGCGGCGTGAACGACCTGCTTTTGTCGGTGGATGCTTTCCATCAGGAAACGATACCGCTACACGTGGTGAAGCAGTTTGCCGCGCAAGCCAAGAAGTGTGGCATACCGATTCGACTTCAGCCCGCGTGGCTTGTGAGTACGACGGATGATAATCTGTATAACAGAAAAACGCGAGAGATCCTCGACAGCTTTGCGGATATAGCTATTACCGCAAACGAAGGGAATATAATTTTCCCGGAAGGGAACGCGCTGAAATATCTCGCCGAGTATTTCACGGATGAGCATCCCAAAAATCCGTACGTAGACGATCCGCAGGACATGCGTTGCGTGTCGTTCGAGCCAAATGGCGACGTTCTCGGTGGCAATGTGTATAAACGCGATATTTTGGAGATTATAAAGTGTTACACTCCATGATAAAATATACATAAAAAAGAGGGCATTAAGCCCTCTTTTTTTCATGGTCGGAGTGACGGGATTCAGAACATTAACACAAATTTGCAAGCAAATTTGGTGGTGGATTCGAATGGCACCATGCAATCCAAGGCATAAATAAAAGGGGGCATAAAGCCCCCTTTTATTTATGGTCGGAGTGACGGGATTCGAACCCACGACCTCTTGGTCCCGAACAAATACGCCATCGTTTTTTGACTACTTTTATTGACTTTTTGATGCTTTTTAGTCCGAAAACGATGCTTTCAGATGCTCTTGTAAGCACTGTTTCCACGTAGTCCGAAGCCGTAGATGGTCAAAGATGTGGTCAAGCCACAATCCGAGCCAACAAACCAAGCCGCGATTATAGCAAGCTCATACCGTCAGGTGACTGAACGGTTCACCCCGTGTCGTGTTTTTCTTCTGCCGTTAGTATACCATACTTCGAAAGATTAGTCAACCACCTTTGCTCGAAATGCAAAAATTGATGCGCAGTAGACGAAAGAAAACGCCTTGCAGAGAAAAGAAGGAAATCAATGCTACTGCAGCCGACCGAATAAAAACTGTATTAAAACGCAAAAATTGCATCGCTGTAAGCAAAGAAAACGCCCGGCGAAAAAAGTTGGATTTATTTTCGAAAAAGTGCTGGACTTTCGTTCTCTTCTGTGGTATGTTGTTGTGCTGACAGAAAAGGAGGCACAACCTATGAAAAATATGATAAACGAACTATAGCACGGAAACATTATTCCGCAAGAGGACAGCCGAACTAATTCTAAAGAAATGAAAGAATTGCTCGGATATATGTCACGGCATCACGAGGACTTAGAGAAAAGCTTTTCTGATGAGCAAAAAGAAGTCTTTGAAAAGTTTCACGATTGTTGGAGCGAGTATATGAGCTTGGCTGAAGCGGCAATCTTTGAGTACGCTTTCAAGCTCGGGATGCAGATTGCCATTGAAACATTAACCGAGTAGAATCAAACCGCCCTCGTTCCGAAATAGAGCGAGGGCTATCGTATTTATTTTAATGCTTCTTCCTCAAACTTCGTCTGACTCGGTTGATGTGACGTTCAAAGTCTCCGCTGTTAATAAGCTCTGCAAGAACAAACTGCTCAAAGGTTGGCACTGTGCATGAATAGAAGCCGAGCTTTTTATCAAATTCGCTCACAAGGCATTTGGGCAGAACCATATATCCAACGCGGAGCGCGGGAGATATAGTCTTGGAAAAGGTGTTCATATAGATTACGTTGTCATAGTTGGAAAGTGAAAACAGCGTATCCTCCGGTTTTGAGGAAACAGAAAACTCAGACTCGAAATCGTCTTCAATAATGATGCGCCCATTTTTGCTCGCCCAGCGGATATATTCGTGGCGTTTGTTGGCGGACGCAGTAATGCCCGTCGGAAAGCTTCTATAAGGTGTGGTGTGAATGACACTCGCCCTTGTTCTTGCAAGAGCAGTGCTGTCAATACCGTCATGTGATAATGGAAGAAGCTCGTACTTCACGTCGGCAGCTCGGTAAACCTGTTCGATCTTTTTA
>JBGVHJ010000096.1:0-18625 GCA_045122255.1 Eubacteriales bacterium | reverse complement strand
ATCGTTCAAAAACCTTCTACGGTAAGGGATTGGCAAGCGTTTTATACCGTAGGGGACGGCGCCCTCGACGTCCCGTGAACGATGGTATTATAATGTTCGTTACGGCGGCACCAAGGCACCGCCCTACGATTTGCATCTCCCCGATAAATCGCAACCTATCTTCTTCCAAACCTTCTTTTTCCTATCTTTTGTTTCCTTTTTATATTCCCCGCAAACGCGCCAAGGATCGAAAATCCAACCGCCGCTACGTGCAGAGCCACCGATTGCCAAAACGCATATCCCGAGGACGGCAGACCCCACAGAACGACCGAAAGAAGCAAGGTGACCAGCGTCACCGCCGCGCCGCAGAGTATACCGCAGAGCAGGGGAGAGCTGCCCACTTTTTTGGATGTGACGAACCCTCCTGCGAACATTGCGGGCATAAGAGCAAGGAGAGCGAGGGGTGAGATAAGCGTTGCGGGATCGGGATTTGCATAGGCGATCGCCGTCATAAGCGTCACCAGCAAAATTCCCGAAGCGATCGCCGCTCCAAGCCCCCAAAGTGCGCCCTTAAGGGCAGAGAGAAATATTGGGGAGTCCTCCGCTTCGTTCCCGATCTTTGCGAGAGCTCGGCTTTTGGCAGGTACGGGAAAGCTCCCTCTTTTTTTGTATTCAGACATAATAAAAACGCCTCCGTAACATATATTTTTGATAAAATATATGCGTATGGAAGCGTTTTTATGTTATTACGACTCTATCAGTCGATAGAATCCTGTGCCTTTACGTCAACGCGGCTGATCGCGCTTTTGAGAATACGGATCTTTGTGCAATCGCGGCTGGTCTCGATAACGCAGGTCTCTTCCTTGATGCTGACGACCTTGCCGATGATGCCGCCGATAGTGGTGATCTCATCACCTACCTGAAGGTTATTTCTCATATCTGCGGTCTCTTTTTCCTGCTTCTTCTGGGGACGGATAGCAAAGAAATAAAACAGTACGCCTACAACGGCAAGCATACCGACAGTAATCAAGGTGCCTCCCATGCCGTCGCCGAGAAAGCTAAGTGCGGTAAAAGTCATAATTAGTTTTCCTTTCGTAAATAGATCAAAATTTCAATATCCCATACATTCTACAAGGAAAAGCCCCTTTTGTCAATATGATATTTGTAAATTTTTTTCGTCTAAGTCTATTTTTGCCAAAAATAATGACAGTATTCAAAAATAACAGTGTGGAAAAATTCGACTTACATATTGCTTTTTGCATTTATTTGTGATATAATATTAAAATGTATAGGTATTTTTAATTCAGTTTTAAGATCGGATGAATGAAATTATGGCTAAAAAGCAATATCTTGAATGTGGTAAGATAATAAATACTCACGGTGTAAAGGGCGCGGTCAAGCTTGAGTCTCTTTGCGATTCTCCCGAGGTGCTTGCAAGCCTTGAGCGAGTTTTCACGCTTGAGGGAGGAAAATACCGAGAGATAGAGGTCAAGGGCGCGTCTGTTTTCAAGCAGTTCGTGCTGGCGGAGCTTGAGGGAATCGACGATATGGACAAGGCGGCGGCTATGAAGGGCACTATGCTCTATGCCTCGCGCGACGATTTTGAGCTTGAGGAGGGCGACTATTTTATTGCCGACCTTCTGGGGCTTCCCGTTATCGATAACGTTGACGGCAAGGTTTACGGCAAGATAAAGGACGTTATCAACCGCGGAGCTTCGGATATATACGTCGTAACCACCCCTGCAGGTGAGAGAATGATGCCCGTGGTCGAGGAATTCGTTAAGAGAGTAGACCTTGAGAGCGGTATTTACGTTGAAGTGATACCCGGACTTCTGACCGACGATTGATTTTTGAGGAAAATATGAGATTTGATATAATGACACTTTTCCCGGGACTTGTAAATACGGTCCTTGGCGAGAGCATAATCGGTCGCGCGCAGAAGAGCGGCGCGGTCGAGATAAATACATACAATATCCGCGACTATTCCGAGGACAAGCACCGCAGAGTGGACGATACCCCCTACGGCGGCGGCAAGGGAATGCTGATGATGGCTCCCCCCATCTACAATTGTTACTCAGCCATTCTCGAGGAGCAGAAGAGCGCGGGATTTGAGCCTGAAAGTCGCAGAGTGATCTATATGTCTCCTGCAGGCAAGGTGCTGAATCAGAAGAAGGCTGAGGATCTTTCAAAATACGGTAATATCATACTTTTGTGCGGACATTACGAGGGTGTTGACCGTCGCATTATCGACGAGATAGTGGACGAGGAGGTCTCTATCGGAGACTTTGTGCTGACGGGCGGCGAAATTCCCGCGACCATACTTGTGGACGCAGTGTCAAGATTGCTTCCCGGTGTGCTTTCCGATCCCGAATGCTATGAAAAGGAAAGCATTTCCTCGGGAATGCTGGAATATCCCCAATACACGAGACCTTACGAGTTTCACGGCGTTAAGGTGCCCGACGTGCTGATCTCGGGGCATCATGCCAATATCGATAAATGGAGAGACGAGAGCGCGAGAGAGCTTACCGAGCGCAACCGCCCCGATCTTCTCACAAAAGACAGCGAAATCTGAATTTGACCTTACAAAGCGTCGGAAAGGAGGACGGATTTGGCAAAGATCAAAACAAAAAAGAAAAAGGCTAAAGGCGGATCGTTCTTTTTGAGCGTGATAGATGCCTTTACCTCCTTTATATATTCGATGTTCGCAAACGGACGTATGGGAACCTGGTTCTCATCCGACAAAGCCGAAAAGGAAAGCTTCTTTATGAGGCTGCTTGGAAAGGCTCACAGACTGTTCAGAAGAAACTCGGTTTCCGAGGGTGTCGATTCGGTTATGAAAAACAGCTTTTTCATGAAGGTTCCCGAGGCGATACGAACCTTCCTGTCGGAGCTCTGCATGAACGTATACGGTATGTTTGCCGTTATGTACGGCGCGACGTCGATAGTTATGTATTTCATGTCCTTCTTTATTAACGGAGGATATAGCGGTGACGAATCGAGACTGATAACCGCGGCGATCATCTTTATCTGCTCATTCCCGTTGCTTGTATCAACGAAATCTCTGGCTTCATCCGCGGCGGGAAGTAAAATGCTCCGCTGGCTGGTGTTGCATTTCTTCGCAATTCCCGAGGAAAAGCTGAAGAACGTAAAGCGTCGCGGAGGCGTTGCGTATATGTTCGTGGCGGTAGCGATAGCCCTCGTATTGGGTGCCGCAACCTATTTCCTGCATCCTGCATACGTTTTCGTTGTTCTTCTATGCGTGCTGGTCGGATGTCTCATTTCCGCAAATCCCGAGAGCGGTGTGGCAATGACTCTTTTCTCAGCCCCTCTCCTTCAGTATACGAGCTATGCCGAGATCATACTTGTGGCTATGATCGTTATGACTGTGCTCTCCTATATTTCTAAGGTAATAAAGCACAGAAGAGTGCTGTCGATCTCCCCTGAGGGTATACTTGTTGCTCTGTTTTGCGGATTTATTCTTGTTTCGGGCGTATTTTCGTCGGGCGGTGAGGGCGCCTTCGGTCGCTCATTGCTTGCCGCGATCATTGTCGCAGGTGGCTTCTTCATGCCGTATTGCCTGGTCAGAGGAAAGAAGATGCTCGGGACCTACTCTAATATACTTGCCGTAGTGTTTGCGGGTATTGCGATAGTCGGAGTTTGGAATATATTTTACGACGGAATAGTGGACGGAGTTGCATATTCGATACGCGATTACGTTCAGCCTATATTCGAGGGCAACAATATTTATATTGCCGATAACGCGGACGTCTTCAGCGTGCTGGCGATCCTTTCGATCCCTGCGGTTTTTGCGGCAATGACGAAAAAAAGCTCGGTTTCAAAAACCGTGGTAATGCTCGGACTTATGGGTGTGCTTTCCGGAGCGTGCTTTATCTACGGAACGTACGAGACCTTGGTTGCGATACTTATCGAATTTTGTGTATTCTGGGTCGTTTATTCGCATAAGACCTTCAATGCAGTAATAATAGCACTGATACCGCTTTCAATTTTAGCCGTTGCGCTTCCGTTTGTGATAAAATATATCGACGTGCGGCTGATAATCGATGAAATAAGATCACATATGCCCCTCGTCTCTCCCGATTCAGCCTATCTCCCCGAGGTGGTTGAGGGTACCTTGAATATGCTTGGAGACAACCTGCTCGGCATAGGAGCGGGAGAAAGCTCCTTCTTGAATGCCTTTGAGCCCTATATGAATGCCGTCACAGAGTCGGCAACCGATCCCGGTAGCTTCTATCTTCAGATCATTTGCTGGTCGGGTATCGGAGGAGCCGCCGTGTTCGTCATTTTCGCGGTCGCACTTTTCAAAAAGAGCTTCGGCTTCCTTGCCACCTCGACCGACAAAACTATGCGCGCCGATGCGCTCGCGCTTACCTGCGCGCTGATCGGTGCATTCATGTTCGGAATGGTCAATTGCATCTGGAATGATTTCAGAATGCTGTATCTCTTCTGGGCGTGCGCAGGTCTTCTGGCAGGGTACGTCAGAGAGGGAAGAGAGCTTGATGAATCGCACAGATCCGAGCTGTCGAGTTCTGAGGATAATACCGACGTAGAGCTGATATTCCATAAATAATTGCTTGAAAGGAATCAAAAATAATGCCTGATATCAAGAATTACGATATAAATAACAAGGGCTTGAAGAATGCCGACTCCGATAAGTCGGGCGGTATCACAAGCCAGCCCTTGGCATCACTTGCCAAAACGAGAAAAAACGATTACAGTCCAATTAAAAAAATAAGAAGTGCCCGAAAGCGCATGCCGATAGTCGTTGACGTTATTATTGCGATAATTCTGGCTATCATAATAGGCGCGGTAGCAGTGGGCGGATTCTACGCGTTCAGATATTTTACCGTCGATTACGATACGGTAGACGTAGAATATATGATAATATTGGATGAAAACTCGGCGAAAAATTTGAAAAACGAGCAGGTCTATTGCGATATTGACGGCAATACGCTGCATTTCGGTAAAATAAAGTCGATCGGCACGGACGGAAACGGCAGACAGGTGGTCGTTATTGCCCACACCGTAAAGTATAAGGCGGATGAAGGCTATTCCATAGGTGAGGAAAGACTTGCCGTCGGTCGCAGCTATAATCTCAGAACCGAAAACGGCACTAACGTTTCGGGAACAGTGGTTGAGTTCCTTGACAAGATGGATTCAGACGCGAAGGGAGGCAAGTGATATGGCAAACGCTGTGAAAGAAAAGAAATCGCACAGAAGGATAAATGCCTTCGACGTAATGATCATCCTGCTTGCCCTCTGCCTCGTTGCAGCCTTGGGATACAGGGTATATAAAGGAGTGTCCACTCCCGACCTTTCGGAAAATTCCAAATATATCGTTGAATTTGAATGTGACGTCTACAATAGCCTTGCCAATTATGTAGAAAAAGATGACGCAGTCTATTTTTCAAAAAGCGGTGACGTTCTGGGTCATATCTATATGGGCAAGGGTGATACGGCTCCCCTTATGATCGATGGAGTCGATGCTCCCGAAGAGACCGAGAGCGGAGAAGAGGGAGAGCTTGAAGAAGAGGTTTCCTACGAGAAAGTAAAGGCTCGCGGCAAGATGCTGCTGAATGCCGACGCTATCGCAAACGGCAATTATTTCACGGTTGGTGAGATCGGATTTACTGTTGGAAGCGAGATCGAGGTAAATACGTCGGTTGCCGTGTTCACAATTACTGTCACGGGAATACATGCGATTGAATAATTTTGTATTTCGGTAAAATAAAACTGAGTTTTGTGCAAATTGCTACAAAGGCATCTGTTAATTGTGTGAAAAATATATAATTTTGCATCTTGATTTTACTCTTGGTTTTTGTTATACTATTGGTAGCCGAAATTTTCGGTTTTGTTTCGTGCTGAATTTTTCAGAATTTGTATAATATAACCTACATAAAATAGGAGTAGAATTAGATGAAAACTCGTGATGTTGTGATTACCAATGCAAGCGGTCTCCACGCTCGCCCCGCTACGTTTTTTATTCAGAAGGCAAATAGCTACAAGTGTACCATTCTTGTTGAGAAGGATGACCGCAAGGTCAATGCAAAGAGCCTTCTTGGCGTTCTGTCACTCGGAATCGCACAGGGAATGACTATAAAGCTTATTGCGGACGGACAGGATGAGGAATCCGCTCTCAACGGGCTTGTTTCACTCGTCGATTCGGGATTTAATGAATAATATAGTAGTGTACTTGAAAAGCGCGGAGATTTAAACGGTCTCCGCGCTTTTTGTTTATATATTGATAAAATGATTTAAAAAGGAGGTAAAGATATGCCTATTAAGGAAGAAGAATTGAAGATATTGCTTGAGAAGGCAAACTCTCTGCCTCTTCGCCCGGGCGTTTATATAATGAAAAACGCGCAGGGCACGGTTATTTACGTTGGAAAATCGAGGAAGCTGAAAAACCGCGTGTCGCAATATTTTCAGAATAGCGAGAAGAATGCGAAGACCGCCGGAATGGTAAGAGCGGTCAAGGATTTCGACTATTACGTCTGCGACACCGAGATAGAAGCCCTCTCGCTTGAAAACACGCTGATAAAGCAATACAATCCTAAATATAATATAAGATTAAAGGATGCCAAGAGCTATCCCTATATCAAGATCACCGACGAGCTCTATCCCCGTCTCGTTATGACGAGAACGAGAGGAGAGAGCGGCAGATATTTCGGCCCTTATTCGGGCACGAGCACCGTCTTTTCGGTGATAAATACGCTGTCGGCAACCCTTGGTCTGCCTACCTGCACCCGAAAATTTCCAAAGGATATAGGCCGCGAGCGCCCCTGCATCTATTATCAGATGAACAAGTGCTGCGGCGTATGTACGGGCAAGGTAGAAGTCGAGGAATATCTTGAAAGGATCAGGCACGCGTCGGATATTTTGCGCGGCAACACCGCAACCGTCAAGCGTGAGCTGACCGAAAAAATGTACGAGTATGCTGAAAACGAGAAATACGAGCTTGCGGCAAAGTGCCGTGATACGCTTGCGGCGCTCGACCGTCTGGGGCAGAAGCAGAAGGTGGTCGCCCCCTCGGATACCGAGCACGATATTATAGGACTATGGAGCGACGAGGTCTGCTCCTCGGTGTCGGTCTTCTTTATCCGCGACGGCGCGGTCTCCGACAAGGAGGAATTCGTCTTCGGCTCTGACAGAATTCTCGACGAGACCAATATCTCGTCCTTCATCTGCGAGCTTTATTCCATAAGGGAATATATTCCCAAAAGTATCCTCTTGTCCTTCGAGCTTGAAGCCGAAGAGCTGGAAACGCTCTCGGCATATCTCACCGAGCGCGCAGGACGAAAGGTCACCGTCCGTACCCCCGAGCGAGGAGAGAACAAGACTCTTTGCGCTATGGTGCGCGACAATGCCGCCGAGCGAGCGAAAAATTACCGCGCAGAGGCGGAAAAGGACGACAAGATATTGCTCCGTCTCGCCGAGCTGCTTTCTCTCGAGACCTATCCCGAGAGAATAGAGGCTTACGATATTTCAAATATCGGTCACGAGCATATTACCGCGGGAATGATAGTCACCGATGGCACGAAATTCAAAAAGAGCGATTACAGAAGCTTCAAGATCGCCTCTGTCAAGGACGGCACCGACGATTACCAAAGCATGCGAGAGGCGCTTTACCGCCGACTGTCGCACCTCAATGACGATGGCGGCTCATTTGCCAATCTGCCCGACCTTATTCTGCTTGACGGCGGTAAGGGTCATGTTTCCACCGTCAGAGAGCTGCTCCGTGAAATGGAGCTTGACATACCGGTCTTCGGAATGGTCAAGGACGATTACCACAAGACTCGCGCCCTCTGCACCGATACGGAGGAGATAAGCATCGCGCGCGAGAACGCGCTTTTCGTGTTCATCTATAAAATACAGGAAGAGGTTCACCGATTTACCGTCTCCAAGATGGATAGCGCAAAGCGAAAAACTTTGACAAAATCGTCACTGACCAAGATCGACGGTATCGGAGATGCCAAGGCGAAGATTTTGCTGAAAGCCTTTGGCGGCATAGGAAGGATCAAGACCGCTACCGTGGAAGAGATCGCGGATGTGAAGGGCATCGGCATAAAGGATGCCGAGAGGATTTTTGAGTATTTTAACGGAGAAAAACAATGATGCGAATTATTACGGGCAAAGCCCGAGGAATAAAATTGAACACGCTGGAGGGCGAAAACACCCGTCCCACAAGCGAGAGAGCCAAGGAAGCGGTCTTTTCGATGATCCAGTTTGACATCGAGGGCAGAGACGTGCTGGACCTTTTCGCGGGCTCGGGTCAGATGGGTCTTGAGGCGGTGTCAAGAGGCGCCCAGAGCGCGACCTTTATCGACAAAAGTCGTGATGCGGCAAAGATAATTGAGCAGAATATCGAAAAAACCAAGCTTTCCTCCTTCTCCCGTCTTTTCAACAGCGACGTAAACGACTTTATTCGCGTTACAAGGGGCAAAAAGAAGTACGACGTGGTGTTTATCGACCCGCCCTACGCGCTCCGCGCCGTCGCGCCCACCCTGAAAGCTCTGCTTGAAGGCGAAATGCTGAAGCCCACCTCAATAATCGTCTGCGAGAGCGAGGAAGCCGATATTTTTGAGTCGGACGCTGCCCTCGGCGAAAAATTTGAGATAATCAAGAAGGCAAAATACGGCGTGGCGCATATCACTATCGTTAAGCCGTTGATCTGATCGAAAGGATTGAAAAAAATGAAGATCGCACTTATTCCGGGTAGCTTTGACCCCTTGACGCTGGGTCACGTAAATATTATCGAGCGCGCCGCTAAGATGTTTGATAAGGTCGTCGTAGCCGTTATGATAAACGATTCCGCTAAATACGATAGCTCGCTTTCGTCGAAAAAATATATGTTTTCTATGGAGGAGAGGCTTGAGATCGCTCGCCTTTCGGTATCTCATATCGAAAACGCAGAGGTGATCGCGCGTACAGGTATGCTTATCGACCTTGTTGACGAAATAAATGCCACCGCTATCGTAAAGGGTATCAGAAATGCCGCAGACCTTGAATACGAAATGATCCATGCCAAGTGGAATAAAGCACATAACGACCGCGCCGAAACTCTCTTTTTGCCCGCGGATGAAAGCCTTATGTCTGTAAGCTCCACAAGGGTAAGAGAGCTGATAGATGCAAAGGAATACGACTCTCTCCACGGAGTGATCTCCGATAAAGCCCTTGAATACATTAAAAATAACCGTTGATTTGGCGAAGGATACTTGACATATGAAGATAATACGACTGAAAGACTACCCCGAAATGAAGGATCAAATGGCAGATTGGTTTCACGAAAAATGGGAAATACCGAGAGAAGCATATGTGGAAAGTATGGATAATTGCATATGCGGCGCGTCGCCAGTTCCGAGCTGGTACGTTGCCGTTGAATGTGACCGCATCGTCGGAGGAGTCGGTGTCATAGATAATGACTTTCACGACCGTAAGGATCTTTCCCCAAATGTCTGCGCTCTATATACCGAGCCCGAAAGCAGAGGAAAAGGAATTGCAGGAGATCTCTTGAGCTTCGTGCGAACCGAAATGAAAGAAAACGGGATCGACACCCTCTATCTCATAACCGACCATACCTCCTTTTACGAGAGATACGGTTGGAAATACCTGTGTACCGTCAACGAAGAAGGCGGCGGCACCGCCAGAATGTACGTTCATAATTAATTATTACTAAATGATGCCCGAATTTGAGTCGGGCATCATTTTTGCTAAACCGAAAATACTAAATGCTATTTGCAAAATAGAACGAATTGTAAACAAAAAGAAAAAACGAACGACGGTTTATTTACATTTGCGTTTTTTTGTGATAAAATAATATATTGGAGAAAATTGCGCTTAGCGCGGCTTCTTTTAGATATTTTTGCAAAGGAAGGGTCATTTTATGGACAAATTCAAGCTGAAAAGTGAATATCTGCCCACTGGTGACCAGCCCGAGGCAATAGAAGGGCTCGTCCGCGGCATCGAGGAAGGGAAGCGCATGCAGACCCTGCTCGGCGTTACCGGCTCGGGTAAGACCTTTACTATGGCGAACGTTATCGCGCGAGTCAACAGACCTACGCTTGTGCTGGCGCACAACAAGACTCTTGCGGCGCAGCTCTGCACCGAGTTTCGCGAGTTTTTCCCCGAAAACGCAGTTGAATATTTCGTTTCCTACTACGATTATTACCAGCCCGAGGCGTACATCCCCGGCAAGGATATGTATATCGAAAAGGACGCTCTCGTAAACGACGAGATCGACCGTCTCCGTCACAGCGCCACAAGCTCGCTTTTTGAGCGCCGCGACGTGATAGTGGTCGCCAGCGTGTCCTGCATCTATTCTCTCGGTGAGCCCGACGAATACAAGGATCTTATAATTTCGCTTCGCCCGGGAATAATTCTGCCCCGTGAGGAGCTTATCCGCCGTCTTATTTCGATCAGCTACACCAGAAACGACCTCAATCTTGTCCGTGATTCCTTCCGTGTGCGCGGCGACGTGGTCGAAATAATCCCCGCAAGCATGAATGAAAAGGCTATCCGCGTCGAGTTCTTTGACGACGAGATAGACCGCATTTCCGAGATAAATATAGTAACCGGCGAGATGCTCCGCTCGCTCTCCTATTATCCAATCTACCCCGCCACCCACTACGCCGTGTCAGATGAAAAGCGTGACAAGGCTATTGCCGAGATATATGCCGAAATGGTGGAAAGGGCAAAGTGGTTCGAATCGGAGGGCAAGCTGATCGAGGCGCAGAGAATCACTGAGCGAGTAAAATACGATATGGAGATGCTCCGTGAGGTAGGCTTCTGCTCGGGTGTTGAAAACTACTCGAGAGTGCTTTCGGGCAGACCTGCGGGATCGACTCCGTTCACGCTGCTTGACTATATGCCGAAAGACTTTTTGCTCTTCGTGGACGAGTCTCACGTCACCCTGCCCCAGGTAAGGGGAATGAGCGGAGGAGACACGGCGAGAAAGAAAAATCTTATAGATTTCGGCTTCCGTCTCCCATCGGCTTACGATAACCGCCCCCTTTTCTTCGATGAATTTGAGGACAGGATCAATCAGGCGGTCTTCGTCAGCGCCACCCCCGGCGATTACGAGGGCGAGCATAGCGAGGGCACCGTTGAGCAGATAATAAGACCTACCGGATTGCTTGACCCCGAGGTGGAGGTGCGACCCATTGAGGGGCAGATCGACGACCTTATGGGCGAGATCCGCATCCGCGCCGACAAGGGCGAGAGGGTACTTGTCACTACACTGACCAAGAAGATGGCGGAGGATCTCACCGATTACCTTGCCGACAACGGCATCAAGGTCAGATATATTCATTTCAACGTCGACACTATGGAGCGAATGGAGATCATCCGTGACCTCCGTCTCGGTATTTTCGACGTGCTTGTGGGCATAAACCTGCTCCGTGAGGGCTTGGATATTCCCGAGGTCTCTCTGGTTGCCATACTCGATGCCGATAAGGAAGGATTTTTGCGCGCCGAGAGGTCGCTTATCCAGACTATCGGACGCGCGGCGCGAAACAGCGAGGGTAAGGTCATAATGTATGCCGATTCGATCACGGGATCGATGGAGCGCGCAATTGCCGAGACCAACCGCCGCCGCAAGATACAGGATGACTACAACAAAGCCCACGGCATCGTGCCCAAGACCGTCATAAAGGGTGTGCGCGACGTTATCGACATCAGCGGAAAGAATTCCGACAAGGGAGCCGAGGGCAAGAGCAAGAAGCCCAAGAAGCTTACCGCGGGCGAGCGCGAGAAGCTGATCGAAAAGCTTACCGCCGAAATGAAAGCCGCCGCCAGAATGCTTGAATTCGAAAAAGCGGCTTATCTCAGGGATGAGATAAAGAAGCTGAAAGAGGGATAAAGTGCTTGCAAATTGGTGTTTGTCGACGAGGCAATGCTAACAAAAGCCTCCCTTGTGTAAAGGGAGGTGGATCGCGTAGCGAGACGGAGGGATTGTAAAAGTAACATTTCACAGCAAAACAATCCCTCAGTCAGCTTCGCTGACAGCTCCCTTTACACAAGGGAGCCTATCGCGTAAATCTGCCTCGCAACTCACCGATAAATCAAAATTTAATCGTCAAATATATTGCAAAATATCTATAACTTCTTCCGCGATATACGTCGCGCCTGCTAACGTATGCTCATTTAAATCTCCGTAGCCGTAAAGCACACCGATAGAATCAAGACAGTTTATCTTTGCTCCTATTATGTCCTGCTCTCTGTCACCTATCATTACTACTTTTTTCAGATCGCTAATGTTGGCAGTAGTAAGTGCGTAGCGTATAACATCTTCCTTCTTATTACGCGATTCATCCATACTCGCTCCCACAATTAGATCAAAGTATTTTTCAAGGTCAAAATACTCCAGAATCTGCTTTGCGAAACTTTCCGGCTTACTTGTTGCAAGAATGAGCGTCTTGCCTTCATTCTTCAATTGCTCTAAAAGCTCCGGAATTCCGTCGTAGACCTTATTTTCAAAAATGCCTCTGTCGCGGAAATATTCTCTATAATATTCCACACACACAAGTGCATCTTCATCCGAAAAGCCGTAATACTTTTTAAAAGAAGCTGAAAGAGGCGGACCGATGAAGCAGAAAAGCTCACTTCGATCGCTAACCTCAATTCCACATTTGCGGAGTGCGTGCATCACTGAGTTTGTGATACCGATAGCCGGGTCGGTCAGCGTTCCGTCGAGGTCAAATAAAAGATAATCGTACATTTTGATTCTCCTTTCGTATTTTGATCGTCAAACACATTTCAAGAATGCCGACCGCAAAACGGACGGCATATTTTTTATATTTGTGTCTTTTTGATTCTCTTCTTCATTTTAAGGATATCGCGGATCATTTTGACGGAATCGCGGAGGACGTTTACCTTACTTTCGCGGTGGTTAATGATCTTCACGGGCATTTCGACTATCTTCATTCCAAATTTATTTGCCCAAAGAATGCACTCAAAGTCAAAGGCGAAGCGGTCTACCTCGCAACGGGAGAAGATCTCCTTGGTAGCCTTTCCCGTGAAAGCCTTACAGCCGCACTGGGAGTCGGAAAGTCTGAAGCCGCCGACGACAGACAACACCTTGATATATACCTTGCTTGCAAGCTTACGGATAAATGTATAGCCCTCGTAGCCGTCAGCAGAAAGATTTCTCGAGCCGATGACCATATCTGCATCGGGATTTGCCGCAAAGGTATCGGCAACACGCTTTATAACGTCGCAGCCGTAGGCAAGGTCGGCATCGGTAAACATGACCACGTCGCCCTCAGATGCAAGCATTGCCGTCCTTACGGCATAGCCCTTTCCTCGGTTGACCTCGTAGCCGACTACGCGGACGTTGGGAAGCTTCAGCTCCTCCACCATCTTGTCACAGCCGTCCTTTGAGCCGTCGTTGGAAAATATGATCTCGTAATCATCGAAATTCGCCGACATATACTCCGAAAGAGTCTTTGCGGTGTCCTTAATTATCGAGCTTTCGTTATACATTGGTATACAAAGTGAAAATTTCATTTTTGTGTCCTTTTTCAAATGTTTATTTTCGGTAGATATTGATCTCAAAATCGATGTCGGTCACAAGCTCTTCAAGGTTCGCAAGCTTTTCCTTATCGCCCTCGCTTGTGCGCCAGTAATAGGGGGTCATCGAGAAGAGTGCGGCGATATTGTCCTTGCCGCCTATCTTCCATATATAGTGCGCGTTGATGCAATCGACCTTTTCCATAGTTTGTGGCAGGTCGGCTCTCTGACCGTTTTCGTAAACGTCATCGTAGATCGCCTTTTTCAGACCCATCAGATGTTCTTTTCCTGCTCCCACAACGAAAAGATAGCCACCCGGCTTGAGGATCCGCTTGTATTCCTCCTCGGCGCAGGGCGCGAAGATGTTAGTTACCGCATCGGCGCATTCGTCCTGCAATGGAAGAGAAAAAACGCTGGCGGTTGCATATAACAGATTTGTTTTACCGTCTCTTTTTGCTTGCTTAGCGCCTGCCGCGCAGGCGAATTTTGAAAGGTCAAAGCCAACTGTATTCTCGGACACCTCCGAGAGCATCGAGGTGTAGTAGCCCTCACCGCATCCCGCGTCTATCAGCAATTTG
This sequence comes from Eubacteriales bacterium, assembly GCA_045122255.1. Taxonomy (GTDB): domain Bacteria; phylum Bacillota; class Clostridia; order Oscillospirales; family CAG-272; genus SVTX01. The sequence goes on along the minus strand of JBGVHJ010000096.1, from coordinate 4,544 downwards.
CAATCGGGAACAAACAACTTCACGTAAGAGCGTATAGGCAGAGCCGCCAATTCGTAGGCTTTTGTGCTCAAAAACGCGCGCCTTGCCGCAACCGCCTCTTTAGAATCGCCGCCCGTCACTCCGAAGCTGAGATATCCGTCGGATGAAAAATCAAAGTTGTGCTTCTTTCCCTTGGGATTCTCTCCCGAGCACCTTACGCTTTTGCCGTCCTCGGTGACGCTCATCCTGCACGAGCACACGGGGCACTTAAATATTGAATTGATGATATCCTTCATAATGCCCTCCTATGCAACTCGGTTTTTGTTATTTTACTACATTTCCGCTAAAAAATCAATAGATTTTGAAAAAATCCCCGTTTTTGCCATAAAGGCGACGCTCCCGTCAGAGCTTTTCGTCAAAATCGACGTCGTATATCACGTCGAGCTCGAACCAGAAGGTGCTTCCCTCTCCCACGCGGCTTTCAACGCCGTAGCGCGCGCCGTGAGACTCAAGAATTCCCTTGACGATGGAAAGTCCAAGTCCTGTTCCCACCACTGCTCTCTTGTGTACCTTGTCCACCTTATAATATCTGTCCCAGATGTAGGGCAGATCCTCCTCGGCGATGCCCACACCGGTATCGCTTACCGAAACGCGGACTCTGCCATCGCTGACAGATTGGGTAATAGTCACCGTCTTATCGTCGCCCGTGTAATTCAGCGCGTTGTTTACAAGATTGTAGACCACCTGAAGTATCATGGTTCTGTCAGCCTTTACGCAGACCGACTCTTCTCGCTCGAAGTTAATGACGTATTTCTGCTGCTCGGTAAACTTTTCGTAACGCATAAGCACCGCCGCAACGGTTTCGGTCAGCTCGAAGACCTCGATCTCGGGCTTTCTCGTACCTGCTCTTATCTTGGAAAGATCCAGCATATCGTTAACGAGCTCGGTAAGTCTTTCGGTCTCGTCGATTATGACCTGCACGTTTTCGGGCGTGTTTTCGTCGGGAATATCACGGATAACCTCGCCATATCCCTTGATCATAGTCAGAGGGGTGCGCAGATCGTGGGAAATATTCGCCACAAGCTCCTTTTGAAGATTATCGTTTTTCTGAAGCTCGCTTGCCGCGTAATTGAGCGCGTCGGCAAGCTCCTCCGCCTCGCGGTAGCCACCTCCCTCAAAGTGAGCGTTATAATCGCCCTTCGCAAGTCTCTTTGCCGACTGACTCATTCTCTGCATCGGCAGACAGATCATTCTCGAGAGTGCAAGCGCCATAACAAGCGCGCCCATTATCAGAATGCACATTATCCAGCCAAACTGTCTCTGCAGTGTGTTCACGGTTGCATCGAGAGGCATAAGCTCGCTATCCTGCATTATAACGTAAGGGATACCCTCAGCATCTGTTCTTACCGACACCATTACGGTGCTCAGCGACGAGCCCTCGCCGTATTTGTCTCTTTTCGTATGAGAAAACGTGCCGCCGTGTCTTACCGCGTTTTCGTAAAATCTGTTAAGATCATTCTCTGCATTGTGCAGAGTGCAGTCCTTATTAACATCCGAGCCTGCTATCTCATTAAGCTTTCCGTCAACGACCCTGAACACTCTTATGCAGGTATCGGTCTCCACCGATCGGACGTTTATCCGTTCGATAAGCTCATTTTCATCACCTATCGCTCCCGATATCAGCTTGTCCGATTCACGAAGCTCCTCAAGCTTTGAGTTCTCGTAAAAGCGGTTCAAAAGAACTATCTGGAATATCCAGATCACCGCCAATATCAGCACGACGAAGACAATAAGCGAGCCAAACAACCGCCACGATATACCCGATACGTAGCGGCTGCTCAGATTTATTTTTCCTTCTTGCCTTGCTTCTCTGTTCATTAAAGGATCCTCTTTAATTATGCTTCGTCCTCAAAGCGGTAACCGACACCTCTGAGAGTAACGATATATCTGCTGTAATCTCCAAGGCTCTTGCGGAGCAGCTTGATATGAGTATCAAGGGTTCTCGCATCGCCGTAGAAATCATATCCCCAGACCTCGCTTATAAGCTTTTCTCTCGAAAGCGCGATATTGCGATTGTCAAGCATATAGAAGAAAAGGTCGTATTCCTTGGGCGACATATCGACTCTCTCGCCGTTTATGTAAACAATTCTTGCGGTGATGTCTGCCTTCAGCTTGCCGCCGTCAAGCTCAACTATAACGTTGGGCTTCTTTACCGTATCGTCGCCGCCCTTGCGCGACATCCTCTTCATTATCGCCTCGATTCTCAGCATAAGCTCCTTGGGCGAGAAGGGCTTGACCACGTAATCGTCGATGCCAAGCTCAAAGCCGTTGATCTTGTCGTATTCCTCGCCGCGGGCAGAGAGCATAATGATAGGCGTGGAGGATATCTTTCTGATCTCACGGCACGCGGAAAAGCCGTCGAGCTCGGGCATCATGATATCCATAATTATAATGTCGTAGCTTTCCTTGCGGCAGAGTCTGACCGCCTCCATTCCGTCGCCTGCTTCGCTGACGGTATGACCTTCAAATTCCGCATATTTCTTTATTATCGAGCGAATTCTCGCTTCGTCGTCAACAACCAAAATATGATACATAGTCTCTCCTTAAAATTCTTTATTTTGTCTTGTCGGATCATTCGGTCACCACGCGACCGTAATTTATAAGATCCTCTATAATACCGTGGGCATAGTCGATAGGAATGGCGAAGCCCAAGCCCTCAACGTCCTCGCCTGCCATTTTAGCATTAACGATGCCCACCAGCTCGCCTGCCATATTGAAAAGTCCGCCGCCCGAGTTCCCGGGATTTATGGCGGCATTGGTCTGGAGCAGAGTCATTTCAACTCCGTCAACCACAATGCTTCTCTCCGTCGCGCTGATGATACCCGTAGTCAAAGTTCCGCCCAGCGAGCCCAAGGGGTTGCCGATAACGATAATATCCTCGCCCACTACAAGGTCACCGCTACATCCGAGAGGTGCTACGGTAAGTCTCTTGCCTGCGGGATCGATCTTAAGCACCGCAAGATCGGAATTGCGGTCGCTTCCCACAAGAGTCGCTCTGTATTGACTTCCGTCGGTAAGACGTACAACTATATTCGAGGCCCCTTCAACCACGTGGTGATTGGTAACGATAAGGCCCTGACCGGCAATAATGACACCGCTTCCTGCGCCCTCCGAAACGAAGCTGTTCAAAAATCCGCCGGTGGCGTTCATCTCGGTAGTGATCTCGACCACGCTGTCGGCAACGGCATAGTAAACTCTGCTTATCTCACTGTATTCCACACCGGCACTGGTATGATCGTTCCAAGGATCGTTTCTGCCGGGATTTTTATCCAATGAGATATTTCCGCCGTATTCATAATCGGGCGCCGGGACTATATTATCGGTCTCGGGTTCAACGAGAGGAAAATCGCCAAAGCCGAAATCTCCCTCTCCAAAATTATAGTCAAAAAAATTCAGATCGCAAGAGGAGAACGTCACCGTTGATACAATCAGAGTGACCGCGGCAAGAACCAGTGATTTTTTAAAATGAATTTTCATAAGACACGCCTCCACAAGTAATTTTATGCAAATATTGATAATATTACATCTTAATTATAGTGACAATTTGTGACCGCATAATGAAGAACTGTTAAAATCTCGTTGAATTATGTCATTTTATCTTGTATTTTTTATAAATATATGTTAAAATTAATTAAGTATATTAGGTTGAGGTCAGATATGAACGAAAAACTTTATGAAATACTGCGCGCGCATTCGCTATCGCTCTTTTCACCTATAGCGATGAAGAATTGCGAGCTTTTGCGTCCATATAAGCTTGAAAGGGTCGGATTTTCGGAATTCGATAAGCTTTCGGTCATAATGCTTGCCGTCCCCTATCTCACAAAGCAGGAAAAGAGAAATATTTCGGCATACGCGGTCTCCCGTGACTATCACGGATATTTCAAATCTCTTTTTGCAGAAATCATCCCCGAGCTTGAAAACGCATTCGAGGGGTTCAGATTTGCAGGATTTGCCGACGATTCGCCCATAAACGAGAGAAATGCCGCCGCGGCATCGGGGCTTGGAATTATCGGTGATAACGGAATGCTCATAACCGAAAAATATTCGTCCTACGTTTTTTTAGGGGAGATCGTTACCGATCTTCCTCTTGAGACCGAGCTTTGTGAGATCAAGCGTTGCAACGGTTGCGGCGCATGTCAAAGGGCTTGCCCTAAAGGGGACGGAGAGTGCCTTTCGGCGATAACACAAAAGAAGGGCGAGCTGACCGAGGACGAGATCGCGCTTATTAAAAAATGCGGCTCTGCCTGGGGGTGTGATATCTGCCAAGAGGTCTGCCCGCACACGCTGTCGGCGATAAAAAATGGGACAATTTATACCGACATTGAGTATTTTAAAGCCGAGACTATTCCCTACCTCACACTATCGTCTCTCGACGAAATGAGCGACGAGGAATTCTCCCGCCGCGCATATTCATGGCGTAAAAGAGAAACGGTGAGAAGAAATTTGGAAATTTTGGAGAATGAAAGGTAAATTGGGGTTTATGTGTGAGTGCAGAATGCAGAGTG
>JBGVHJ010000095.1:0-3305 GCA_045122255.1 Eubacteriales bacterium | reverse complement strand
AACGGTGACCTTGACATAGCTGTGAGCGTCGGTAAGATCCTCGAAGTAGAACTTCATAGTGATCTGTCCCGAAAGGGAAATGTTCATTGCTGACAGTCTCTCGCCAAGCTCCACGTCGCCTGCCTCGGTTGCCCAGGTGTTATTCTGAGCTGCCTCGTCTGCCGCGAATGCCATAGGCATTACGGAGAGAGCCAAAAGGAGGATAAGAGATACGGAGACCGCGATAACTGCCGTTTTCTTGAAAATTGCTTTCATAGAATTTCTCCTTATTATTTATTTTAGCCCCAAGGGAGGGGCTTAGGGGGTTAACCGGTTTACTTTTTCTTTCTGCTCACGAAAGATAGGTAAACACTATATAACATTTTATATTATATCATAATTATAGACAAAAGTCAATAAGAATTACAAATGCAAATGTGCATTTTTTTCATATAATGTGCGCTTTTTTGATATTTTTTTTGAAACACCTTTGATTTTGTTAATCAAGTGCTTTTCGGAAGCTTTTTGAAAGCAAAAAATGCTCTCCGTGGAAATTTTTACCACGGAGAGCGTGTTTAACGTTTATTTTTTGATCGCTTAGTAAGTCAACTAAGCTTTTTTGAAGGGGAGTGTTACTGAGCGCCGGGAACGGTGACGTTTTTGAAATAAACGAGCTCTATTTCAGCACCCCAATTTGTCTTTGCCACGACTATAACCGTAACAGTCTTGGTTTCGTAGCCTGCGAGGTTGATGGGAGCGCCCTTTATGCCGTTATTTTCCGGAGCCACGACGCCGCCTGTAAGACAGCTTTCAGCCCAATTGAAGCCGCCCTGTTCGACCAAATTCAATATGGAGCTTCCGCCCTTGGTGCCGTTGCAGAGGAATTTGTATCCGCTGTTGCTGTCTCCGTCAACAACGTAATACCCGTATTCCTTGATTCCGCCGGGAGTTGCGAACCAGCCGCCGAAATGAATGGAAGAAGCGGTTGTGAATGTCTTACCGGAGCAATCGGTGGTCAAAGGAGCACTGTTTCCGTATTTTCCCTTGATATCAAAGGAAGTGTTGGAGTTGCCATCGATGTTGGTATTACCGTTGATGTTGAAATAATACGCGCTGGGAACCTTTACGTTTGTGAAATGAGCAAGCTCGATCTCTGCGCCCCAATTGGTCTTTGCGACGTATACGACCTTAACGGTCTTACCCTCGTATCCGGTAAGGTTGAAGTTGACGTATTTGGCTGAGCCCATTAACGCGCCGTTTGTAAACGTTGAGGAATAGGCTCTGTCCGTGCCGGCTTTCGTAATGGTGGAGTTGGTAGTGTTGACACCGTTGATAAGGAATTTATACGGGCTTGTATTATTACCGTCGACTACGTAATATCCGTACTCCTTGATTCCGCCGGGAGTGACACACCAACCGTATGTTTTAAGAGAAGTGTTAACGGTGCTCAGGGGGAGGCTTGCACAATCAAGAGTTGCGGGCTTATTCGAGACGGAACCAATGGTGGAGCCGCTGGGTATAATTCTGTTGCCGTCTATAAGAGTGTCGCCTCCGTTGAGGTTTACGTAATATGCAGGCGCGAAGCAGTTGTCGCCGAGACTGTATGCGTTCTTGTAGAGATCAAAGAATTCCAATGCTTCTTCGGGAGAGCTGAAGAATGCAACGAAGGCTACGTCGGTGTAATCGTTCAGGGTTCTTGTTGTGGTGAAGGGTATGAACGAGAATGCGCAAAGCTTGTTGCCGTCAAAATAAGGGGTGCCATTGGGATCCTTCTTTGTGAGATCGGTCTCGTGAATCACAAACTGCCATTCGTTGGTTTTTTGGGCGGTAGCGATGGTCTGAACTCCGCCGAATATTGCATTTCTGCTGGAATCGCAAGCGTACATAAGATTCTGCTTGAAGGATGTTCTGTAGAGAACGGCAACGTATTTGCCAAGGTTGGTATAGGGATTGTTTTTGTCTGCGTGCAGAAGAACGCTCTTGTTTTTGTCGGTGGTCAAGGGGGTGAATCTTACGTATGACATACCGCCGGGGCCGTCGTTCTTTGCTTCAAAATTGAAGTTTGCGGGGTCGGTGTCATTCATAATATGCTCATGATTGAATATGAGAAGACCTTCGGCAGTTTGATTTATAGCTCGTTTTGCGAGAGCTGCCTCACAAGCTGTACAAGCGGAGCTTTCATACTGAGGATCGTTTACGTCGATGCTCCATTCGGGTGTATGAGCCTCCCATTCGCCGGTCACCTGACAAGCATCGCAAAAGGCTCTGTGCTTGTCTCCGTCGTTCTCGTACTTCACGCCATGGGTGCAGGTGTTGACGGAACCGTTGGCTTCGATCACAACGCGAGAGGGAATTGTAGTTTCTGTGATATGCTCGTCTGCACCGTTAACGGCTTCACGAACGAAGGGGATGATGACGTATGTGCCGGACTCTGCGGCGGTTACGGTGTAGGTTATTGTTACGATGTCACAGGCTTCGGTGACGGGAGCACTTGCATCCGCTTGGATGTTGATGCCTATCTCGCCGCCCCAGTCTGAGGTTGCATACTGCGCAGAATTTTCTTTGTAGGTAAGGGTTAATTTACTGTTGTCGCTTGCTTGGAGCGTTACGATGAGGCCTTTGAGATCAACTTTGCCTGCAACGCCAAGGGTGAAGACCACGTCGGTAGGCTCGCCTGCGATCAGCGATACCTTGTCTGATCTTAAGGTGATGACGGTCGCATTGCTGATATCCGCGCCGCAATCGGAGCAGACGGTGGCATTGCCCTCTGCGTGGTGACGGCTATGGATACAGGTGACGCTGCCGGGAGTATGCTCCTCTTCGAGATAATTTTTTGTCCAAGTGTAGTACAGATAGAGAGATTTTGCGAGATTTTTCATATTCTCGCTCTCTCTGCGGCTCGATAACGTGTCGAGACACCAGCCGAGGACGCTGTATTTAGCGGTAACGGTTTTATCCCCGGAGGTTACTTTGATCTCGAATTGGTCTGCGAGCATAGAAGCGGGAATATTGTAAATGCTGATGTAGTTGCCATTTTCGTCTTCCTTGATAGAAACCGCCTTGCCGTTTACGGTAGCGGAATCGCCGTTAACGTAAATGCGCATGCAAATATCATCCTGAAGGAACATCTGAACGCCCTTGATGACTGCGATATCCTCGATCATATTTTGCTTAGCGCCGATGAGGTCGTTTGCGGTCATAGCATTGATGGGGTTGTTTGCCTCGGTGTAAAGACCTGCGTTAGCAAGGTTTTCTGTCTTGTATCCGAAGATGGTCTGTGCCATTGCGCCATAGTTGAGCATACTCTTGGCGGTCTGGCTCATATC
>JBGVHJ010000094.1:0-13445 GCA_045122255.1 Eubacteriales bacterium | reverse complement strand
TCCGAAGGGCATTTTCTTTTCGCCTCTGAGAGTGTTGTAATACATAACGCCCTCGTCGCCCTCAAATTCAAAGCGCACGCTTGTGATCTGCATAGGGTTATTGAATACGGTGTATTCGCATCCCGCAATATCCTTTGCCACGGGAGAGGATGTCGCACCGCTGAGAGAAGCGACCTTGAGGTTTGCAAGTCTGTCTGCAAGCGCCGATTCTGCCGCCTCGTCCTTTTCGTAAGGCTCACCGGCTCTGTCAACGATAAATTCCTTATAAAGATTTATAACACCTGCATACTGAGGCTCGTTCTGAGTGTCACCGATAAATACGGCAACCATATCCTTGTCGGGAAGGATGACGGCACACTCGCAACCCATTCCGAGGAACGCATATCCGCCTTCCTGGGTTATCCAAATCTTATAGCCGTAGCCGTTACCGTGGAGAAAGTCGGGGTGAGGATATTGGGTGGAGTTGGATATCTGATACGAGGTAGCCTCGTCGATGTAATCTGCGGGGAGAAGATGCTTTCCGTGAGCTACACCGCGATTTTTAACGAGAGTTGCAAAGCGGACGGTGTCTCTGAGAGTTGCGAGCACACCCGAGCCGCCCCAAGAATGATGGTCGGGAGACTGAATGCACCAAGCTTCCTCGGAGAAGCCGACCTCGCGAAGTGCTACGTCCTTGAGGTAGTCAAGGAAGGGCTTGCCGGTAACGCGCTCAACGATACAGTCAAGCATATATGTTCCGCAGGTATCGTAGATGAAGCGAGTGCCGGGGTGAACCTGAGGGGGCTTATTGAAAAAGCTGTATTCCCAGTCGGGAACGAATCTGCCGTAGGTCTCGCGGTCAAAGGGCGTTGCCATCATAAGAAGATGACGGATAGTCGCCTCTGCGATATAGGGGTGGAGATTTTCGGGCAGCTTGTCGGGAAAATATTTATACACGGGATCGTCAAGCGCGATCTTACCTTCAGCGATCAGAGCACCTATCGCCATAGAGGTGTAGGTCTTGCTGGTGGAGTACATTCTGTGAAGAAAATCCTTGTGAACGGGAGCAAAATATCCCTCAGCAAACAGCTTATCGCCCTTAAGAAAGGCAAAGCCGTGAAGCATTATGTGTCTTTTCTCGATCTCGTCGATAAAAGCGTTGATATTATCGTAAGAAATGCCGCACTCCGCGGGCGAGCCGATAGTAAAATTATCCTTTATCATAAATGATACCATCCTTTGGTTAGTTCTTTGACATCATTATACATCAAAAAAACGCGTTTTTCCTTAATAAATTTGATAATATTTCGAAAAAATCTTTATTTATTTGATGTGTTTACAAAAGTGAGCGAAAATTGCTTATCCTATGGAAGGTTGAGTAATTTGCGTCGTGATAATTTTTAGCTTTGTTCATCGCCGTACGCGAAAGATAGATGATATCGTCGCCCTCGATCTCGAAGTCGATATACTGGAATCCCACCATCTGAGGATCGTCGTGTCGGCGGTCTATAAGGTCGCAGACCGTCTCCCAGTGCTCAAGATCGATTGATGCGACGAGGGAAAGCAGATTTCTCGCCGTCCTCGGCTCATCAATGCGGCGGCTGATGATCGAAAGGTATCTTTTGCTCACAGAGTCATATTTGATCATAAATTTCGAAAGGTTGCCCTCAAAATTTATGGCGTGAGAATAGCGCAGGGGCGCGTCGGGATCGTCTTCCACAAGAAACGCCAGGATCTTCTTTTCGGCTTGGGTCTGATAGCGCATTACGTTGTAAAGCCTGCCGTCGGGCGCGGTTACCAAGGTTCCTTCAATGTTGCCGTGTCTGCCGTCGGGGGCGGCACCTTCCCAGTTGGGATCGTGGACCACGGGAGGCGTGAAATGCCAGTTTTCGGGGTCTAAAAGGTCGGCGTTTTCGTCGCAGGACATTACCATAGCTCCGTGGAAATATCCCTTGTCGAGCCAGCTGCCCCATTCAAGGGTCTCGTAGATCCTTCCGTTGTGGTAAAACACGTTCTGCGGATTTTTATGGATGCCCGAATATCCCTTTTTGCCGTTTGAGCCGCGCAAAAGGGTAACGGGAGCAGAAAAGCTCTTGCCGCCGTCAACCGACTTGCCTATAAGCAGGTCGCCGTACTCGGTCGAGACCGCGAGCATATACAATTCACTCTTGTGAATGAACATTTTACCCCAAAAGCAGGGAAGCAGCTCGCATTGATAATGCCAGGTCTCGCCGTTGTCGTCGGAGCGAAAGACGAGTGTGAGATTCTGAGGGTGCTCACCTGCGAAAACGTCCATCGAAGCCAGCAGATGACCGTCGGGATGGCGGACGAGGGAAGGAGAGCAGAGCGCACGACCCGAGAAGGAGTAGCAGGTGTCATCGGGATGGAGGTAGTTTACCACTGTGCCTACCGCTTCCGCACAACGAGCGAGACGGATGCGGCTCTTTTTCTCTCCCGACTTTACGAAAAATACGTAGTCGGTGTCGTCCTCAAGTCCCGTGATATCGAACTCGCATGAACGCGTCTTTCCGACGGAAGTATACTCCTCGACGTCGCGTCTGCGGCAGAATATTTCGTATTCTATGTCGCCGTCAAGGGGAAGCCATTCGATATGAATTGCGTTCTTTGAGGGTGCGACGCGGCAGATATATATGTCACCGACTCCCCATAAAAAGGGGCGATAGGGTGCGTAGCTCCATTTATTACAGCCTTTCATAATCAAAAATTCCTTTCAGATGTTTTGAGTTTTACTGAAAAATCGACAAAATATAAACAAATGATTTATAAACCAACAATATGTTCCAAATAATCGGTTGCCAGCTTCATTTGTCTCATACAGCTCTTGGCATATTCGGTCATAACACCGCCCTCGGGCTTTCTCGTGATAAGCTCTGTGGGAATGCCGCAGAGGTTCATATGGTATTTTGCCGTGAGAGGATAGGGAAGACCGCCCTCTACGAAACCGAAAGTGCCGATAAAGGATTGAATAAGGTCGGCTTTTTCGGGTTCTTTTTCGAAATTATTGCCAAGCCAAGCGTAGAGCGCAGGGTGGAAGTTACACATGATTCCGCAATAGCCGTGAGCGCCCGAGCGAAGAGTTTCGAGAAGAGTCTGACAGTTTGCATTGAGAAGCTGAAATTCGCTGCCCTCAAGCTGACGGCAACGCTCCGCGATAAGTGCCGCGTCACAGCAGGTGTCCTTCATATAGTAAAATCTTCCTGTGGAGAGCGCCCAATCGAGTATCTTGGGAGTGACCAATCTCTTGTAGGGGTACGGGCACTCGTAAAAGCCTAGCTTCGCCTCTGGGGGAAGCATTTTAAGCAGCTTCTCAGCGTTGGCAATAAACACGTCGTCGCCTTCGTTGTTTTGATCGAGACGGTTGGTGATGAGTATCAGTGCGTCAGTGCCGCTTTCGTATACGGCGCAAAGCTCCTTTGCCTGATCCTCGAGAGTATCGGAGACGTGACCCGAGGAGACTACGGTGAATTTGCGGTTGCCCTGCTTTTTAAGCGCCTTTGCGCGAGCGTAAACGCGTCGGTTGAGCTCAACGCGCTCTTCCAGGGTGAGATAAAATATCTCGCTTGACTGGCAAACGGCAAAAATGCCGTCGATGCCGTTTTCATAGTAAAAATCAACGTATTTTTCTGCGGTCTCAAAGTCAACGGAGCCGTCTTTTTTATAGGGGGTTATCATTGTGGTAAAAACGTTCATAAAAGCACCTGCCTTTCTATTTTGATTATACATCATTTTGTAGAATTTTGCAATAATTATATAGGACAAGGTTTTATATATTTGGGACACCTACTTGACAGATATGATGAATAATTATATAATAGAAAAAAGGACAATTAGCGCGAAAAGAGGATGGATATGAAGATACTGTTTCGTCAAAAAAGCAAAAATCAGAGGAATTTTCAAGGAATATCGCCTTTTTATGCTTGCGGTATAAAGAATTGTTATTTTAAATCTATAGAACAGAGTTTGCCGGACGGAAGCAGTACGAAAAAGCGACATTCTCACACAGGATATGAGTTTCATATAATTATCGAAGGCAAACAATGCTACGAGACCTGCGACGGAGATTTTTCGGTCGGTGGCGGCTCTTTTCTTGCCATTCCGAAGGGAAGAGTGCACAGGCTTGTTTCGGCGGAGTATCCGATCAAAAAATATGCTTTAACCTTTTCTTTAGAAACTGTGGAACAGTGTATTTTTAGCGGTTTCGATGAGGAAAAGTGCATATGCTTGCCAATTCCCGAAAGGCTTTTGTCAAATATTCGTGCGGTGGCTGAATATTCGGCTGGTGATTCGTTTTTGTCGTCGGTTTTTATTGAAAACTGTGTTTATGAATCGGTTATTTTGCTTTTGGGTGCGATAGGTATAAAAGAAAAATGTGACACAGTAGAAGGTATTATCGAAAAGAGCGAGGACGGCCGTGTGGAGCTTGCCAAGCAGTATATTTCCGACAATATTGAGATACCGCTTTCGGTCAGTGAGGTTGCGGCTTATTGTTACATCAGCGAAAAGCATTTGACCAGGCTGTTTTATTACTCGGAGAGTCTCTCGCCTGCTTCATATATGCGGAGGGAGAGGGTAAAGCATATTGAGGAGCTTCTTCGTCTGCCTGGTTTGTCGCTTGGTGAGATCAGCCGACGCATGGGTTTCCCGAATGAGTCGGGATTTAATGCTTTCTTTAAAAAATATAACGGTATGCCCCCCGGGGAATACCGAAAAATGATAACAAACGGCAAGGGGTGACCTTGCCGTTTGGTAATTATTGAGAATCTTCTTTGTTTTTGAGATATTCTTTCAAAATGATGTTGATAAATTGAGATAAAGAGCGGTCGTCTTTTTCTGCCTCGATCTTCACATTGGTGCATTTTTAACCTTTTTTGAGGAAAGTTCTTTTGGTTACTTTTCTTTCAAGAAAAGTAACACGCGTCTCCCCGCCTCCCCGACAAATCAAAATTTGAAGCTTCTGATGACAGTCACAGTTTAACATTTTTTTGTAACATATTGACAAACATACATTATTGTGTTAAACTATGTATTGACACATTATCAATCATCTAATAGAAAATGAAAGGAGATTTTCTTGTGAAAAATGTGAAAAAAATCTTGAGCTTTCTTCTTTCCTTTGTTCTCTTGTCGTCTATGCTGACGTACGGAACTTTGGCAAGCGAAGAGGGCGTTGAACCCGTTGAAGCCGTTGCAGGCGACGTTAACGGAGACGGCGAGGTGGATCTTAAGGATCTTTTAACGCTTCGAAAATACCTTGCCAACTACAATTACTCCACAAATACCCCCGCCTTTGAGGTGAGCGCAGGCGCTGACGCCAATGGCGACGGAAAGGTAAATATTCTTGATATTACCGAATTGAGAGAATATCTGGCTGAATTGGAGCAGGGTGGCGGCAATGAGCCCGGTGAAGAGATCGACAATTTCAGCGCGGTCTATCCCGAGGACGGCGGCTCTGTTGTGCTTGCTAATGAAACCGTGTATAATTGGTGGAAGAGCTTCGACGGAACCTCTAATACTATTCCTTCGCCTATGATGGCGGACGTTTATTTCCCCGTGCCCGTTACACTTGAGTGGACCTGCAAGGAGAATGCTACATACTATCTCGTATACGTATCAACAAATGAGGACATGAGCGACGCTATGAGCTTCGTAACAAATAAGACGACTGTACAGGTTGAAAACCTTTTTGTAGGATACAATTATTATTGGCAGGTAGATGCGATCTGCGGCAGCAATATGCTTCGCAGTGAGGTATTTACGTTTACAACCGCCGACAGCCCCAGAACCGTAACCATCGAGGGCGTAAGCAATACCCGTGACATCGGCGGACTTCCCACGGCAGACGGAAACAGGATCGCGCAGGGAATGATCTACCGCGGCGGTAAGCTTAACGATATTACCGAAAAGGGTAAGCAGCAGTTCCTCCACGTTCTCGGTATCAAGACCGACTATGACCTCCGTACCATCGGAGAGGGCGGCGCGGGCGTTAAATCTCCCGTCAGCGACAGCTTGAAATACTTCAATTTCGATGGCAGATATTACGTAGGCCCTTACGGTAAGGGATTTGACACCGAGGAAGGAAAGGCGATCATGGCTGATGAGGTCAGAGTTTTTGCCGACCCCTCCAACTATCCCGTATATATCCATTGCTCGCTTGGACGTGACCGCACCGGCACGATAGTGTTCATTATTCAGGCGCTTTGCGGCGTTGAGAGAACCGACCTTCTTATGGATTACGAAATGTCTATGTTCTCGGTATCGGGAACGCTTGACGGCGGCAATCCCTTTGATGCAATCAAGGCGACCTATACGTATATTAATGACAATTATGAGGGCGATAGCTTTGCGGAGAAGATCGAAAATTATCTTCTTTCCATTGGTATTACCGCAGATGAGATCGCAACGATCCGCTCGATTATGATAGAGGAGGTAAAGTGATATGAAAAACAGAGCAATACTTGCATTGATATTGTCCGTAGCTCTTCTCTTTACGTCCATTCCTTTCGTGATCTTCGCTGAAGGCGAAGCCGCAGTTGCTGAAAAAGAATACTATACCTTTGCGGACGGTATGGGTAAGGAAGAGATTCCATACGGAGCAAAAGCTCCTATAGGCTCTTGGTACGATTATAAAAACTTTAAAATGATGGATAAGACTCAGGCGGCTTCGGCAGGCGTTCCCGATGGATATTCGGGTTGGGTCCTCGCAGTTGATCCCGTGAGCGGCGGTACCAGCATAGGTCTTGATCTTACTGATATCAAGGTGGCTGATATTGAGAAGATAACCATCCGCGTCTGGGTTCCTGCAGGAACGAGTTCCGGTAACGGAATTCGTATCAGCAACGGAGCCGCCGATTGGATATTGCTTGCTCCCTGTACTCCGGGTCAGTGGAATGAGATCGTTCTTGATGAAAATCAGAATTTTAATACCGCAACAAAGGATTTTACCGTATTTGATGACGGTAACGGATATTGCAAGCCTGTCAATTTCTGCCTTAGAAACGCAGGCGCTACAGCTTATATTGACCACATTAAAGTAGAGCTTAAGGAGAAGCCTATTGATCCCGAGCTCGGCAAAGCAGAGATACCCTACACCGATGAAGATACAACTCTTTCCATATACGGCTACTCGGCTATGAATCTGCTGGATGCCGCAAAGGCAGAGAAAGCGGGCATTACAGGTATCGAGGGCGATTACGTAATGCAGTTTGACAACTCTACAACAGGAGACACCAGCTTTATGCTCGATCTCAGACAGTCTGTTTGCAAGGACGTTAAGATCGAGGATGTTGAGTCTGTTACGCTCCGCGTCTGGATCCCCCACAAAATGGATCTCAGAATAAGAAGCGTAGAAGGAAATGATTGGCAGTATATTGCGTCACATACACCTGCAGAGGGCGGCGGATGGATAAAGATAACAATTACCGATATGTCGACCTTCGTGGACGACGGTAACGGATATTTCAGTCCCTTTGCCTTTACCTTCAGAAACAATTGGAATCCCGGTTCTCCTTGCATCGTTTACTTCGACGGTGTTACCGTAAAGCTGAAGAACGTGAAGACCCACTATACCTTTGAAGAGGGTATGGGTAAGGATGAAATTCCTTACGGTGGAAAGGCTGCCGTCGGTACATACTACGGCTATTCAAGCTTTATGATGATGAACGGGACTCAGGCTAAGGCGGCAGGCGTTCCTGGGGGATACTCCGGCTGGGTGCTCGCTCTCGAGCCTAATAGCGGCAGTGCCGGTATAGGACTTGATCTAACCAATATCAAAACCAAGGATATCGAGAAGATAACCTTCCGCGTCTGGTGTCCTACCGGTACTAAGCAGGATGCGGCAAGTGGCGGAATACGTCTCAGCGGAAACACCGCAGACACATGGAATATGCTTGCAGCTCCCTCCGCTCTCAACGAGTGGATCGACGTGGTGCTTGAAAAGGATGATTTCAGCTCCCTTGACTTCGATGGAGACGGCTATTGCGATCCCATGAACTTCGGCTTCAGAGGCGCTACATCCACTGCCTATATCGACCATATCACCGTTGACGTTCGCGATCCCGATACCCAGCCTCCCGTGATCACCTACAACGGAGAGACCGTTATCGAGACCCGCGAGGGAAGAGATTTCGTGCTTGACATTACGGCTCACGATGCTTACGACGACGTTGAAATTATTCCCGAATATATCTGGAGCGAGGGCGCTCTTGATGAAAACGGAAAGCCGGTTGCAGGCACTCACACCTGCACCGTAAAGGCAACCGACGAGGCAGGAAACACCGCCGAGATCGTTCTTACGGTCAATGTTGGCGAGCGCGACACCGAGGCTCCTGTTCTGCTCTGGCAGGCAGAGGATCTGTTTGTAATGGCGGGAACGCTTCCTCAATTTGATATATCGGCAACCGATAACGTTGATGACGTTGAAGTAGTGCTGACTTGGAGTGAGGGCGCACTTGACAATGCCGGCAAGCTTTGTGCCGGAACCCATACTCTTACCGTAAGCGCGACCGATCTTTCGGGCAATAAGACCGAAGTGACCGTTAACGTGTTTGTTATCAGCGGCCGTCCTGTAGTTGGTAATATCGTACAGGATACGAAATAAAAGAAATCTCACCGATAAACTGAAATTTATCAAACAAAAGAACCTCGCCGCGGCGAGGGTGTTTTTGCTTTGTATATAATTAATTCAGTTTAGCGATAGCGGCGAGAATTCCGTCGAGATTTTCGCGGTATTTAGCCATTTTTGCCTTTTCGCCTTCAACAACGGCGGCGGGAGCCTTCGCTACGAAGCCGGCATTGGAGAGCTTCTTTTCGATTCTCTCGATCTCGCCCTCAAGCTTCTTCTTTTCAGCCTCAAGTCTTGCCTTTTCCTTCTCGAAATCGATGATATCGGAGAGGGGAAGGAAGATAGTTGCCGAGTCGGTGATGATCTGAACCGCATTATCTGCGCTTACCTCGGATACATCGAAGCCTTCGGCTACGATAAGCTCGGAGGCAGATGCCAGACGGGCAAAGAACGCTTCTGCAGAAGCGAAGATATCCTGATACTTGGTTGCGAGATAGACCTTTGCCTTCTTGGAGGGAGGAACGTTCATTTCGCTTCTTCTTGCGCGGATCGCCTTGATAGCATCGATGATCTTGGTCATCTTTTCCGCGTCGGCAGGGAAGGAGCGGCAGTCGCATGCCTTGGGATACTCGCTTATCATGATGCTCTCACAGTCGTGGGGCAGAGCCTGATAAATTTCCTCGGTAATGAAGGGCATGAAGGGATGGAGGAGCTTGAGGATTCCCTGGAGCACGTATGCGATAACGTTCTGGCAAACAAGGTTAGCCTCGGTATCCTTTTCGTTGAGTCTTGCCTTTGCAAGCTCGATATACCAGTCGCAGAAGATATCCCAAGCGAAGCTGTAGATCGCACCAAGGGCAACGCCGACCTCAAAGTTATCGAGGTTGGTTACAACGTTCTCAACGAGGGAATTGAACTCGTTAAGGATCCATTTGTCCTCGAGAGCAAGCTTGTCATTTTCAGGAAGCTTGATTTCATCAATGGTGAGGTTCATTCTCACAAATCTCGATGCGTTCCAGAGCTTATTGGCGAAGTTTCTTGCCGCCTCGATCTTCTCGTCGGAGAATCTCATATCGTTTCCGGGAGAGTTACCGGTAGCAAGAGCAAAGCGGAGCGCGTCGGCGCCGTACTGCTTGATGACCTCAAGGGGATCGATACCGTTGCCGAGAGACTTGGACATCTTGCGTCCCTGCGCGTCTCTGACGAGACCGTGGATAAATACGGTAGAGAAGGGCTTCTCGTTCATATGCTCAAGACCCGAGAAGATCATACGCGATACCCAGAAGGTGATGATGTCGTATCCGGTTACAAGCACGTCGGTGGGATAGTATTTCTTAAGATCCTCGGTCTCTTCGGGCCAACCCAGAGTGGAGAAGGGCCAGAGAGCGGAGGAGAACCAGGTGTCGAGTACGTCCTCGTCCTGACGAACGGGAGCGCCGCACTTGGGGCACTTGTCGATATCGGTCTTGGAGACGGTCATTTCGCCGCACTCGTCGCAATAGAATGCGGGAATACGGTGACCCCACCAGAGCTGACGGGAGATGCACCAGTCGAGGATGTTGTTCATCCAGTTGAAGTAGTTCTTGGAGAAGCGCTCGGGAACGAAGTTGATATCACCCTTCTCAACCGCCTCGATAGCGGGAGCAGCGAGGGGCTTCATCTTAACGAACCACTGATCGCTGGTCATAGGCTCAACGGTAGTGCCGCAACGGTAGCAAACGCCAACGTTGTGGTCGTGGGGCTCGGTCTTAACGAGATAGCCCTCAGCCTCAAGGTCAGCTACAAGTGCCTTACGGCAAGCGTATCTGTCCATGCCCTCGTACTTGCCCGCGTACGCGTTCATGGTAGCATCGTCGTTCATAACCTTGATCTGCTCGAGGTTGTGTCTCTGACCGACCATGAAGTCGTTGGGGTCGTGTGCGGGGGTGATCTTAACGCAGCCGGTACCGAAGCCGATCTCAACGTAATCGTCAGCGATTACGGGAATTTCACGGTTTACGATAGGAAGAAGTACCTTCTTGCCGATAAGGTGCTTGGTGTTCTCGTCCTCGGGGTTGACCGCAATTGCGGTATCACCGAACATAGTCTCGGGACGGGTGGTAGCTACCTCAACGTAGCCCTCCTCACCGATAATGGGGTACTTGATGTGCCAGAAGTTGCCGGGCTGATCCTTGTACTCAACCTCAGCGTCGGAAAGGGCGGTGAGGCAACGGGGGCACCAGTTGATGATGCGGTAGCCGCGGTAGATAAGACCCTTGTTGTAAAGGTTAACGAATACCTCGCGAACCGCCTTGGAGCAGCCCTCGTCCATGGTAAATCTCTGTCTTGTCCAGTCGCAGGAAGCGCCGAGCTTCTTGAGCTGACCGGTAATGCGGGTCTCGTAGGTGTCCTTCCAGCCCCAGACTCTCTCGAGGAACTTTTCGCGGCCGAGATCGTAGCGGGTAAGACCCTCATCAACGCGAAGTCTTTCCTCGACCTTGATCTGCGTCGCAATTCCCGCGTGGTCGGTGCCGGGAACCCAAAGGGTGTTGAAGCCCTGCATTCTCTTGTAGCGGACGAGAATGTCCTGAAGGGTCTCGTCAAGAGCGTGACCCATGTGGAGCTGTCCCGTGACGTTTGGAGGGGGAATAACTATTGAAAACGAGGGATTTGTGTTGTTCTTGTCGGGCGTGAAATATCCCTTTTCACACCATTCTGCATATATTCTGTCCTCAAATTCCGAGGGAGAATATGTTTTTGGCAGTTCATTGTAGCTGTTCATGTTCTATATCCTTTCAAATAATATTCAAAAAATAGAAAAGCCCCGATATGCAAAACATATCAGGACGCGATAAGCGTGGTACCACCTAATTTGCATTTCAATCGAAATGCCACTCAAGAGCTATAACGTTGCCACCGTCGCGGACTACACAGCGAAAGCCTTCACCCACACCGCTCACGAGCTACCTTCGGTCTTTACCCTTGCGCGCTCACACCAACCGCGCGCTCTCTGAAAGGGAATAGGACTTACTCCTCTCGGTCAAAGCGTTTTTGTATTTCGGTATATTATAACATTACTTTAAAGAGATGTCAAGAGTTTTTGAAAAATTTCTGTGTGTGCTTTCGTTGTAAAAAATGTTTTGGTGATTTTACGGTGTTTTTGGGCGAAAACAGGTGAAGTTTTTTGATAAAATCACGGTTTCAAAAAAAAATAAAAAAATTTTGAAAAAGGGGTTGACAAATCGAATTTTGTTTGGTATAATGTACAAGTCGTCAAGAGCGAATGCTGATATGGCTCAGTCGGTAGAGCACGTCATTGGTAATGACGAGGTCATCAGTTCGAATCTGATTATCAGCTCCAAAATCCACCGCAATAGCGGTGGATTTTTTGTTATCATTGTGGAGCGTGCAGGGGGCTCAGTCGGTAGAGCACGTCATTGGTAAGGACGACATACGTTCACTTCGTTCACTGCCGCGAGTTTGCTTGCGCAAACGTCGGGTCGTTCGAATCTGATTATCAGCTCCAAAATCCACCGCAATAGCGGTGGATTTTTTGTTTTAAATTAAATAAAACACATTCGTTACACACAAAAGCGAGGGAGGACGATCAAGTTCTGCCCTCGTTTTTTTGTATCAATTGCTTTCTTATGAAACTAACAGTGATAGGTATGATAACTGCGGCGAAAAATATGATGCACGCTAACGCTCCGTTGGTGAACGCGGCAGACGGGAACGACTTTTTGACATCGAGAAAAACGTCCTTGGAAAAGGGAAACAGCTTTGTTGTCACGAAAACCAAGGATGCGCATATCATGCTCTGCGCAAGCTTCGACAAAAAATAAGATTTAAACGAAATGCCCCGTCCGGATGATACCGTCATTATCTGAAAATGCACCGACAGCCCCGACCAGCCGAGCGTTGCTGACGTAAGCAGGATCGCAAAATATCCCGAAAGCTCCGATGCCGCTCCAACACCGCTCGAAAGCTCGAAAAAGCCGAAAATGGCGGCAGAAACGTTGGAATTTACTCCAATTTCCGCAAGAATTGAACCTATACAACCGACGAGGGAAGAGAAAAAAGCCACGTAAGCGCATACCGTCAGCATCGACAAAGCCGAGCCTTGCATTGCGGAGGTAAATGACGAAATTATGCCGCCCTTTGCCGTGAATTTCGCCGCGGTTTGAGTCTGCCCGTTATCCTCGGCGACACACCCGAAAATTATGCGCTGGGCAATGCCTACTATTAAAGCCGAAAGCAGAACGCAGACGTAGATCGCGACTCCGAGCCATAGACTGCCGAAAAGCGACACACCCACCGCGCTGATAACGAATGCCGCGCCGGGATTGTTGCAAAACGTCATTGATCTTTCGAGCTCGCGCCTTGAGATCCTGCCCGAATCGTAGGCATCGCAAAGCACGGTCGCGGCGATGGGAAAACCGCAGACCGCGCCGAAAACAAAGGCGCAGGCGGAGTCCTCTCCAACACCCAGAAGCCACATAGCGGGTTTTGAAAATATCTTGCCGAGTAGCCTGCCGCTGCCGCACCTGACCGCAAGATTTGAAACAGCCATAAGCGGAAAGAGCGACGGAATGACGGTGCGCGCGCATAGTTCCAGCCCTTTTTTCATATAATCAATTGCGACCTGCGACCTTGAGATGAACAGAAAAAATGCAAGAGCCACGGCAAAAGAAAAAAATGTCCTGCCGATATGTCTGAATTTGTATTTGAATTTGTTCTTCATAATTTCTCCGTTATTTAAATTGCAGTTTATCGGTGAGGCGATGGCTAACGAAAGCCTCCCTTGTGTAAAGGGAGGTGGATCGCGTAGCGAGACGGAGGGATTGTAAAAGTAACATTTCACAGCAAAACAATCCCTCAGTCAGCTTCGCTGACAGCTCCCTTTACA
>JBGVHJ010000093.1:0-11402 GCA_045122255.1 Eubacteriales bacterium | reverse complement strand
AGCGCTATTCTAAAAGGGATTGTTATTGGTGAGGTCGGTTGTGAAGCCATCTTATAAATCTGCAAATGATCTCCTCATCCACCGCGTTGCGGTCCCCCTTCTCCGCTGGAGAAGGCTAACCAACAAATCAAAATTTGAAAGCCGTTCTCAATTTTTTCTCGAGCACTTGACAAAGTCATATAGTTTTGTTAAAATAATAATATATATTATACAAATTCAAAAATCGAGGTTGAAAATGACTAACAGAGAAAGATTTATTGAAATATTCAAGACAAAAATAAAGAGAGAGGGCGCGGATAAGCTGCTGGCATTTCTGATGAGCGAGCAGAGCGATTTTTTCACGGCTCCCGCAAGCACCCGATTCCACGGTAACTACGAGGGCGGTCTTCTTGAGCACTCCCTGAACGTTTACGATTGCCTTTGCGATATAATGAGCCGTCCGAGAATCAAGGAGCAGTACGGAATCGAGTACAGCGAGGAAAGCATCGCAATCGCGGCGCTTCTTCACGATCTCTGCAAGGTCAATTTCTACAAGACCAGCTTCCGCAATCAGAAGAACCCCGAGGGAAGATGGGAGAGCGTGCCTTACTATACCGTTGAGGATAATCTGCCCTACGGACACGGAGAGAAGAGCGTGTATATCGTTTCGGGATATATGAGACTTACCCGTGACGAGGCTTTTGCCATCCGCTATCACATGGGCTTCTCCACCACCGACGATCCCGGAAACGTGGGCAAGGCTATGGAGATGTTCCCCTTGGCATTCTTCCTCAATTGCGCCGATACCGAGGCGGCATATTTCGTTGAGGGCTCGCCCAATAAGTAAAACAGAAGTCCGACGCTTCCGAAAAATCGGTGTTGGGCTCTAAATGAAACGGAGAAAAACAAAAATGCTTGATATGATACAGAAAAAAACGCTGGTGGATAAGGCTATCGAGGCAAGAGAGAATTCATATTCGCCTTATTCGAATTTCTGCGTGGGCGCGGCTCTTCTTTGCGCCGACGGAGAGATCATAAAGGGAACTAACGCCGAAAACGCGTCCTATGGCGGAACCATCTGCGCTGAGAGATCGGCCTTCTGCACCGCTATAAGCGCGGGAAAGAGAGAATTTACGGCGATAGCTATCGTCGGCGCAAAAAGGGGAGAGCCGATCTCGTCCTTGTGTCCCCCCTGCGGACTCTGCCGACAGTTTATAAGCGAATTCTGCTCTGCGGATTTCGTTGTGCTCCTTTACGATGGCAAGGAAATAGTTGAAAAGACCTTCGGCTCTCTTTTCCCCGATGTGTTCGTTCTTTGAGGGTGACAAAATGGCAGAACAGAAGAAAACACCCGTGGGCACGTGTGAGAGCTGTGAATTCTACGATTTTGACGAGGAGTGGGACGAATACGTTTGCATGATCTCCCTCGACGAGGACGAAATGATAGACTTTCTCGGCAGAAATACCGGCAGATGCCCTTATTACCGCTATTACGACGAGTATAAGAGCGTAAGAAAACAGAATTAAGCAAAAAGGTACAAGAAAATGAACAAAAAAAATATTGCGCGGAGCGCGTCGGCACTTGTCTGCATACTGTCGCTTCTGCTTGCCCTTGCCTCCTGCGTTGAAAAGCCACAGACCGATACTACGAGTGATTGGGAGGGCAAGGAGAATTTCAAGGTCGAGGATAAGTTTGACGAAAAGCTTATCAAGAGATACGACGAATATAAGGAAAACGCGTCTCTCGCATTCAGCACCGCAACACCCGAGGACGAGTCGCATTTTGTGACCGAAGGCTATGGCGACGGTGTGAAGATAACGGGATTTAGCGGTGACTCGACGATAATCGTAGTCCCCGATACAATTGGCGGAAAAGCCGTTTTATCGATAGGCGCTAAGGCTTTTTCGGGAAAGGCCATTCGTGCTATCAGCCTGCCCGATAGCATTGAATCTATCGAAAAGGGAGCCTTTGCAGGATGCGACAAGCTTGCCACCTTGCGAATTCCTTTTATTGGCGATGGCGGCAAAAATGACTTTTTGGGCTATATTTTCGGTGCCGGCAAGTCTGAGGAGCAGTCCTTGAAGGTTCCCGCAAGCCTCGATATGGTGATCTTGGGCGAAAAGACCGATAAAATATCCAACAACGCTTTTGCGGGCTGCAAGGCGATCTCGGCTATAGTTCTGCCCGATCATATTGAAAGCATTGGTGCCTTTGCATTCTACGAGTGCCGCGATCTGGTATATGCAGATATAGGCGACGCGCGCGAAATTGGCGAGTATGCCTTTGCTCATTGCTCGAGCCTCGTGTCTCTTGCATTGGATAATGCCGAAAAGATCGGCTTTGGTGCGCTTTTCGATTGCAATTCGCTGAGAACTCTTTCGCTGAGCTTTATCGGCGGAAGTGCTGACGATAACAGATTTTTAGGTTATATTTTCGGTGCTAAGACCGCGGATTTCAATGATAATTTCGTGCCCGCAAGCCTTCGCACGCTTGATCTCAACTGTGAAGAGATACCCGACAGAGCTTTTGCAGGTTGCATGTATATTATGAACGTGAATCTTGGCGAGAAGGTTGAGAAGATCGGTGTCCGCGCATTTTACGCATGCCGCTCGATTCAGAATATTTCGCTCCCCGATTCGGTCAAGACCGTGGGAGACGATGCCTTCTTCGGCTGTGACAATCTTAAATCTGTAAGCTTTGGCAACGGTGTTGAGAGCATCGGTATGCAGGCGTTCTACGGCTGCCGCGCTCTTGAATCGGTTGTTATTCCCGAAAAGGTCACCGAGATAAAGCCTTCCACCTTTGCGCTTTGCTCGGCTCTCGAGTCGGTAGAGCTTAACAACGTAAAAAAGATAGGCAAGGATGCCTTCCTGAAATGCGATGCGCTCACTCCCGTTGATTGCTCGGGAATTGAGGTGGGAGAGGGAAATAGCGCGCTATTACCTGTAACAGAATAAAAAAATCTCTCAAGGCCCTAAGTGCCTTGAGAGATTTTTTGTTTATTATTTCTTCTTGCGAAGAATGTTCTTTCTATATGCGTCGTAGTCGTCGGGAAGATTCTTTCTGACCCATTTAGAACAGATCGCTCGCTCGATAGCCGACATAATGGTAGCGTATATTGAAAGCGGAATTGCACAAATTAAAATGTAGACAATTATACCAACGATGCCGATCAATAAAGTAACCTCGTACGTCATGCCTAAAGTAGAGCTCAGAGTGTTCGCAAATGTTACGACAATCATCAGCATATTCCAACCTGTCAAAATCATTGGCGCTCCGAAAAGCAGGAAGGCTAAAAGATGGATAATATTCTGAACGACCCTCAAATATACGCTTGTCTGACGTGCCTGAAGCAGGATGAGGGTTTGGGTGTTGCTTCTCTTGAACGTGTTTTTGGAACCGTTGTCCCAGTTGTCATTCAATTCAGAGCTGATGCGGGAATTAACGTCGAATTTACTTAAGTCTATTGAGGCGGTAAGTCTTGAAAGCGCAATGGGATTGTTAAAAATAGAAAGCCCGGCTCCGATGATCATCGGCAGGATCGTGATATTTAATGAAACGATTCTGACAATGTTTTTGGTGGTTTCCGCCATATCTACCGTCATAGTTAATCCTAAGGAGAGAACCAGCAGGATTCCGAAAAGCGGAACACCAAAGAATTTGAACAGAAACTTTAGTCCGCCGGGATAATTCTCCCTGACCTTGTCCAGTATACTTTCGCTTTCGTAGTTTCTCAGCGTAGCTTCAACTATTCTGCGATTTCTAGTCTGAGTTTCACTCTCGACCGGAGCTTCTGCCTCTACTGTGGGTTCTGCCTCTACTGTGGGCTCTGCCTCCACTGCGGGCTCTGCCTCTGCTGCGGGCTCTTCGGGGGCTTCCGTAACCGTTTCGGTGACTGATTGAGTGGATATGGGGGCATTTTCTGCCACGTTGCTCTGTGCTTCGGTAATGTTGATGCCGCATTTAGGGCAGAGACTATCTTCTCCCACCCATACGTTTCCGCACTCGGGACAGCTTTTTACGGGAGCGCCGCAATGAACACACTGCTTTGCAAGCGTTGACATTTGACCGCCGCACTCGGGACAGTTGATCAATGACATATTACAGTTCCTCCATTGAAAATATTTTTGTGTGTATACATTATATCATACGGGTCTGTTTTTGTCAATAAAAAGCATAAAATTTCACTTTTTTCTTATTTTTTCAGATTTCTCATTGCGTTAAGTATGGCGATGACCGCGACGCCCACGTCGGCAAAGACCGCCGCGTTAAGTCCGACGATACCAAAGGCACCAAGGAGCAGCACTCCGATCTTGACACCGAGGGCGAAGATTATATTTTCGATAACTATGCGACGGGTTCTGCGCGAGAGAAGGATAGCGTCGCTAATTTTATCGAGGTCGTCGTTCATAAGCACCACGTCGGCGGCTTCAATAGCCGAGTCGCTGCCAAGCGCGCCCATGGCGATGCCTACGTCTGCGCGAGCCAAAACCGGCGCGTCGTTGATGCCGTCGCCCACGAAGATAAGCTTGCCGTCGGCGCCGTTATTGATGATCTCTTCCACCGCCGACACCTTATCCTGGGGGAGAAGCTCCGCGCGGTAAGAGTCGATTTGGAGGCTTTCGGCAACCTTTTTTGCAACCGCTTCGCGGTCGCCCGTCAGCATTACCGTCTTTTTTATTCCTGCGCGGCGAAGCTTTTCAAGCGCGGCTTTAGCATCGGGCTTTTCCTTATCGGAAACCGTGATGCATCCCATATATCTGCCGTCAAAGCCCACGTGAACGGCTACACCGAGAACGTCTTGATCGGCATTTTGGGGCAGCTCTATACCGTTTTCGAGCATAAGGAGGGCGTTGCCCACAAATAGCCTTTTTTCGCCCCTGTTAGCCGCTATTCCGCGACCGGGTATTTCCTCCACAGACTCGGCAACGTCACTTATAACGCCGTATTCCGACTCATAGAAGGATACTATCGAGCGGGCTATTGGGTGGGTGGAATATTTCTCCGCGCTTGCCGCCAAAGAGAGTAGCTCGCGGCGGTCGATGCCCTCGACGGAGTTGATGCCGCTGACCGAAAAGCTTCCCTCGGTAAGCGTTCCGGTTTTATCAAAGACTACCGTATCGCATTTTGAAAGCGCATCAAGATAGTTTGAGCCTTTGACTAAGATTCCGCGCCTTGATGCCGAGCCGATGCCTCCGAAATAGGAGAGGGGAACCGAAATGACCAGGGCGCAGGGGCAGCTGATGACCAAAAACGTCATGGCGCGGTATGTCCATTCCTTCCAGATATCAAAATTGCCGATTCCGAGGAAAATGGGAGGAATGATCGCCAAAAGTGCCGCCGAAATTACGACGATGGGGGTGTAAACGCGGGCGAATTTGGTGATAAATTCCTCGCTTTTCGCCTTGTTGGCGGTGGAGCTTTCAACCAAAGCGAGGATCTTGGAAACCGTGGATTCTTCAAATCTTTTGGTAACGCGGAGCTTGATAAATCCGCTTTCGTTGACACATCCGCTAAAGATCTCGTCACCCACGGCGGCTTCCCTCGGTAGAGATTCGCCGGTGAGAGCTATAGTGTTGAGGGTGGTCTTACCCTCGGTTATAATGCCGTCAAGGGGCACTTTTCCACCTGCCTTGATGCAGATAATATCGCCTATTCCGATCTCCTCGCAAGCCTTTTCGTAAAGCTCGCCGTCCTCACCCTCCACAAACGCGGTATCTGCGCGGATCGAGAGCAGGGATTTGATAGAATTGCGGCTCTTGCCAACGGCTATGCTCTGGAAAAGCTCGCCCACCTGATAGAAGAGCATTACGAAGACCGCCTCGGGGTATTCGCCGGTGATGAACGCGCCTATTGTGGCGATGCTCATCAGAAAATTTTCGTCGAAGACCTGACCGCGTATTATATTTCTCGCGGCGCGAAGCAGAATATCGTAGCCTATGACTCCGTAGGGAATTAGGAACAAAAGCAGAGCCTGCAGATCAAAGCTGCCGATAACAAGCACCTTGGGTAAAAGAGTAAAATGCTCGATAAGAGCGACGGCAATAAACAAGACCGCCGCCGCAATTATTCTGTATAGCTTTTTTTTGTCTTTTCTTTTCATATCAAAGAACTATTCGGCAATCGGGCTCTATCTTTTTGATCGCCTTCTGTGCGGCTTTGAGCACCTTGTCAAAATCACCGTCGGCAGCCTCGAGAGTCAGCTTCTGAGTCATAAAGCTGATATTGACCGAGATAACGCCGTCAAGCTTTCTGATGGCATCCTCCATTTTTGCGGCGCAATGTGCGCAATCAAGCTCTTCAAGTTCAAATGTTTTTTTCATAGTAATTACCTCTCTATGTTTAAATTTATTCTTCAATATGCTCAACGCCCATATTTATTATGGTCTTGATGTGATCGTCGTCGAGAGAATAGAGAACAGACTTGCCCTGCTTGCGGTATTTGACAAGCCTTGAGTTTTTCAGCACGCGAAGCTGATGGGAGATCGCGGACATGCTCATACCAAGCTTTTCGGAGATATCGCAAACGCACATCTCTCCCTCGAAAAGAAGATAAAGGATCTTGATGCGCGTGCTATCGCCCATTACCGAGAAAAATTCGGCAAGATCGAAGAAATGCTCGTCGTCGGGCAGCTCTATTTTGTCGATGATCTCGTGATGCGCCTCGTGTGTGTCACATATCGGCAGGGATTTGATATCACTTGACATTATATGCCTCCTTGATTCGATGATTGAATGATTGTTCAACTGTTTGTATTATATCATGAAAAACGCGGGTTGTCAACAAAATTTTGAAAATTTTTGCAAAATCCATTGACAGCGTAACAATGTTATGCTATAATTTGAGTGTAACAATGTTACGAAAGGAGGACGTTATGGGAAATGAAGCTTTGATCTCCAAGAAAGAGCTTTTGGAGAGGTACAATATTTCTTACGGCGCGCTTTACCGTTGGAAGAGAAAGGGACTGATCCCCGACGAATGGTTTATTAAAAAATCGACCGTAACTGGGCAGGAGACCTTTTTCCCCGAAAAGCTGGTCTGCGAGAGGGTAGAGCTTATCATCAGCAAAAAAGAGGACGTTTTGCTCGATGAATTGGCAAAAGAGATTTCGGGCGAGGAGAGCAACAACGAATTTGTGGTTTTGAATACCGAATTCGGAGATAAATCGTTCAGGATCTGCGATATAAAGAACGTAACGGTAGTTAATAAAGACGGAGAAGCCGTTGAAATCCTTGAAATGATAAAGAAAATATTGAAGGGAGAAGAAAAAATATGAATATTTCGGGTAGCGGAACTATCGCGGCAGGCGAATATAATGAAAAAATATCGGTCAGCGGAAGCGGAAAGATCAGCGGGAATATCCGTTGTATCGCTCTTTCCTGCTCGGGCTCGGTTAAGGGAGAGGGCTCGGTGGACTGTGCTGAGGACGTTAAGGTTTCAGGCTCTTGCCATATCGGAGGAAGCCTTACAGCAAAAAACATATCCGCAAGTGGTTCTATGAAGGTGGGCGGAGACGTAAGTGCCGACGGTGAGATGAAGGCATCGGGCTCGGTCAAGGTCGGCGGCAGTATTAAATGCTCTACGCTCAAATGCTCGGGCGGTGCTGACGTGGATAAGGAGATCTCCGCTGAGGAGATACATATCACGGGTTATGTTAAATGCTCCGGTCTGATGAATGCAGAAAAGATCGATATTGATATGGGCAATTCAAGCGTGACAAGCACCGTTGGATCAATTGGCGGAAGTGAAATAAAGGTGAAAAATTGTAACGGCGGCAAGCTTAGCAGCCGTATGCCTCTGTTGAAGCATATTGTGGGCGAAAGCGGAAAGCTACGTGTTGATGAGCTGATAGAGGGAGACGTTATAGCTCTTGAATATGTGACAGCTCCCAAGGTGGCGGGAAGGATCGTTGCCATTGGAGCGGGATGCGAAATCGACCTCGTTCAGTATAGCGAGGAGGTCGAGGTGCATCCCGACGCGAAAGTTAAAAACTGTGAAAAGATCTGAGCGGATATTCAATGCGATATCACGTCAATAGGCAGAGAAGGGCAAAAATGATAAATTAGGGACATCCTATTGATTTTGAAAATGAAAAATGATATAATCATTTTGTAATATTTAAATCATTATCGGAGGTCGGTCATGATCATAAACGATCCAAGATTTATAAATAACGGAACAGAGATACCCACCGCGGGAGGTTATGCGGATCAGCCCAGCCTTGTGGTCTTATCGGACGGCACTTTTGTTTGCGCTACCACGACGGGAACGGGGGAAGAGGGCGCGGCAGGACAGTATGTGTCGGTTATGCGCTCCACTGACGGCGGCAAGAGTTTTAGCGAGGGAACGCTTGTGGAGGACCTTGAGTGGGAATCTGCATACGCGGTGCTGGTAGCAGACCGCTTTGACAGAATATATTGCCTGTATAATTATAATCTCGACCACTACAAAAAGGGCGAGTTTGAATCTCACAGATTTGATATGGGCGGCACTTATTGCCTTAAATACAGCGACGATAAGGGACTTTCGTGGTCTGAGAGGATCATAGTGGACGTAGGTGTTACCGATCTTGACACAAGATATCCCTTCTATCCCAAGGCGGGCGGCGGCAAGCAATACCGCTTTATGTGGAACGTTGCGCGTCCTTTTATCGACGGTGACGATCTTTATATAATGGTCGGTAAGCCCTTTCTCGGTGTCAGGGGACAGTATAATTTTGAGACCTCGCGCGGAGTGCTTCTTGTGGCAAGGGGAATAGTTAAGGACCCTCACACTCCGTTCATCACGCTTCCCGAGGGGGCGAAGGAGCTTTTGCCGAGACCCGGTGATAGAATAACCGAGGAGCATTGCTGTGTAAAGCTTTCCGACGGTACGCTTTTCTGCACATCAAGAACAGAGAAGGGATATCCTCTTGTATTCGTAAGCCACGATGACGGCAAGAGCTTCACCGACGGATTTATACCCAAGCACGTGGGCGGAATGCCCGTGAAGCAGCCGAGAGCGGCAAATTTCTTGTGGAAGCTGAAGAGCGGAAAATATCTTTATTGGTTCCACAACGTGGGCAATATGGGATACGACTTCAGAAATCCCGCATGGTGCGCCCCTGCCTTTGAAATTGACACCGAATGCGGCAAGGAGCTTATATACGGTCAGCCCGAGATACTTTTCTATCATACAGGCGACCGCCTTTCTATCAGCTACCCCGATCTCGTTGAATACGAGGGCAAGCTGCTTATAACCGAAACTCAGAAGTTTATTGCAAGAATACATACTGTTGGTGAAAGGCTTCAGAATGCGCTCTTGAATCAGGATACCGTCTGCGCCCGTCTTGAGGGCATTCCGATGGCGGAGCTGAAGGAGAAGGGTATACCTAAGCAGACCTATTCCAACAAAAACCACGCCGACAGAGAAGAGTGGAAGGAAATAGTCGAAAATGGCGGAACCACGTGGATCTTCGAGGGCACGTTCAAGCCGGGAGACAGCGTTATTTCCGCATACGGCAGACAGAGAGGCGGCTTCAAGGTTAACGTAAATAGCGACGGCACGCTATATTGCTTCGCCTCAGGAGAAGCCGCAAACTTCACGCTTGAAAGCTCGATAAACGTTTGCGACGGTAAAAAGCATCATATAGCCTGGATAACCGATACCGCGGCTTGCATCAGCTATCTTGTTATAGACGGCATTTTCGATAACGGCGGAAACGTATCCGAATGCGGTTGGTGTCACGTGCCCCGTCAGCTGAGCTTTATAAGTCCCGTTAACAGCGTAAGCTTCAGCGATAGCCTTTACGATGCCCGTCTGATCCCGAGCTCGATCCTCACAGCTGATGCCATTGGAGACTGGCGCGCAAGCGATAAATAAGATCAAATAACTAAAAAGCATTGAGAATTTTGCGTTCTCAATGCTTTTTGTGTTTATTTATTTTTGTTTTCTACCTTCGTTATGAAGTTGGCGATTGCCCTATTGGTCGATCTTTGCATGCCTGCCACCGAGGAAGAAATGTTCTTGTTGGAGTTGGGCTCGGTCACTACGGGCATAAGATAGAGCAGATCGCTACCGCCGATAGCGTCACAGTAGGTCTGCGCAAAATCGGTGCATACACTGTCCCAGATGATCGAAAGCATATCTCTGTCATCGGGCGCATCTGCAACCTGCTTGCCAAGCATCTTTTCGTAATATGCTGTCTTTACGTCGTTACTGTAGAAGGAGAGAAGCTCCAAGGCTTCACCTGCCATATCCTCATCCTTCAGATAAGAGGGAACGGTTATATATCCGCCCCACTGTAAATGACGGTATCCAACGTCCTTCTGAGCGGTGTCCCAAAGAGGATAGGGAAGGACGCCGAAGGAGACGTCGTGCTGGAGGTAGGAGGCGAGGCTGAAGGAAGGAGTGAGGTGGAGCAGAGTTCTGCCCGATGTCAAAGGAACACTCATTCCCGTAGTCGTATTGTAGTCAAAGTAGCTGTATTTGGATGCCGAGAGCTCCTTGAGCTTTTCAACGAGAGCGGTGGTCTTTTCGGAGTAAATTTCATTCATAAGAGAAAGCGTATAATTTCCGGTCTCATCCTTCTCAACTATTTTGATGTTACTTGCCTGAATAAATCCGGGAAATTCGTTCCAGTGACGTCCCGTTATTCCGAAGGTGTCGTCGGGAGTTTTGCCGTCTCCGGTCTTATCAACGCTGACAAGCTGTGCCAATGAGATCATTTGGTCGAGAGTCCACTCGTAGGAGTGCACCATATCGTAAACGCTTTTGGGAAGCACGCTCTCATACTGATCCATCATCGTTTTATTAAAGGTGATAACGTGGGTGTAGAGGATATTGAAGTCGCTGAATCCAAGGAAATATTTGTCTGCGATAGAGAGATCATCCATAAATTCACGGTTCCAGTAATCGGCTTCTACATTAATTCCGGGGAGTGACGCTATGTCTGCAAGATAATTTTCCGTAATCAGGGAGGGGACACCTGCGTAATTGTGACTCAGCATCATATCTACGCTACCGTCCTTGATTTTGACCGCGGTCTTGAAGGGCTCTGCATACGTCAGATAGTTTTCGGTTCGAATAGTTCCGACGATCTCAACACCGATATGGTTGTAAACCTTTTGCTGTCTCGCGAAAATTGCCTCAGAGAGCACCTCGCCGCCGCCCTTTTCGACCCAGTGAAACTCGGGCTTATTGGTGTCGTCCATTATCCAGAGGTAGAACTCTTTGTTGTAATTTTTTTTCGCAATGTCAGGCTTCAGCTCGTCGTCCGTGCCTTCGGACGGAGTGTCCGGGGTATCTTCGGTGAACATGCCGTCGCAAGCGGCAAAGGAAGAAAGTGCTATGCACACCGCAAGGATAAGCAAAAGCCATTTCAAATAGCGTTTCATAATTGTTTCCTTTCTGTTTTATGGTGTTGTGGGGGCGGGGCCCCCC
>JBGVHJ010000092.1:0-36152 GCA_045122255.1 Eubacteriales bacterium | reverse complement strand
GGGGGTTCCCCTTACTACATAAGCGATTTATAATTGTTTACCCGCTTTTTTCTTTGGCAGAAGAGGCGCAAAGAAAAAAGCTTGGCAAAAAAGAACACGCCGAAAAGGAGATTTCGCCGCGTGCGCGCGGCGACCAACGCTCCGCGCGTTGGATCGGCGGTCGCTTTTGAAAAAGCGACGCCAAACTTTCAACAAGACACCGCCGTGGAGACCTATAAACACCAATTTATCAAGTCAAATTAAAATTCCGAAAAAACCGCGAAAAGGCGCGAAAAAGCGTCAAAAACATCGGTTTATTGTCATTTTTGTCATATATTACATTGTATATTTAGGTGTTTTGCTCATTGACAAATAATGCAAAACGTGGTATAATAATAAAAGAATCAAGAGCCTAATCCCGCACTACGTCAAAAACCTGAAAAGGAGGAAGAAAATGGATAAAAATTACCTCACAGAAAAATGTTCTCTCTTCCTTTCGGGCAACGATACCCACGCCCATCTCTTCTTTGGCGCGCACGTAGAAAACGGCGAATATATCTTCCGCGTTTTTGCCCCTGCGGCAGACTGTGTCTTTCTCGTCGGCTCGTTCAATTTCTGGCAGGAGACCGACCCGATGACCGAGATCACCGACGGATTTTTCGAGGCGAGAATTTCCGAGAGCCGTATCGCCGTAGGCGACCTTTATAAATTCAAAATTATGAGCGGCGGAGTCGCCCATTATCGCTCCGACCCTTACGGGTATGCAATGGACGTGCCCCCTCATTGCGCTTCCGTCATTGCCGATGCCGTTGAATACAAATGGCGCGACCGCGGCTGGCTGGCTCAGAGAAGTGAAAGCTTTATGGGCGGCATCAAGTCTCAGCCATTGAATATATACGAGCTTCATCTTGGCTCTTGGATAAGACGGAGCGGAAGAGACATACTCTCCTATTCCTCTATCGCCGGAGAGCTTGCTCCATACGTCAAGCAGATGGGATATACCCACGTTGAATTGTTACCCGTAACCTCGCACCCCTATTACGGCTCGTGGGGATATCTGACGGGCGGCTATTTCGCCCCCGACGGAAGGTTTGGCGAGCCCTGGGAGCTGCAAAAATTCGTTGATACGATGCACCGCGCCGGTATCGGAGTAATTCTTGACCTTACCTTTGCGCATTTTCCAAAGGACGAGTTCGGACTTTACGAGTTCGACGGAAGTCACCTTTACGAATACGAAAACGCGTGGCGGCGCGAGACGGGTGAATGGGGAAGCGCGAGATTCGACCTTTCCAAGGGTCATACGGTCTCATTCCTTGTGTCGAATACGCTTTATTGGATAGAAAAATTCCATATCGACGGAATCCGCATGGATGCGGTCTCGTCGATGCTGTATCTTGATTACGGAAAAAAGGAAGGCGAGTGGCAGAAAAGCGAGAGGGGAGACAATATCTGCCTTGAGGCGGTGGAGTTCTTCAAAAAGCTCAATTCCGCCGTCAAGGAAAGACACCCCGACGTAATGATGATTGCTGAGGAATCGAGCGGATTTGAAGGCGTTACGGGAGAGGACGGTCTCGGCTTTGACTTCAAGTGGAATATGGGCTGGATGAACGACACGCTAAGCTATGCCACCACCGAATTTTACAATAGAAAAAATAACCACAGGCTTTTGAATTTTCCTCTGATGTACGCCTTTAACGAGAGCTTTATTCTTCCCATATCCCACGACGAGGTGGTTTACGGAAAAAGATCGTTTCTCGATAAGATGCCCGGTGACTACTGGCAGAAATTTGCGGGGGCGCGCGCCTTCGAGGCATTGCGAATGCTCTCGCCCGGAAAAAAGCTGACCTTTATGGGATGCGAGATCGGACAGGCACGCGAGTGGGATCACGAAAAGGAGCTTGATTGGTTCTTGCTTGATTACGAGGCGCACTACCGTCATCAGCTCTATATGGCGGATCTCAATAATTTCTACCTTGCCAATCCCGCGCTCTTTGAAAGAGATTGCGGTTGGAACGGATTTAAGTGGATCGATGCAGACGACAGCGAGCGGAGCGTGATCTCATTCAGACGAATAGCAGACAACGGCAGTGAATTGATAATTGCCATAAACTTCACTCCGCAGACGTATCCTGACTATTTTTTGCCCGTTCCCGAGGACGGAATATACGAGGAGGTCTTCAATTCCGACGACAAGCGTTACGGAGGAAGCGGAGTTACCAATGCGGGAGCGAAATTTTCAAGCTGTCCCAATCCAAAAATAAATATCGACAAGCCGGCTGATGAGATATTGCCCTTTGCTCTGCGACTCAGGCTGCCGCCGCTTGGCGTGACGGTTTTGAAGGTGGTCGAAAGACGCTTCAAGTCCGACGAGATAGTCGAAGATGAAGAGATCAAAGCGCCCCCGAAAAAGCGTCGCGGTATCGGGAAATTGCCGCCACCGAGACGAAAGATATTTTTATAACACAGCGTTTCAAATAAATTTTATCATAGAGGAGTGATTTTCTTATGTTTAAGAAAAAAGAATGTGTAGCTATGCTGCTCGCAGGCGGTCAGGGATCGCGTCTTTACGCTCTGACCACAAAAACCGCAAAACCCGCAGTACCCTTCGGAGGAAAGTACAGGATCATCGACTTTACCCTGTCGAACTGTATCAACTCCGGCATCGACACCGTCGGTGTGCTTACCCAGTATCAACCCCTCGTTCTCAATGAATACATCGGAAACGGTCAGCCCTGGGACCTTGACCGTATCTGGGGCGGCGTTAAGATCCTTCCCCCCTATCAGGGCCAGAAGGGCGGAGACTGGTACAAGGGAACCGCAAACGCTATCTATCAGAATCTTGCATTCATAAACCGTTACGACACCGAGTACGTGCTCATCCTCTCGGGCGACCACATCTATAAGATGGACTACGCCAAGATGCTCGAATACCACAAGGAGAAGGGCGCTGACTGTACCATCGCGGTTATCGACGTTCCCATCGAGGAGGCGAGCCGCTTCGGTATTATGAGCACCAATGAGGATGGCTCTATCTACAAGTTCACCGAAAAGCCCAAGAACCCCGACAGCACTAACGCGTCAATGGGTATCTATATCTTCACCAAGGATAAGCTCCAGAAGTACCTTGAGGAGGATGAGGCTACCGAGGGCTCGTCCAACGACTTCGGTAAGAACATAATCCCCAATATGCTTGCGGCAGGCGAGAAGATGTTCGCATACCCCTTCGAGGGATATTGGAAGGACGTTGGAACTATCAATTCTCTCTGGGAAGCGAATATGGATCTTCTCGGAGCAGACCCCGTGCTTGATCTCGGCGACCATAATTTCCGCATCTACTCGAGAAATCAGTCGGGCGGACCTCAGTTTATCGGCGAGAACGCAAAGGTAGTCAACTGCTATATCACCGACGGCTGTGAGATCTACGGAACCGTTAAGAACAGCGTGCTCGGAGCAGGCGTTAAGGTAATGCCCGGCGCATACGTCAAGGATTGCGTGCTTATGGGTGACACCGTCATCGAATCGGGTGCAACTCTGAACTATTCCATTATCGACACCGGAGTCACCGTTGGCGCAGGCGCGGTGATCGGTGAAGCGAAGGCGACCGCAAAGGGAATTGCGGTTCTCGGCGAGGATATCAACGTTCCCGCAGGCTATAATATCGCCGCAGGCGAGATAATTTCCGAAATATGAGAAGGGGGCGAATAAAATGACTGCAGTAGGATTGATTTTTTCCAATATTCACGATACCAGCATTCCCGAGCTTACCAGAATGAGAACCATTGGCTCGGTACCCTTTGCCGGCAGATACCGACTCGTTGACTTTGCGCTTTCCAGCATGGTCAATTCGGGCATCTCAAAAATAGGAATAGTTACCCACAATAACTATCAGTCTCTTCTCGACCATCTCGGAAATGGTAAGGACTGGGATCTTGCGAGAAGAAGCGGAGGACTTAAAATTCTTCCTCCTTATATCTCCGCGTATGACAATGCGGCGGCTAATAAGTTCTACACCTCCCGTCTTGAAGCGCTTATGGGAACGGTAAGCTTCCTCAACCGCTGTAACGAGGAGTATATCGTAATGTCGGATTGCGACGTTATCTGCAA
Source organism: Eubacteriales bacterium (assembly GCA_045122255.1). GTDB lineage: Bacteria > Bacillota > Clostridia > Oscillospirales > CAG-272 > SVTX01. The sequence continues at coordinate 32,069 of JBGVHJ010000092.1, read as the reverse complement.
TATCGACCTGACGGATGTTATCGAAAGACATGCAGAGACCGGCGCAGATATCACCTTCGTAACGAAGAAGACCGATCTTGTCGGCGTTGGCGCAGGCGAGCAGCTGACCCTTATAAAGGCAGACGCTGACTCTAACGTTACCGAGGTCGCAACCGGAAAATACGATGAGGATTATCAGCTTTACATCAATATTATGGTTATGAAGAGACAGTATCTGCTCAACATCGTTGAGAACGCTATCTCTCACGGACACCATTCCTTCCTCCACGATATCATTATGAATAACGTTGGCAAGGCAAAGTATATGACATACGAATACGACGGCTTCTATGCTCATATCGGTTCTATGGCAGGATATTTCGAGTGCTCGATGAAGCTGCTTGAGTCCGACGCGCGCGATCGCCTCTTCGGAATCAAGAACCGTCCCGTGCTTACCAAGGTAAGAAACTCCGCTCCCACCAGATATTGTGAGGGCGCGAAGGTAGTAAACTCTGTGGTTGCAGAGGGTTGCGTTATCGAGGGAACGGTTGAGAATTCCATCATCTTCCGTGGCGTAAGAGTCGGAAAGGGAGCTGTCGTCAAGAATTCCATACTCTTCCAGGACACCTACGTATGCTCCGGCGCTCAGCTTAATTGCGTTATCACCGATAAGAACGTTATTATCAAGGACGGCAGAACCTTGTCGGGACACGAGACGATGCCTTTCTATATTGGAAAGAAAATGAGCGTATAAGACCTGCGATAATTTGCGTCATACTGCGTTGTTACTCGAGTGCGGCTCGACATAGGTAACTATGCCTTCGCCTGGCACTCTCCGTTACGCCTTGTCTGACACAAATTCTCTTGGTCTTGGTGAAGTGATTTTTGATCGTAGGGCGGGGGCTTGCTCCCGCCGCCTACGAAAGGCTTATAATCTATTTTGGAGAAATAATTGAATGAAAAAAATATTATTTGTAGGCGCTGAGGTCATGCCCTTTGCGGCAACGGGAGGACTTGGAGACGTTATGGGCTCGCTTCCCGCGGCGATCAAGGCGAAGGAAAAAAACAACGTTGACGTAAGAGTGGTCCTGCCCCTCTACTCTATGGTAAAGGATGAGTGGAGAGCGCAGATGAAGGACGAGGCGGTATTTACCGTGAATCTTTCATGGAGAAATCAGTATTGCGGCATCAAGAGCCTTCAGAAGGACGGAGTTACCTACTATTTTATCGACAACGAATATTATTTCAAGCGCGGAGCTCTTTACGGCTTCTATGATGACGGCGAAAGATACGCATATTTCTGCAAGGCTGTGCTTGAGATGCTTATCAAGCTTGATTTTTACCCCGACGTGATCCATGCCAACGACTGGCAATCGGCTCTTGCGGTAATTTATCTTAATACCAAGTACCGCTACGTCGAGGGACTTTCGGAGACAAAGAGCGTTTTCACCATTCACAATATCGAGTATCAGGGTAAGTACGATTTCTCGATCTTGGGTGACGTTTTCGATCTCGGTCCCGAATACTACGCGCTTATGCGTTACGACGATTGCATAAATCTTATGAAGGCGGCTATCGAGTGCGCCGATAAGGTCTCCACCGTCAGCGAAAGATATGCAGAGGAGATCAAGACTCCCGAGTATTCTCACGGACTTTACCACGTGCTCTACCGCAATGCGCATAAGCTGACCGGTATTCTCAACGGTATCGATTACGATTACTATAATCCCTCCAAGGATGCGGTGCTCTGCAAGAACTACGATCGCAGAAACGTGATCACCGGTAAGGCTGAAAACAAGATGGCTCTGCAGAGAGAGTACGGTCTTCCCGAGAGAGCCGACGTGCCGATGCTTGCTATTATCTCCCGTCTCGCTACCCACAAGGGTCTCGACTTAGTGCGCGAGATCGCGGCAAACGTGGTCAGAAACAACGACGTTCAGTTCGTGATCCTCGGCAAGGGCGAGCAGCAGTACGAGAGCTTCTTTACCCAGCTTGAAAGAGAATATCCCGATAAGGTCAAGGCACTTCTTACCTATGACCGCGATCTTTCCAAGAAGATCTATGCGGCATGCGATATCTTCGTTATGCCCTCCAAGAGCGAGCCCTGCGGTCTGTCGCAGATGATCGCTTCGAGATATGGAGCAGTACCCGTAGTAAGAGAGACCGGCGGTCTTGCCGACTCGATCAAGGGCTATTGGGTCGACGGCGAGGAGATCAAGGGCAACGGATTTACCTTTGCAAATTACTCCTCCGCAGAGCTTGAGGATCGCATCAATGCGGCACTGTGGCTCTATAAAGACCGTTCCCAGTATAAGAAGTTCGTTTCCAAGATCATGGGAACAGACTTCTCCTGGACCGTATCGGCAGAGAAGTATATGGAAATGTTTAATTCGCTCTGACGAGCGAAATGAAGTTGCCGCGTTGCGGCAATGAAGTTCATCAACGGCGCAAATGCGCCGTTGATGAATGAAGCTGACCTATGGTCAAATGAAGTGCGCCTTCAGCGCAGATTATGATCCGGAAATACGCGCAAAAACGCGAATTTTGTCCGTATTTCTGCACCATAATTCGCAGAAAAAGCAAATCTTTATCCCTGAAAGGTAGTATAAGCAGATGAACTACAAAAATGTTACCCCCGCAGAGCTTAAAACAAATATCGAGGTTAAGCTTTCCCGTTATTTCGGATGCACCCCCAATGAGGCTTCCAAGGATCAGATGTACAAGGCGGTTGCTATGACCGTTCGCGATATCCTTACCGAAAAGCGCGGAGAATTCAAGAAAAACGTTAACCAAAAAGGCGCAAAGCGCGTTTACTATATGTGCATGGAGTTCCTTTTGGGACGTTCCCTTAAGACCAACGTTTGCAATCTCGGAATGGACAAGGTCTATTCCGATGCGCTTGGCGAGCTTGGATTTGACCTTTCCGAGCTTTATGAGTGCGAGCCCGACGCAGGACTTGGAAACGGCGGTCTTGGCCGTCTTGCCGCTTGCTTTATGGACTCTCTCTCCTCTCTCGATTACCCCGCGGCAGGCTTTTCGCTCTGTTACGAATACGGTCTCTTCAAGCAGAAGATCGTTGACGGAATGCAGGTAGAGCTTCCTGACGTGTGGCTTCCCGGAGGAGAGGTCTGGCTCGTTCCCAGAACCGACCGTACCTTCATTGTCCGCTTTGGAGGCAAGGTGGTAGAGAAGTGGGAAAACAACCACATGACCATTATTTACGAGGATGCAGAGGAGCTTGAGGCGGTTCCTTACGATATGATGATCTCGGGTGGCGACTCAAAGGGCGTCAGCCGCCTCCGTCTCTGGAAGGCAAGAACCGTTCAGAGCTTCAATATGGGTCTTTTCTCTCAAGGTCAGTATCAGAAGGCTCTTGAGGAGAGAAATAATGCCGAGGCGCTCACCAAGGTGCTCTATCCTGCGGATAACCATACCGAGGGTAAGCTTCTCCGACTTTCTCAGCAGTATTTCCTTTGCTCGGCATCGGTGCAGAGCATAATCCGTGACCATATGGCGGTGTACGGCACACTTCAAAACCTTGAAGATAAGGTTGCGATCCATATCAACGATACTCACCCCGCGCTCTGCGTCCCCGAGCTTATGAGAATACTCATCGACGATTATTTCTATTCTTGGGAAGACGCTTGGGCAAAGGTGGTCAAGATCTGCTCCTACACCAACCACACGGTGCTTCCCGAGGCGCTTGAGACCTGGAACGAGGACCTTTTCCGCTTGAAGCTCCCCAGAATATACGCTATCATCAAGGAGATCAACGAGAGATTCTGCCGTGAGGCGTGGAACGCGTTCCCCGGCAACTGGCAGAGAATTACCAACATGGCTATCCTCGGCTACGGTCAGGTAAAGATGGCAAATCTTTCTATCGTCGGCTCTCACTCGGTCAACGGAGTTTCTAAGCTTCACAGCGATATTCTTGTGGATACCATATTCAAGGATTTCTATAGAATGTACCCCGAAAGATTCGGCAACGTTACCAACGGTATCGCACATCGCCGTTGGCTCTGCTATTCCAATCCTGAGCTCGCAGGCTTGCTTGACGAGTGCATCGGCACGGGATACCGCCACAACCCCGTTGAGCTTGCCGAATTCGCAAAATTTGCCGACGATGCGGCGGTTCTTGACAGAGTGCGCGCTATCAAGCACGATAATAAGATCGCATTTGCTAACCATCTGGCAGCAAAGACCGGTGTTAAGATCGACACACACTCGCTCTTCGATATTCAGATCAAGAGACTTCACGAATATAAGAGACAGCTTCTCAACGTGCTCAATATCATAGGTCTTTATCTCGATCTTAAGGATAATCCCGACCTGCCTGTTCAGCCCAAGACCTTTATCTTCGGCGCAAAGGCGGCTCCCGGATATCAGATGGCAAAGAGAATTATTCAGCTTATCTGTATGATAAGCAAGGATATCGAGCAGGATCCCAAGATCAGCGAAAAGCTGAAGGTCGTGTTCCTTGAGAACTACGACGTTTCTACCGCAGAGATCCTCATTCCCTCGGCAGACGTTTCCGAGCAGATCTCCCTTGCAGGTAAGGAAGCAAGCGGTACGGGATGCATGAAGCTTATGATAAACGGTGCTATCACCATCGGAACTCTCGACGGCGCAAACGTTGAGATGCTTGCGGCTGTCGGCAACGAGAATATGTATATCTTCGGTCTCAAGGCAGACGAGGTTGAAAAGCTTTGGCTTCAGGGCTACAGGAGCGCAGATTTCTATGCAGGAAACGAGCGCCTTCGCCGCATAATCACCTTCCTTACCATAGGATTTGCGGGCGAGAGCTTTGCGGACGTCGCAACCTACCTGCTTACGGGCAACGGAGTGGCAGACCCCTATATGTGCCTTGCCGATTTCGAATCCTACCGCAAGACCCACGAGGAAATGGTAGCGGCTTACTCCGACAGAGAGAAGTGGACGAGAATGTCTCTGCTTAATACCGCAGCTTCGGGATTCTTCGCAGCCGACAGGTCTATTGATGAGTATGCGCAGAAGTTCTGGAACCTAAAGCCTGTTCATTGATAGAACAGTGCCTGTTCTCTCAATAAACAGGCAGTGAAATATGAGCGCTTGCTTTTTGCAAGCGCTCATATGAAATACGCCTTTGGCGTGTGAAATCCACCTTCGGTGGGTGAAATCCGTGCGGTGCACGGGTTGAGGTAGAAAACCGCAGAGCGGTTTTCAATTTTTGGCTTAAAGGGGAATCTTATGCTCCCGAAATTATATTTTGACACAGATTCTGCCTGCGACGTTCAGATACGCAAGTTTGCAGGCGACAAGGACGTTTCCCATCTGGGCGCTCTGCCGTGGGGAACCGTAATAAATATCGAGCTTACTGTCTCCCGCCGCCTTGGTGCGTCGGGAGCGGTTTTGCGCATTTGTCGCGACGGAGGGAGAGACAGCGATCTGCCTCTTGAGTTCTGCCGCACCGATAACACGCGCGACGTTTACTGTGTGACACTCGACACCGCAAAGCTCTGCGAAAATGACGGAGAGGGACTTTTCTACTATGAATTTTTGCTGCTTCGCGGCAATCACACCCTTTTCACCGACACCTATAACAATAAGGACTTCACCCTTGAGGAGAGGTCGGGCTTCCGCTTCAGATTGCTTGTTTACGAGCAGGACTTTGACACTCCCGCATCCTTTGGGCGCGGTGTGATGTATCAGATCTTCACCGACCGCTTTTTCAAGGGCGAGAGCGAGGAGGCAAGGGCGATCGCGGTCAAGGACGGAGCGATTTTGAACGAGGATTGGGAGAGCGGAATCCCTCAGTTTGCAAAAGTGCCGGGCGAGCCGCTTAAAAACAATATGTTTTTCGGTGGAAACCTGTACGGTGTTGCCGAAAAGCTGGACTATCTCAAGTCTCTCGGTGTGACGGTTATCTATCTTTGCCCGATCTTCGAGGCTTACAGCAATCACAAGTACGACACCGCCGATTACGAGCGCGTTGATCCCATGTTCGGCGGCGACGCGGCACTGGATAACCTTATCTCAAAGGCAAAGGAGAAGGGCATCGGCATAGTTCTTGACGGAGTCTTCAATCACACGGGCGACGATAGCAGATACTTCGACCGATACGGAAATTTCGGCGGAAACGGTGCCTATACAAGCCCCGAATCGCCTTATAGAAATTGGTATCATTTCAAAAATTACCCCGAGCAGTACGAAAGCTGGTGGGGTATTGAGATATTGCCAAAGCTCAATCAGGAAAACGAGTCCTGCCGTCGCTATTTTACCGGCGAGGGCGGCATTATTGAAAAATATATCAAAAAGGGTATCGCAGGCTGGCGACTTGACGTTGCGGACGAGCTCCCCGACGAGTTTCTTGACGAATTGCGCACATCCGCAAAGTCGGCAAGCGGCGGCGAGGCGATAATTATCGGCGAGGTATGGGAAAATGCCGCCGATAAGGTGTCCTACGGCAAAAGACGCCGCTATTTCAGAGGCAGACAGCTTGACAGCGTAATGAATTATCCTCTGAAAAACGCTATCGTTTATTTCTGCCTTTGGGGCGACGGCGAGACCCTCTACAATACACTCACCGAGATCTATGCCTCCTATCCTACCTGCGTGTCTCATAAGCTGATGAATCTGCTTGGCACTCACGATACCGACCGTATTCTGACGGTTTTGGGCCGCGACGAGGATGACGAGTTCCTTGAAAACAGTGAAAAGGCAACAAAGAGACTGTCACGGGAGCAGAGAGCGCAGGGAATCGAAATGCTGAAGATCGCGGCGGCGCTTCAGTTCACCGCGTACGGCATTCCGTCGGTGTACTACGGCGACGAGATAGGTCTTGAGGGCTACGGCGACCCATTCTGCCGTATGCCTATGCCCTGGCACGAGACCGAGAGCGGTTACAGAGCCGAGCTGCTTGAATATTACCGCACCCTCGGCAGAATAAGAGCTGAGGAAAAAGCGCTTGACGGCGGAGATTTCTACGTTCTGCGCCATAGCGAGAGCGCAATCGTATACGTCAGAGAGAGGGAAGAGAGCCGTGTGATCGTGGCGGCAAACCGCGGCGCGGATCTCGATTTCGATATTCCCGAGGGAGTCAAGTACCGCGACCTTTTGTCGGGAGACGTATATTGCGGTAGGGTCTGCGTAAGATCTGACAGTGTAATTATTATGAAGGAAATTTAAAAAATGAAGTACTCAAATTCACTGAAATATATGAACTCCTTTCCCGCAAAAGGGGGCGGAGGCGAGCTGTCTCTCTCGCGAGTGCGAAAGCTTTGCGAAAGACTTGGGCGCATCGGCATGGGGGCGAGATATATCTGCCTTCCCGACGGAAGCGCGGGGCATGCCTGCGCTATGCTTCTGGAGGAGATAATGGTATCTGCTTCCCACTCTGTGGGAAGAGTCTGCCTCAACGAAAGAGGAGTCAGAGAATCGGTCAGGATATCGGGCGAAATACCGTCTATCGAGGATTTTAATCTGGCGGTCGCCGAGCTTAAAAGTGCGGTGCAGAAGGATCCCGACGAGGGATATCTTTTCGAGGAGACGGCTTTTGTGCTCGGTCTGCTGCTTTGCCGAATGAGCGGATGCGAATACATAATTATTGAGGGCGTTGGATACAATGACGTAGAGCTGGAATCGGTGTGCGCCCCCTACGAGCTTATCATAATTCCTACCGTTTACGGTGAGTCAGAAGATCAGAAAACCCTGAAAATGCTCTGCGACTCGATAAAGCGCGGATGCCGCGAGGTAGTCAGCGGAAACCAGAAGCGCGAGATATATAATCAGATATCCACGGCTTGTGCCAATAGCGGAGTAAGACTTTGTATTCCGGTAAAGGCGCAATTTGAGGCGTGCGAGCTTTCTGCGAGAAAAATGACCTTCAATTATTGCGGCAGAGAGGGATTTTCTATGAGAAGTCCGTCTCATCTTCTCCGCGACGCGGCGATGACGGTCATCGAAAGCGCGCTGGCTCTTCGAAGAGGGGGAGTGAAGCTCCCTTGGAGCTGTATCAGCTCGGGTATTGCCAACGAGAGCGAGACGGGATGCTTTGACGTTACGTCGCTGTCTCCCCTGATGCTTACCGATACGGCTGAGGACGAGAGTGAAGCGAGACTTCTTATTGCCACCGCCGAGGAGGTATGGGGCGAGAGCGCACTTTGCTGCGCGTCTCTGCTTGTGGACAAGAGGGCAGAGAATTGCGTAAAAGCCTTTTCGGATAAGGAGATCGAGAATGTCCTCGTGTTTGACCGAGACGGTGGCGAGGAAAGCTTTTCATCGGTCAAGGCTATGGCGAAGGAGCTTAAAAAACTGTATTTGTCGGGTAAGAGCATCGTCTGCCTCGGAAATATCGGTTTTGTAAATGAACTTAAAAGTGAATTTTTGAAAATTATGTAACTAAATCGGGCGGAGCTTGTTTCCGCCCGATTTTGAATGTAAATTGCAGTTTATCGGGGACGCGGGGGATGCGGGGGATGCGAAGGAGACGCGGTTTCCACCTTTTTTGCAAAAAAGGTGGAGCCAAAAAACTTACCCGAAAATAGCAGATAGAGTAGCCGCATTATCAAATAAAACCGTAATGATTTAAATCAAAATATATCTCCTATCGTGTTTCGAGTGTATTGCAAACTTTTTTAAATAAAGGATTCGAAATGTACTGGCAACACGATAGCAGTGAGACTCAGATCAAAATCCCCACGGTGTAAAATGACAATATGGCTACATCACCAAATAATTTCAGGGAAAGCTTTTTGCCAAGCAGATGTTTGCCGTGAGGCAAACTCGTGCAAATCTCGCTCGCGAGTTTGCAGTTCTCAGAAAAAGCGGAAATCGCATCTCCCCGCCTCCCCGACAAATCAAAATTTGAAAAGTTTTGCGGTCAAATACGTTTTTGTGCATTTTTGCATTGTGTAAATTGCTTAACGTTGTTTGTTATGCCCCTATTTACCAAATAAAATAATAACAAATTGTAAATTGTGCAAAAAACAATGTCATTTTTTACAAAAAAGCGGTTGACAAATTGGTGATATTGTTGTATAATTATTGACGGTCGCGCAATTCAGATGTGTTTTTGCCTTGTAATTATAACGGTTATTTGTGCAAAAAGATAGGTTTTATGTGCGATTTGTCAAATTAGCATTGGAGAATCCGATATGCCGCGTTTTTTCGTTAGAAAAGATCAGATAGAAAACGGCAAAGTTTCTATTCTCGGAGACGATGCGCATCATATATCCCGTTCCTTGCGTATGGCTGCCGGCGAAAAAATTACCGTCTGCGATATGCAAAAGCGCGAATACGAGTGCCTGCTTTCCGAATTTTTGCCGGACCGAGTGATTGCCGACGTTATATCAGAGCGTCAAAGCGATACCGAGCCGCCCTTCTTCGCCCACCTCTATCAGGCTCTTCCAAAGGGAGACAAGCTTGATACGGTGATACAGAAATCGGTGGAGTGCGGTGTTGGCGCCATAACCACTTTTATGAGCGAGCGTTGCATCGCAAAGGAAAAGGGTGACGATGAAAATAAGCTCCGTCGCAGAAATAAGATAGCTCTTGAGGCTGCAAAGCAGTCGGGAAGAGGACTTGTGCCCGAGATCGGCGCAACCGTCAGCTTCGACCGCGCCCTTGCAGAGGCTTCCGAGGCGGATATCAAGCTTTTCTGCTATGAGGGAGACGATACGCGATCACTGAAAACGCTTTTGAACGAAGAAAAGGCAAAAATTGAGACTTCGGATGCTTCGCGCATTCCTTCGGTGTCAATAATTATAGGAAGTGAAGGCGGTTTTTCGCTTTCTGAGGTCGAAAAGGCAAAAAATGCGGGTTTTATTCCCGTAGGTCTCGGAAAGAGAATACTTCGTACCGAAACTGCTCCGCTTTTCGTGCTGGGCTGTCTCTGCTACGAATTTGAACTTTGATAAAAATAAAAAGAAAATAAAAACACATAAAAAGAGGTAAAAAATGGCTAACAGATTGTTTCAGAATGTAATTCATCAGATGAAATCTGCGGTTGACCGCGTGATCGGTGTTATCGATGAAAACGGCGTAGTTGTAGCGTGCTCCGAGCTCGTAAAGATCGGCGAGATCAAGCAGGGCATTCGCGACGAGCTCACTTATTCCACCGATATCGCAGTTTCCGGCGGTTACACCTACCGTCCTATCTCTGTCGGCGCTAAGAATGAATACATCGTATTCATGGAGGGCGAGGATAAGATGGCTGAGAAGATGTCCAAGCTTTTGGCAGTTTCTCTCTGCAACATCAAGAATCTTTACGACGAGAAATACGACAAGGGTCTTTTCATCAAGAACATCATCCTTGACAATATTCTTCCCAGCGATATTTACATTAAATCCAAGGAGCTCCACTTCAGCACCGAAGAGAGCAGAATCGTCTTCCTCGTTAAGTTCTTTGGCAAGACCGACGTTATGCCCTTCGAGATGCTCCAGAATATGTTCCCCGATAAGAGCAAGGACTACGTTATTAGCGTAGGCGAGCAGGATGTGGTTCTCGTTAAGGACGTTAAGCCCGACACCGAAATGAGAGAGATCGAAAAGATGGCAACAAACATCTCCGACACTCTTACCACCGAGTTCTACACCAAGGTCAATATCGGTATCTCTACCATCGTAGACAATATCAAGGACCTTGCCCGCGCTTATAAGGAGGCTCAGGTAGCTCTCGACGTCGGAAAGGTATTCGAGACCGAAAAGAATATCATCAGCTATGAGAACCTCGGTATCGGAAGACTTATCTATCAGCTTCCTACCACCCTCTGCGAGATGTTCCTCCAGGAGATCTTCAAGAAGGGAAGCCTCGAGTCTCTCGACCGCGAGACCCTTATGACCATTCAGTGCTTCTTCGAGAACAACCTCAACGTTTCCGAGACCTCGAGAAAGCTCTTCGTACATAGAAACACTCTTGTGTACAGACTTGAGAAGATCCGCAAGATCACAGGACTTGACCTCCGCGAGTTTGAGCATGCCATCACCTTCAAGGTAGCTCTTATGGTTAAGAAATATCTTGCAAGCAAGCCTTCTAAATATTGATCTTTTGCATACGTATAATACGTAAATACATATAAGCGGGACGCCACGGTATAGCCTTGGTGTTTCGCTTATTGGATTGTTTTGCGCAAGTTGTCAATTTTTAAATCTGTGTAGAAATAAATTGTTCGCGCGCAAATCTTGCCGACCGCAAGATTCATCGATTGATATTTGTGCCGACAAGTTGCGGTAAAATGGAGGTTATAATGAAAAGATTTGAATATACCGTTAAGGGTCTTAATTCTGCGGAAAATTGCGATATAGTAATTAAGATTCTTTCTGCGGCACTCCCCGAGGCGAAGGAGCCCGAGTGCCACTGCGAGGAGAGTAAGCTGAGCTTCGCTCTCGAAAGCAACAGAATATCGAGAAGCGATGCCGAGCAGAGACTTAAGGGCGCGCTCTCTGTTGCAGGCTTTGAGCTTATTCTTCCCGAGGGTGTGAATACCTACGCTTTCGTTGAAAAGCCCAAGAAGATCAGAAAAATGCCGGTCTCGCTTGCCGTTTCGGTTGCCGCGATCCTTATGGCATTAACGATGCTCTTCAGCTTCGTTGCCTGCGAGCTTTATCCCACCGCGCGTCCCGTCGCTCCCGAGGTTATGGGACCTACAGGAAATATCACCATAACTGACGAGGATATTCCCGATTATATCAAGGAGCTTATTAAGCTCGACGCTATATTTAAGGCTAACTCCTACGATGGCATAAACCAGGAAGAAATGGGCGCCGCTGTGCTCAAGGCATATATCGCCGCTACGGGTGATATGTATGCCGAATATATGACCGCAGAGGAGTTCGATGCATATAATTCCGACAGCATGGGCGAATTCGTCGGTGTCGGCATTTCCATCGTCAATACTACCGTAGAGATCAACGGATACAACTATAAGGTGCTTCAGGTCGTCTCTGTATTCGAGAATTCTCCTGCCCTTCAGAACGATGTCCGCGTCGGCGACTGCATTATGTACGTCGGCGAGGGAACAGAGCGAGTTCTGGTCGACCAGCTCGGCTATACCGAGGCGCTGAATCAGCTGCTTGGCGAAGCGGGAACAGAGGCTAAATTTACCGTGTTCCGCCCCGATAAGAGCTCGGATATCGGCTATAAAGAGGTCAATTTCTCGATCGTGAGACAAAAGGTTACCACTCAGTCTGTCAGATACCGCATAAGCGAGACCAACTCCAAGATCGGTATTATCAACGTGACCGGATTTGACGCAACCACCGCACCTCAGTTCTGTTATGCTATCAATACTCTTAAGGCGCAGGGCTGCGAGTATTTCGTATTCGATATGAGAAACAATCCCGGCGGAGCGCTGGCTTCTATTATCGTAGTTCTTTCCTACTTCCTGGACTATGATGATCTTATAGTTTCTACCGAGTATGCCGACGGCTCGAAGTATGAGGACCGTGTTCGCCCCATAAACTACAGTATGTATTACGGCGATGCATACAAGGGCTACGATGTAAATTATAATGAAATAGGTCAGTATAAGGATCTCGCAGGCAAGTGTGTGGTGCTTACCAACGAGAACACCGCAAGCGCGGCAGAGCTTTTCACCGCTACCTTCCGCGATTACAATATTGCACCTATCGTCGGTGCAACCACCTACGGTAAGGGCTGCATGCAGAACATCATCGACCTCAAGAAGCATTACGGTATGGAGGGTGCGCTCCGCGTTACCACCGCGATGTATTTCTCTGCAAGCCATAACGTATACCACAATATCGGTATCGAGCCCGACTATAAGGTCGCGCTCAGCGAGGAGGCTATGGAGTATAACTTCTTCCTGCTTCCCGAAAATAAAGACGATCAGCTCAAGAAGGCTATCGAAGTACTTTTGAATAAATAAGATAATTTTTAAGGAGAAAATAATCATGTCCAACAAGAAACAGATGCTCTATACCCCCGAAGGATACAAAGTGCTCACCGATGAGCTCAACTTCCTCAAGACCGTAAGAAGAGAAGAGATCAAGGAAGCGATCGCAGTTGCAAAGGGATTCGGCGACCTTTCCGAGAACGCTGAGTACGACGAGGCAAGAAACGAGCAGGCTAAGACCGAGGCTCGCATCAAGGAGCTTGAGGAGCTCGTAGCTAACGCAGTTATCGTCGACGAGACCAAGCTCGATAACGGAACCGTTTCTCTCGGTAGCGTTGTAACCGTTTACGACGTTGAAGAGGACGAAGAGATCAAATACAGCATCGTTGGCTCCAACGAGGCAAACCCCATGGAGCACAAGATCAGCGACCAGTCTCCCATCGGTAAGGCTCTTATGGGTGCTAAGACAGGCGACACCGTTGTCGTAGAGGTTCCTTACGGCACTATCCACATGGAGATCAAGGAAGTTTCCAGAAAGAACGAGCAGTAATCGCTCGGAGCTGAAAATGAAGGACAGAAGAGATCGCGAAAGCGAAAAGCTCGAAGCCCGTGATATAAGCTTTAAGGACGCAAAAAAAGCAGATGGCAAAAAGCCCGAGGAGGCTGACGTCAGAATAGAGATCAAGCCTCAAAGCCCAATTCTTTCAAAGCTTTCTAATTTTTGGTACTACCATAAGTGGAAGGTCATTATAATCTCGTTTTTCGTCGTAGTCTTTGCCGTCGGTATCTTCCAGATGGTAACTAAGGTTGACGGAGACGAAAGCATAATCATCTCAGGACCTCAGTATTTTGATAACGAGGAAATGATGGAGGTCGAGAAAATTTTGACCTCGCTGAAGCCGAGAAATCCCGACGGAAGCGCTAAAAAGATCGATCTTTATACCTATTCGGTCTACTCCGAGGAGGAGATGGACGAGGCAAACCACCAAGAAACCAACGATGAGGGACAGTATATCCAGCAGGTTCTGCCTTCCTATAACGTCGAAAAGAAAAAGGAATTCAAAAACGACGTTAAGCTCGGCAGAAGTACCATTCTTATCATCAGTGAAAGCCTTTATCTTGAATATAGGGAAATAGATTGGATATTGCCGCTGGGTGAAGTGTTCGGCGACGAGCTCCCCGAGGGCGTGCTTGACGACGGATACGGAGTAAGGCTCGGAGAAACCGACCTTTACGCGGCGTATGAGGGACTTCAGGTGCTCGACGGAGATCTTGTGGTGTGTATGATAAGATCGCTTGCCATGGGCGCAAATAACGATAAGAGCAAATATGCCGAGAGCGTAGAGCTTTATAAGAGAATAGTTACCTTTGAATACGAGGGTGCTGTCGAGAGCGAGAGCAGCTCGGATACAGAAAAGGAATCCGTTACGGAATAATCAATAATGCCGATTTGCTCTCGCAGGTCGGCATTTACTTTAAAAATATGCAAAATTCAGTTAAGAAAAAGATACTTGGAAATATAATTTTATTCGGCGCGGCAATAATATGGGGATTTGCCTTCGTGGCGCAGGTGGTTGGCACCGCAAGCGGACTTGGCCCCGTTACCTTTAACGCTATAAGATTTTTGCTGGGAGCGGTGGTGCTGATACCCGTCATACTTATCTTCGAGCGCAAAAAAGAGAGCGAAAAAGGGAAGAAACGTCTCTTCCTCGGCTCGCTGGTCTGCGGATTTTTCCTTTTTGCGGCGGCAAATCTTCAGCAATACGCGCTAACGATCAATGAGAACCCCGGCTTTGCGGGATTCATCACCGCGCTCTATACCGTCTGGACTCCCGTGGCTTGCTTTTTGGTCTTCAAGAAAAAGACCGCCGCAAACGTCTGGGTGGCTGTCGGACTTTCAATCGTCGGCTTTTACCTTTTGTGCATGACCGACGGCGGCGGAGTCTCCTTCGGTCTCGATACCGTCCTTTTGCTTATCAGTACGCTTTTCTGGGCGGCGCAGATACTGTCGGTTGACCGATTTGTGGGCGACGTGGGAGCACTCAGGCTCTCGGTAGGTCAGTATTTCGTATGCGCAATACTTTCCTTCGCCTATGCGTTTATGTTTGAGAGCCAGACATGGACTCTCGCGGCGCTGGACGGCGCAAAATGGTCGATACTCTATTGCGGACTTTTGTCTGTCGGCGTGGCGTACACCCTGCAGGCGGTGGGGCAGAGAATGACCGATCCCACCCTTGCCGTTATAATTATGTCCACCGAATCGGTGTTTTCAGCGGTGGGCGGCGTGCTCTGGAATCTGATCGTCCCCGTGTCCTTGCAGGTAAGCCAGAACATTTCGCCCATAGGATACGTGGGCTGCGGAATAATCTTTGCGGGAGTTATAGTATCGCAGATCGATTTTACCGCTTTGTTTAAAGCTCTTAAAAGGAGTAGCAAATGAGACTGATATTCAAGCAACGCTTTTTTTCGTGGTTCGACAGCTACGACATTTATGACGAATACAAAAACACGGTGTTCACCGTCGAGGGTAAATTGGCATGGGGTAAGACCCTCCATATAAACAATGCGTCGGGGGAGCATATAGCCACCCTGAAGCAGAAGATCGTGAGCTTTCTTCCTGCCTATAAGCTCTACGTCGGAGAGGAATGCGTGGGAACTATCAAAAAGGAATTCACCCTTTTTTCTCCATCCTTTTATATAGATTGCAACGGCTGGCAGGTCGACGGTAATTTTTTTGAATGGGATTATGAGGTTAAGGATGCCAACGGCGGCATTGTAGCGACCATTTCAAAAAAGATAATGAACTGGACCGATACCTACGTGCTTGACGTTCTGAACGATTCAGACGCGGTAACGGTGCTTATGGTTGCCTTGGCAATCGATGCCGAGAAGGAAAGAAGAAATTAATACACAAAAGGGCTGAAATTCAGCCCTTTTTGTGTTAGTTTATTCATCGATTTCCCATTCAACGTCGTGCGTTATTACTATGCTTGAAATGTTTGAATATCTTGTAAGCTCAATGATCTTATCAACGTCAATATTATCCATTTGCGCAATAAATTCCAAATAATTTTTTTCGGAAACGTTGATGTTGACCAAGCCGAATCGCTTGACCATCATCATCTCGCTGTCAAGCGTGTCCTCCGATTGATAAAATATCCAGAAGTTTATGAACGCTCCCGTGTTTGCCAATTCCAAAGCCTGCACCAATGCCTCTCTGTTCTCGATGAGCTCGCATTCGGGAAGTACGGAGGGGACGCTTTCGATAGGCTCTTTAGTGTTATCAAAATATGAGAGCTTTGAAAAATCCGCCTCGGCAAGGTCGGGCTCGATATATCCGGGACAATCGGGGGAGGAGAATACGCGTATCAGGCTGACCTCGGGAAGAGAAGACAGCCCCTTTAGCTCATCAACGTCAAGGTCTGCGATCCAAACCTTTATATGCTTTCCTGTATCCCAGGTCATATCCTTTGAGTAGAAATGCTCGAGCCTGTCGGCGATAGCGTCGGAATCCGCACTCTCTTCGCAGTAAAGGTAAAGCTCAAGATAGCCCGGCTCGCCGCCGCTGACCCTGATAAGCTCGTTCAGCGCGACGTCAAACTCGGCTTCGTTGGAAACCTCCTTGGATGCGTTGTTAAAATATGACGATACCCCCGTTTCATCGAAAAACATAAATTTGGAATAGTCAGTGACTCCGGCATCCCCCTGCCAAAGCTCGCAGGAGGAAAACAAGAGCAGAAGACACGTTAATATAGATATGGTGGCAATAAATTTTTTCATATAAATTCCTCCTTTAAGTTATATTATTGCATTTTTATTATATAATATTTTCTTTCTCTTGTCAATCATCTTGAAATGAGATGCAAAAAATTCTAACAATCTGACAAAAAACACTAAAAAATTATGCAAAATAACCAACACTGAGTTAGGCAAATGCCAAATCGTTTTTTGCTTGAGTTGATAAATTGGGGGTTGTCGGTGAGTTCAAGATAAACGCGGTGGTAGGGGCGACCATTGGTCGCCCGCCTATAAACGATTTAAACCGACGAACGGGCGACCAATGATCGCCCCTACGACCACGAAATCGTTTCAAATCCTTCTACGGTAAGCAATTTGGCAAACGTTAAAACCGTAGGGGACGGCGCAATTTGCTTGCAAATTAACTCGACGTCACATGAACGAACGAATTAAAGCCAATATAACGGCGGCAGCAAGCCACCGCCATACGATTAAAGGTGTCGTTTAACCCACCTACAAATCAAAATTTAAAATCACAAACAAAAAATGAAAAAATCCTCAAATATTCACATTAAATTCATTATAATATGATAATATTAATATGAGAAAGTAGTAATTCAAAACTTTCACCGATTAATTTATGCCGCAGAATTCAGACCCTGCGGCAGAACGGAGCGTGTTATGAAAAAAGGTAATTTTCAGGAAAAATTCTATAAGTTTATGTACGGCAGATACGGCAACGACCAGCTAAATATGTTCCTGTCGGTTCTGTCAATCATTCTTGCCGTGTGCAGCGTGGTGCTACAGATCGTGATCCCAAACCCGATCGCAAAAAATATCGTATTTTATTCGCTTCTTGCGGCGGTTATCGCTATCTTCGTCATAACCATTTGCCGCTCCATGTCGAGAAAGATACATGAGCGCCGCGTGGAGAACGGCAGATTTATCCATTTCAGCCGCGCTTTGAAGAGATTTTTCACCTTCAACACCTCAAGCAAGACCAAGAGCCACAATCAGGATACCGACGTATACATCTTCCGCGATTGCACCAAGTGCGCGGCAACCCTCCGTCTCCCTCGCAAAAAGGGCAGAAATAAGGTTAAGTGCCCCAAGTGCTCACACGGCTTTTACGTAAGATCAAAATAATAGGAGTAGCTATGAATTATTCAAGAAAGACTAAAATAGTATGCACCATGGGTCCCGCCAGCCTTAAGGAGGACGTTATCGAAAGAATGCTCCGCGCAGGAATGAACGTGGCGCGCTTCAATTTCTCACACGGAACTCACGAATATCACAAGGAGGGCATGGAGCTCTTCAAAAAGGTCAGAGACCGCTTGAAAATGCCTGCGGCGGTGCTCCTTGACACCAAAGGTCCCGAGATCAGAATCGGAACCTTCTCTACCGATAAGATCACCCTTGAGAAGGGCAAAAAATTCACCTTTACCACCGAGGATATCGTGGGCGACTCGGAAAGAGTGTCCGTAACCTATAAAAAGCTCCCCAAGGAGCTTAAGATCGGCGACAAAATGCTGCTTGACGACGGCAGACTTGATCTTCGCGTCGAGGAGCTGACCGATACCGACGTTATCTGCAAGATAGTGACCGGCGGCGAGCTCTCAAGCCGAAAGGGAATCAATATCCCCAACGTTCACTTGAATATGCCGTATATCAGCGAGCAGGATGAGCTCGATCTGCGCTTTGGAATCGAAATGGACGTTGATTTCGTTGCCGCAAGCTTTGTGCGAAGCAAAAATGACGTTATCGAGCTGCGCAAGCTGCTCAATTACTACGGCGGTCACTCGATCAGAATAATCGCAAAGATCGAAAATGCCGAGGGCGTTGAGAACTTCGACGAGATTCTTGCTAATTGCGACGGAATAATGGTGGCAAGAGGCGATATGGGTGTCGAGATCGAGTTTGAGAAGCTGCCCGGTATTCAGAAGAAGTTTATCCGCAAGTGCTATCAGGCAGGTAAGATGGTCATTACCGCAACCCAGATGTTGGAGACCATGATCCATTCCAAGACCCCCACCAGAGCCGAGATAACCGACGTTGCAAACGCGGTGTTCGACGGCACCAGCGCGGTAATGCTTTCGGGCGAGACCGCCATGGGCGACCACCCCGCCCACGTTGTGGAGGTAATGGCGAAGATCGTCAAGCAGGCGGAGACCGACGCTATCGAGATGCACGCTTACGAGGGCGTCAGATACGATTCTGATATATTTGATATGACCAACGCTATCTGCGATGCCGCTTGTACCACCGCGCGCGACGTAAGAGCAAAGGCGATAATTGCGGTTACAAGTTCGGGAACAACGGCGCGCCGTGTGTCAAAGTTCAGACCCACCGAGGCGATAGTTGCCGCAACTCCCGAATTAAAGACCTACCATCAGTTAGCACTCTCTTGGGGAGTTTATCCCGTGCTTGCGCTCATTCAGGACGACACCGACCGCCTCTTCCTCCACGCCATCGATTGCGCGAGAAGGCTTGACATCGTGTCCAAGGGAGATAAGGTGGTAATTACGGCAGGTGTGCCCCTCCGTCAGTCGGGCACTACTAACCTGCTTAAGGTTCAGACAGTTTAAAAAAAGCTTTTAGGAGGATCTATGGCAAAGAGAAAAAAGAAAAGATCGGGTAGCTCACCGGTAGCGGTGATAATTACGCTGCTTATAGTTGCTCTGGCATATCTGTTCTTAGCAGGATGCGATTATTATAACGTAGACCTTGGTATCGATTACGATCTTAAGGGCTTGAATATTTTCAACCTCATAATGCCCAAGAACGAGCTTGGTGACCCTCTGCCCGTACCCGAGGACGGCGAGGCAATATATCACTTTATCGACGTAGGGCAGGGCGATGCTATTCTTGTCACCACCGCTGAGGGCAATATGCTTATCGATACCAGTGAGTCGGGTGCGAGAGACGAGCTTGACGCTTACCTCAAGGCGGCAGGCATTAAGTCGCTGAAATATCTTGTTCTCACTCATCCCGACGCAGACCATATAGGAAACGCAGATTTTGTTATCAATAATTACGAGGTCGAGAACGTACTGATGACGGACCATGCCGCTACCAGTAAGACCTATGAAAGATTGCTTGACGCTATTGAAAACAGCAAGGCAAACCTCGAGATCGTTGAAGCGGGATATAAATTTTCGCTGGGCGCGATACAGAATACCGTTATTGCTCCCAATGAAGATTATAACGACCCTAACGAAATGAGCCTTGTTATCAAATCGGTCTACGGCAAAACCTCTGTAATGCTGACAGGTGACGCCGAGGTTGAATCGGAAGAGGATATAGTCAAAAAGTGGAGCGCTGACGCTTTGAAGTGCGACATCCTGAAGGTGGGACACCACGGTTCTACCACCTCCACCACCGATGCTTTCTTAGCGGCGGTCGACCCCGATATCGCGGTCATTTCCTGCGGAGAGGGCAATAAATTCGGTCATCCTCATAAGGAAACAATGGATAAATTGACTGCAAAGGGAATAAAGATTCATCGAACCGATACCGAAGGCTCTATAATCTATAAAACCGACGGCGAGACCTTCGTGCTTGTTGAAAGCAATAAATAAACAAAAAGGCGGGCAACCGCCTTTTTGTTTGTAAATTGGGGTTTATGTGTGAGTGCAGAATGCAGAGTGCAGAGTGCAGTGTTGAGGTTGAAAACCTCCTTCGTCGGTTTTCCTCGATAAATTTACATTGTAAAAAAAGAAAATTTAAATAATTGTAGATTTTCGCTTGTGGCGAAAATCATCCATAACTCTGCATTCTGCACTCTGCATTCTGCACTTATCTCTCCCCGACAAATCAAAATTTGAAAAGATCTTAATACTTTGTATTGACAATTGTCTTTTTCGGTGTTATAATATAGTAAATCGTCAGGAGGTGACATTTTATGACAATAACAAAAACAAAGGATTTTGCAAAGATATTTGCGATTATTTCAGGATTTTTCTTCTTGATATGCGGCGCGCTGAAAACGGTATATGCAGCGGCGCCATTGTTTATTTATATGTTTGAGTGCTTAATTAATAACTCAAATATTTATTTTTCTATCGATTTCGATCAGGTAATGATGCTCGAGATAGTTGCCCTGTTTACTCTTTCCGCATTGTGCTATAGCTGTAAACGGTCAAATGCGCTTATAATTCCTGTGGTATCCCTGGCATTTGTCAATTTGTATTCGCTTGTTATAAGTGCCGGATACGATGTGTATGTTGTGTTTAATTTGCTCATGGGACGCAACATGTCAGACGCTACCTATTATTCCAATAACCTTTTTTACGTTCTGTTTTCCATCATTTCTTTGATCGCGCTTTTCTTCCTGTTCTTGCTGATCAGCGTGAACGTGTCGATGAAAAAGGGAATCGTCCTGCAAATAGTTTTTGCGATACTCGCTGTTGTAACCTCTATAATTGCGTACGTTTCTTTGTGCGTAGGTGACGTGATTCAGATCATCTCCGGATTGCTTTTTGAAGGCGGTTACGGTTTCTTGCACTTTATAGGATGGAGCTTGCTTATGCCCGCTGTAAATAATTTGGTTCAGCTTGGCTTTGTTGTAGGTGTCTTGCTTATGGCCATTTGGCTTGTCTTCAGACCCAAGACCGTAGAGGTGCAGGTGAAGGAGAAGAAGTCAAAGAAAAAGAATGCTGAAGAAGTCACGGAAGACGGTTTTATCGAAACCACTGCCGATGATAACGCAGAAGCCGCTCCCACAGAGGGAGAAGCTTTTACTGAAAAGGCGTTCGCAGAGACTTAATTCAATATAAAAAAGAGACGGGCGAACGTCTCTTTTTTATGTATTTATTTCTTAAACTGTGCGCCGTAAGCCTGGCAAGCGCGATAGTCCGCGCCCTCCTTGTCCATTCCAAAGGCATTCCAGACCGCAGGACGGAAGATCTTGTCCTCGGGAACGTTGTGCATGGAAACGGGAATTCGAAGCATGGAGCAGAGTGTAATTATATCGGCTCCGATATGTCCGTAAGAGATCGCGCCGTGATTTGCGCCCCAGTTGTTCATAACGTCGTAAGCCGTCTTGAAGGCGCCCTCGCCGGTGCATCTTGGAGCAAACCATGTGCAGGGCCAGGTGTAGTCTGTGCGCTTCCAAAGAGTGTCGCTGACCTTTTCGGGCAGAGCCACGGTCCAACCCTCGGCGATCTGCATAACGGGACCGAGACCCTTGACAAGATTGAGTCTTATCATAGTTACGGGCATCTCAGCCTTAGTCTCAAATCTTGAGGAATATCCGCCGCCGCGGAAATAACCGAGATCGGCATAGTTCCAGGTCGCGTTTGCCATAACCGTGTCGCAATCGGCATCGGTCATCTCGAACCACTGCTTCATAACCGCGTTTCCGTTTTCGTCCTTTACCTCACCGCAGGCATCAAGACAGCAGGCACCCGAGTTTATAAGGTGAATTATACCGTCGGATTCCTTGGCTTTACCCTCAATGAAATATCCGGTG
This sequence comes from Eubacteriales bacterium, assembly GCA_045122255.1. GTDB lineage: Bacteria > Bacillota > Clostridia > Oscillospirales > CAG-272 > SVTX01. Next base: position 10,052 of record JBGVHJ010000092.1, on the reverse strand, counting down.
CATTTTTCGATCGCGGCGCCCGACCAGTAGGTGCGCACGTCGGCAAACATCTGCGCGCGGTTTGTAAGCAGCTTCATAAAGAGCATGCCGAGACCGTTGAGCACGTCGTTTTCGGTTGCGAGGATATAGGGCTCGCGCGCGCCGTTCCAGTCAAATGAGGTGTTAAGCATAGACTCGGGGAAGTCGCAGTTGGGATAGAAATCGGTCCACTGTCTCTGTCCTTGGAAGCCTGCTGCGATGGCATTGTGACCGACCGTCTCCTCCTCACAGCCCTCGGGAAGATTCTTGTTGCCCGACATAAGATCCTTGATGATTATCATCATCTTGACAACGAATTCCCAGTCTGCGTCCTTTTCCTCGCGGCTCTTCTGAAGAGCCTCAGGATTCTTGTCAAAGCCCTCGATGCACTTTGCCTTGACCCAGGCAAGTGCCTTTTCATATTCTGCCTTGTCGTATATCTCCTCGGTCATTCTTCTGATTATCTCGACCTCGTCCACAGACTCAACTCTCATTCCGAGATAGTCCTCAATAAAGTCGGGATCGATTATAGAGCCGCCGATTCCCATGCAGATCGATCCGATCTGAAGATAGGATTTTCCGCGCATCGAAGCCGCCGCAATCGCCGCGCGACCGAAACGGAGAAGCTTTTTCTCAACGTCCGCGGGGATCTCGGTGTCATCGCAATTCTGTACGTCGTGTCCGTAGATTCCGAATGCGGGCAATCCCTTCTGCGCGTGAGTAGCCAGAACGCTGGCAAGATAGACCGCGCCGGGACGCTCTGTGCCGTTAAAGCCCCAAACCGCCTTTATAGTGTCCTTTTCCATATCCATAGTTTCCGCGCCGTAGCACCAGCAGGGAGTTACGGTAAGAGTTATCGAAACACCCTCGCGGCGGAATTTTTCGGCGCAAGCCGCAGCCTCGCCAACTCGTCCGATAGTGGTGTCGGCAATAACAACCTTTACCTTTTCACCGTTTGAATAGCGAAGATTGTCCTCAAAAAGCTTAGCCGCGCTCTTCGCCATATTCATGGTCTGCTCCTCAAGCGATTCACGAACCTTCAAAGCACCGCGTCTGCCATCGATGGTGGGGCGGATTCCGATAACGGGATACGCACCGATAAGTCTGTTTTCTGCCATTTTTTCTTCCTCCGTTAGAAGTTTTTTTGTGTTACTACTTGAATTATAGTATATTTTGTGATAAAATACTTGTATAAAAGCAGATTTTTATTGTAGGATAGTCACTTTTTATTATCACAAGAGGACTTTTATGAAATTCAGCGATTACAGAGAGCAAAAAAGACACGGAACACCCGATTTTCCGCTTGAATATTATTTCGTGGATGAAAAGCATCCGCAATACGTCATGCCCCTGCATTGGCATAGTGAATTTGAGGTGATCAGGGTGCTGGAGGGCAGACTGTCGATCTATCTTAACGATTCGGCATACTCTATGATGCCCGGTGACGTTATGCTCATCCCCTCGGGCACTCTCCATCGCGGAGAGCCGCATAACTGTAAATACGATTGCGCGGTCTTTGACCTCCGTATAGCCTCGGGTTACAATGCCCCAAGGATATCCGAGCTGATACAACCGCTTATTTCGTCGGATGCGGCGATCGAGCGCATACCTCCGAGAGCAAAAGAGATCGGCAACACGCTTCTCGACACCGTCTCGGCAGGAAAGCCCTATTTTGAGATCTCCGCCGCCGCTCAGGTTGCCGAAATGATATATACCCTCTATTCCTCGGGCGCGGTCTTGAGAGAGGGAGGCACGGATAAAAGAATAGCCCACCGCCGCGCGATAATCACCCTTCTCGTCGATAAGGTCGAGAAGGAATATAACTCTAAGATCACGCTTTCGGATCTTTCTGAGATCGCGGGAATGAACGAAAAATACCTTTGCCGCTTTTTCAAAAGCTACACGGGGCAAACACCGATCGATTATATAAACCGTCTGCGCATCGACCGCGCCTGCTTTGAGATGACGGTTAACAGGATGAACGTTACAGATGCGGCTTATGAATGCGGCTTCAATGAGCTCAGCTACTTCTCAAAGATGTTCAAAAGGTATAAGGGTGTGACACCCGGACAGTACAAGCAACGCTTCGCGTTAAAGTAAAGGAGTAAAAATATGTCAATTGTTTTAATAGGAATGCCGTCATGCGGCAAAAGCACGCTGGGAGTCCTGCTTGCCAAAAAGTTAGGCTACAGATTTGTGGATTGCGACCTTTTGATACAGGAGAGAGAAGGTAAGCTGCTCCACGAGATAATTGCCGAGAGCGGCAACGAGGGCTTTATCGCCATCGAAAACGAGGTCAATTCTTCCTTGACCGAGAAAAACGCTATCATCGCCACGGGCGGAAGCGTAGTATACGGCGAAGAGGCTATGGCTAACCTCAAAACCCTTGGCAAGGTGGTATATCTTCAGATACCTTATGAAGAAATGTGCCGCCGACTTGGCGATTTCGCGCACAGAGGCGTTATACTCCGACACGGAAACACACTCCTTGACATGTACAACGAGCGCGCGCCCCTTTACGAAAAATATGCCGATATCACGGTGAACGTATCGCAAGTCGAGCTTTCGGATTCGCTTGATAAAATCGCCGAAAAGCTCGCGGCTTTAGGTTGACAAACCGACTCAAAAGTGCTATAATTTTACTAATGATATTATTTATGCCGCATCAGCGGCGGAATGGAGATCAATATGGAAAATACCGTTAAGGTTAAAAAAAGAGACGCGCTCAAGCCCTTCTCAATAGTTGCGGGTGTGCTTATGATTTTGCTCGCGCTTTCAATCGTATTCACCAACACGGCAACGTTTTTGGTGCAGTACTACGCTACGGACGATTCCGGCGCCGCAGAAGATTCGGTAGAGAATTCAGAAGAATCTGCCGGAAACAAAAATGAGTCCTCTGTTAAAAATTCCGACGTTATCAATGTCGTACTAAGCTATTCGGGTTCGATCATCACAGTTCTGCTGCTGATCTCGGCTGCGATTATCCTCTTCGTTAACAAAAACGTTTCGGGAATCTATATTCCAATGGGTCTTCTTACCTACACGGCGATTTCTCCTTTGTTAAATAACGTGTCAACCGTTATTGTAAACCGTTTTCTTGCCGAAATGCTTGGCCCCGATTCCTTTTACATCGGCGGCATATACGTGATGAATATTGTCACAGCTATCGGTACTTTGATCTCTTTGGTAATTGCCGCAATACCTGCGCTCTTATTCTTTATCGCATCCTGCACCTTTATGAAAAAGGTCAAAGCTATTCCGATGTTCATTATTTTCGGAGCCTTGGTGCTGGGAACTGTCGGTAGCACTCTGTTGGCTCTCATAGGATTTTTAAACAATATTTTGAATTTGCCCGGTTATTCAGAACTGTTTATGTATTTATACGAAGAGGGCGGAATAGCATTAGTCCTTGTTAAAGTTTTCCAAATGTATATTTCTCCGTTGTTAGTCGGTGTAAACGGTATTGTAATGTGCCTTGCTACTCTCCTCGCCGCTATCGGTATGTGCTCAAAGCCTAAGGTTGTCGCAACCGCCGATGTGATCGAGATCGGTGAGACCTCCGTTCCCACAGCTGAAACCGCAGAGCCTGCTCCCGAAGCAGAGAAGATCAACGGAGACGAGCCCGAACACGATTTCACAAAGGGAATGTGATCTGTTATTAAAATCGACATCCGAATATAAAAGGAGGTCTAAATGGCTGATATTAAAGTTAAAAAAAGAGATACCTTGAAATTTTTCTCGATAATTGCCGGAGTAATTTTTGTTATTCTGTCGCTCGGCTCGGTATTCGTTAACCTGGCGGAGCTTGTTGTGTCACTGCTCATTCAATTCTATTACGGATACACGATCAATATTTACGATATACTTTCAATTATAAGCACTCTTACCCCTATAATCGTTTCAGCTTTGCTGATGCTGGTAGCGGCACTGATCCTATTCATCAATAAAAACAGCTCTGCTATTTATTTTCCTATTGGATTGCTTACGTATACTGTTTTTATGACGTGGGCAACCTTGATCACAAATTTTATTGTTGCCAGATTTGTAGAATTGTTAGATTGGCAGATATACATTCAGTTGATCTCGCCGATCATATCACTGGTAATTCCGCTGATATTGGTAGCGATCTTAACGCTTCTGTTCTTTGTCGCATCCTGCACCTTTTTGAAAAAGGTTAAGTTTATACCGATGTTTATAATTTTCGCCCTGCTTGCCGTGGGACTTGTGATAAACTTTGCAACCGTTTGCCTTGTTATTATTAATAATTTGCCGGAGTATATGCACCAGCTGGAATTCTTCCGTGGTATTGAAACGGTATTGATTGTCTTTGAACGCTTTATTTCTCCTTTCATAGAAATAGCAAATAGCGCAGGCATATGCTTTGCGGTTCTCCTTGCCGCTATCGGTATGTGCTCAAAGCGTAAGGTTGTCGCAACCGCCGATGTGATCGGGACGGGTGAGACCGCCGCTCCCGCAGCTGAAACCGCAGAGCCTGCTCCCGAAGCAGAGAAGAGCAACGGAGACGAGCCCGAACACGATTTCACAAAGGGAATGTGATTTGTTATAATTTAATACAATACAAAAAACCGCCTTCGGGCGGTTTTTTGTGTGTGGGGTTGAGAAATTGCACTTGACTATATTAATATCGCCTTACCAATGTGTTCACTAATAGTTTACAAATTAAATTTTATAACAAATTGACAAAATATAGAAAAAGAGGTATAATTTAATAGAATGGGGGAGAATGGTTTTTTCTCTCATTGATGTTGAAAAATAATTTAAAAACCCCAAAACGGAGGCATTCAAATGGATAAAATTCAGACAGTTGGAAAAGAGAAGATCGCCTCCCTGTTCGATGCGGGCAGCTTCGTTGAGATCGGCGCTTACATTAAGAGAAGCGGCGACAGCGAGGCTTACGACGGAGTTATCTGCGGATACGGTTCTGTATCCGGCAAGCTCTGCTTCGCATTCGTTCAGGACAGCGACAGAACAAAGGGCGCATTCGGCGAGGCGGGTGCCCGCAAGATCGAAATGCTCTACGACGCGGCTATTAAGAACGGCGCGCCCGTAGTCGGTGTATTCGACAGCGCGGGAGCTGTTGTTCTCGACGGTAGTGCCGCACTCACAGCGTACGGAAGATTTATTTCTTGCGTATCGAAGGCTTCGGGAATCGTTCCCCAGATCGCGCTTTACGACGGTCTTTGCACCGGTATGGCGCTGACTGTTGCCAATATGTTCGACATTTCCGTAAAGGTTGCCGATAAGGCGGAGCTTTACCTCACCGCTACGGCAAAGGACAAGGATATGCTTTGCGCTATCGAGGCAGAGAACGAGGCAGAGGCTTTTGCGGCTGTAAGAAACCTTGTTGAAATACTTCCTCAGAATAATAAAGACGATGCAAGCCAAATGAGCGGCGACGACGCGGCAAGAGCTGTTGCGATCAACGGTCTTACCGGCAAGGCTCTCGTTGAGGCTCTTGCTGATAACGGCAGCTTCACCGAGATCTACGCTAAGGAAAGCGGCATCGTTACCGGCTTTGCATTCTTCGGCGGCACGCTTTGCGGTGTTGTAGCATCCAATAAGGAGTGCGACGGCGGTAAACTTGGCTTCCTCGGAGCTAAGAAGGCGGCTGACCTTATCTCCTTCTGTGACCGCTTCGGTATTGCTATCCTCACTCTCGTTGATAGCGAGGGACTTGCAGATTGCGCTTGCCCCAAGTGTATGGCAAGACTTGCAATGGCTTACTCGGGTGCCACTGTGGCAAAGGTTACCGCGGTTGTGGGCAAGGCATACGGCGCAGGCTTCACTCTTATGGGAAGCAAGTCGCTTGGCGCTGACCTTGAGATCGCTCTTGAGAGCGCAGTTATCAGTGTAATGAGCCCCGAAAGCGCAGTTGCCTTCATTATGAACGATCAGATCACCGCCGAGAAGTCCCGCGCGGACGTTGAGGCTGAATGGTGCGAAAAGTATGCAAGCGCTATTTGCGCGGCAGAGAAGGGCGACATCGACGATATCGTTGACGAGGCTACTCTCAGAGCTCGCATCTGCTCCGCACTCTATATGCTTTCCGCAAAGGCAGACGGAATGCCCGAGCGCAAGTATGCAAGAACCCCCCTCTGATAGCTTAGGAGGTCGGATATGAGATTGAATAAGAAAATATGCATATTCGCTCTTTTGTGCGCGTTGTTGATCACGGTCCTCTCGATTTCGGTCCTTGCGACTGACGTCACTGCTCCGATTGAAACCGAAACCGTTGAAAGCATTACAGAAGATGACGGCGACCTGAAGGTCAACGGAAAGCTTCCCATGAACCTGAAGGTCGACGATTTCGGAAAGAGAATCGAGATCGTGCTCGAAGGCTTCGTGACCGGAATGCTCGCGGTATTTGCGATATTGGCTCTCCTTTGGGGAATAGTGTCGCTTTCCAAGGTATTTCTCCACGATATTCCCAACGCGAAAAGAAACAAAAAGAGCAAAAAGGCTATCCCCGCTCCCGCTCCTGCCGTTGTTGCAGAGCCTGCGGTTGAGCCCGAATCCGTTGACGGCGGCGTTGACGATGGGGAATTGGCGGCAGTAATTACCGCCGCGGTTGCCGCAATGATAGAGAGCGGTGACTATAAGGACGAATTCGCAAACGGATTCAGAGTTGTACAGTTCAAGAGAAGCGCAAAGAACGCTTGGAACAGAAAATAAGAAATGTGAGGTTTAATATAATGAGAAGATTTAACGTAACCGTAAACGGTGTTTCTTACGACGTAGTTGTTGAAGAGGTTGCTGCAGACGCAGCTGCTCCCGCTCCCGTATCCGCTCCCGTAGCTCCCAAGGCTGCTCCTGCCGCTCCTAAGGCTGCTCCCGCAACACCTGCAGGCGCAGTAGCTGTTAAGGCTCCTATGCCCGGTACCATTATGAAGGTAAACGTAACCGTAGGTCAGGCTGTTAAGAAGGGCGACGTTCTTTGCGTGCTTGAGGCTATGAAGATGGAAAACGATATCTCCGCTCCTCAGGACGGAACCGTTGCTTCCGTCAACGTACAGAAGGGCGCAGGCGTTCAGAGCGAGGACGTTCTCGTAACTCTTAACTGATAAAGGCTTTCACTATATAAAAATACTACGAAAGGAAATTGTATAGATGGAAGGCATCTTAGACACAATAAATAATTTTATTGGAAGTATGGGCTTCAACTACATCTTTGGTGACAAGAGCTTCAATGAAGCGGGCCAGTGGATGGGATGGCAGTATCTCGTAATGTACGTAATTGCGGGTGTGCTCATCTATCTTGCTATCGGCAAAAAGTTCGAGCCTCTGCTCCTTCTCCCCATTGCTATCGGTATGTTTCTGACTAACCTGCCGGGCGCAAATCTGTTCCACCTCGATATGTGGATAGATTTTGAGCAGACGGGAATGACTGTTCTCGACTCGATAAAAATGGTTATAAACAAGGGAGGTTTCCTCGACCTGCTCTATACCGGCGTAAAGCTGGGTATTTACCCATGTATCATATTTATCGGTATAGGAGCGATGACCGACTTTACCCCCCTTATTGCGAACCCCAAGTATTTCCTTATCGGAGCGGGCGCGCAGAGCGGTGTATTCGTAGCCTTCGGTGCGGCGTTCCTCACAGGTCTTTATACCATCGGTGAGGCGGCATCCATCGGTATTATCGGCGGTGCTGACGGTCCTACGGCGATCCTCGTCACTAAGACACTCGGTCCTGCGCTCCTCGGTGCTATCGCTATCGCGGCATATTCTTATATGGCACTTATCCCGATGATCCAGCCCCCCTTTATGAAGCTTCTTACCACCAAGAAGGAGCGTCAGATCAAGATGGGCAAGCTCCGCGACGTATCCAAGCTTGAAAAGCTTATTTTCCCGATCCTCGTATTCTTCGTGGTTGGTATTCTCGTGCCCGATGCACTGGCACTTATCGGATGTCTTATGTTCGGTAATATACTGAACGTATGCGGTGTTACTGAAAGACTTTCCAAGACGGTTCAGAACGAGCTTATGAATATCGTTACCGTCCTTCTCGGTATCTCGGTCGGTGCTACCGCTACCGCATCTAATTTCTTGAGCGTCCAGACCATCGTTATTATTGTCTGCGGACTTGCGGCATTCTGCGTGTCCACCTGCGGCGGTCTTATCACCGCAAAGATAATGAACTGGCTCTCGGGCGGCAAGATCAATCCTCTTATCGGTTCTGCGGGCGTTTCCGCGGTTCCTATGGCGGCGAGAGTTTCTCAGGTCGTCGGTCAGAAGGAGGATCCCTCAAACTTCCTGCTTATGCACGCTATGGGTCCCAACGTTGCAGGCGTTATCGGTTCTGCGGTTGCGGCAGGTGTGTTCCTTAGCTGGATAGCTAAAATTTAAGAAAGGTCAGGTAAAATTATAAATGGCACAGGTAAAGATCACCGAAACAGTATTGCGTGACTCTCACCAGTCTCTCGTGGCTACCAGAATGACCACCGAGGAGATGCTTCCCATCCTTGCCGATATGGACAAGGTGGGCTACCACTCCCTTGAAGCGTGGGGAGGCGCAACCTTCGACGCTTGTATGCGATTCCTCAACGAGGATCCTTGGGAGAGACTCCGCAAGATAAGAGCAGAGGTCAAGAACACCAAGCTCCAGATGCTCTTCAGAGGACAGAACATCCTCGGATACCGTCATTACAGCGACGACGTTGTTGAATACTTCGTTCAGAAGTCTATCGCTAACGGTATCGATATTATCAGAATTTTCGACGCGCTCAACGATCCCCGTAACCTTACCACCGCTATCAACGCGACAAGAAAAGAGGGCGGACACGTTCAGGCAGCGTTCAGCTATACCACGGGCCCCGTTTATACTATGGATTACTACTCCAAGTATGCAAAGCAGCTTGAGGAGATGGGCGCGGATTCTATCTGTATCAAGGATATGGCAGGTCTGCTTAAGCCCTATGACGCTTACGAGCTCGTTAAGACCCTTAAGGAAAGCACCAAGCTTCCCATTCAGCTCCATACCCACTACACCGCAGGTCTTGCTTCCATGACCCTTCTTAAGGCGATAGAAGCAGGTGTTGACGTAGTTGATACCGCAATTTCTCCTATGGCTATGGGTACCTCTCAGCCTCCTACAGAGACTCTTGTAGCAACTCTGCAGGGAACCGAGTACGATACCGGCATCAGCCTCGACGCGCTCAATAAGATCAATAAGCACTTCACCCCTCTCAGAGAAAAGTACCTCGCAGAAGGTCTTCTCAACCCCAAGGCACTTAAGGTCGACGTAAATGCGCTCCTTTATCAGGTGCCCGGCGGAATGCTTTCCAACCTTATGTCCCAGCTCAAGCAGGCAGGCAAGGAGGATAAGCTGACCGAGGTTCTCGAAGAGGTTCCGAGAGTAAGAGCAGACGTAGGATATCCTCCTCTGGTTACTCCTTCCTCTCAGATCGTTGGTACTCAGGCTGTATTTAACGTCCTTAACGGCGAGAGATACAAGACCTGCACTAAGGAATTCAAGGGTGTTGTTCGCGGTGAGTACGGTAAGACTCCCGTGGCAATTGACCCCGAGTTCGTCAAGAAGATCCTTGGCGAGGACGCGAAGGTCATCGACTACCGTCCCGCAGACGATCTTGCTCCCGAGCTTGAGACCCTCAGAGCGGCTATCCCCGCAGGATACCTCGAGCAGGATGAGGACGTGCTTTCCTACGCTCTCTTCGAGCAGGTTGCACTGAAGTTCTTCGAGTACAGAAAGAATCAGAAATACGGTGTAGATAAGAATGCCGATGCAAAAGCAGGCGTTCATACCGTTTGATATTATTATGAAAAATCTCCGAAGGAAAGTGCCCTTCGGAGATTTTTAGGTTGTTAAATTGCAGTTTATAGGGGACGCGAAGCACCGCAGTTATATTCGCCTATGGCGAGTGGTATTGCCAAGGGCAGTGATATTGCCTTCGGCAGTTATATTTGCTGCGCAAGTTTAGGAGGCGAATATAATATCACTAAAGCCGTAGGCTTTAATATCACTGTCGCGTAAGCGACAATATCACTCCGCCATA
>JBGVHJ010000091.1:0-4808 GCA_045122255.1 Eubacteriales bacterium | reverse complement strand
TAGAAGGATTTTGAACGATTTCGTGGTCGTAGGGGACGGCGCCCTCGACGTCCCGTGAATGAACGATTTGAACCCAATATCGCGGGAGGAGCAAGCCCCTCCCCTACGGTTTGGTGGTGTTGTTCAACCCACCAATAAATCAAAATTTGAAAAAATCATTATGTTCTAAAACTCGTCCTTTCTTAATAGAATGAAACAGAAGGGCGGTGAGGGTATGCAAATAATACAGGTTAAAAGACCGCGCTCTCTTACACTTGAAGTACCCGAGGGTGTGCTGGCGGCTCTGCCTTACCGCCTTGTGAAGGAGATACGGGAGCGTTGGAACGGCGAGAGAATAGAGGAGATAAGAGTGCGGAGAGACAGACGGGCATCACTCACACTTTCGGGTCGCAATCTTGTGCTTGATACCGTCCTTGACGGATCTGAGATCGACGGAACGCTGACGGGAATGTGCTCGGGATCGCTTTATGCCTATAGCGACACGATCAATCGCGGATATATATCCCTGCCGGGCGGAGTGCGAGTCGGTGTCTGCGGCAGAGCAAGCTGCGAGGGCGAGCGGATGCTGGGTGTCCACGAGATCTCCTCCTTGGTCATCAGGATACCTCACAAGGCCAGACGGCTTGGCGAACCTGTCTGCGATCTGCTCCGTGAATTCGGACGGAAAAGAGGAGTGCTTGTGTACTCACCGCCCGGAGTGGGCAAAACCACGCTTTTGCGTGGCGTTATCTCTATTTTGTCCTCGGGCGACAGTCCGATGCGCACCGCGGTAGTGGACACTCGTGGAGAGCTTACCTTTTCGGTGGGCGGAGAAGATCTCTGCATCGACGTGCTTTCGGGATATCCGCGCGGTCTCGGTATCGAAATTGCCACAAGAACGCTTTCCGCCGAGGTGATAGTTTGCGATGAGATCGGGGACTACGTTGAAGCTATGGCGCTGGTCAGCTCGCACAATTGCGGAGTGCCGCTTATAGCGTCGGCTCATGCGGGCTCGGTTGAGGAGCTTTTGCGAAGGACGGGCATAATGCTCTTGCACGAAGCCGACATTTTCGGGGCTTACGTAGGCATTAAAAGGGACGGTAGCGGCGGATTTTTATATGACGTTCACTACCGCGATGCTAAGGCTTCACGGGAGAGTGAAATATGCTTATAAAGCTTGGCGGAGGGCTGTTTCTCGTCCTTTCGGGTGTGGTGTCGGCACTGTCTCTGTGCAGATATTGCCGCCGCAGACTTGACACCCTGGACGGATTTATTTCCCTCATTCAATATATAAAGGGGCAGGTCGAGTGCTATGCGAGACCTATCGGCGATATACTTGACACTCTGCCGCCCGAGATATTGCGCGATTGCAACTGCCCCGTGGGCGCGACCTCTCTTGACGAGCTGATCGAGGAGAGCAGGATATATCTTGATAGGGACACTCTGCGGCTTTTGACCGCCTTTTCGGGTGAATTCGGGTCGATATTCCGCGAGGAGCAGACGCGCAGATGCGAGCATTACGTTGCAAGGCTGAGAGAGCGGCGCGAGCTTATTGCATCAAGGATCTCGGGTGAGATGCGGTCGGGGGCGGCGATGTGCATAGGGCTATCTCTTTGCTTGCTTATACTTTTGTGGTGATGCGGAGCGACTTGCGCGACGGAAAAATACATTTCAAAGCGAGGCTGAAAATTGGATATTGGAATGATACTAAAGGTCGCGGGCGTCGGCATTCTTGTCAGCGCGGCGGCTCAGATATTGCAAAAATACGGACGGGACGAGCAGGCGACTCTGGTGATTATTGCGGGAATAATCGTGGTGCTCGTTATGCTTGTGGGCGAGATCGAGAAGCTTTTCGAGATGGTGATCTCGGTCTTCGGATTCTGAAATGAGCGAATTTATCTTCAAGGTCTGCGGATTGGCTCTTGTTTCGGTAATGCTCATACTGCTTATTAAAAAGTGGGGAAACGAGCTTTCAACGCTTTTAAAGATAGCATCGGGAGTGCTTCTGGCATCGGTCTGCTTCGGAGCTTTGCCCCCGCTTGTCGGATATGTCAACGACCTTGCATGGGCGGTTGGAAATGCCGAGCTTTCCGAGTCGGTGGAGCTTATGCTCAGAGTGCTTGCTACGGCAATAGTTACTCACGTTTGCGCGGCGGTCTGTCGGGATTCGGGAGAGGGAACTATAGGAAGCTACGTTGAAATTGGAGGTAAAGTGGAGATAGTATTACTTACTCTGCCTATGATAAAGAAGATAATTGACCTCGCGGTGGGGATGATATGACAAAAAACAAGAAATGGCAAATGAAACTCAACAAATCAATATGGAAAATAGTCCTGCTTACCGTGATTTGCACGGCTATGATTTGCACAATAGGGTATTTTAATCCTGTATTCGCCACTTGCGGAGAAAAAACAGCTAAATATGGTGAAGCGTTCACCACAAAATGGGAAAATGACGGGAATTATGCAGATAAAATCCCCACTCGAGCGAGTGAAGAAGACGGCGGTGAGGACACTCTTCCCGATGAATACGGCGATTTTATCGCGTCTCTGCCCGACCGTGTGCAGGATATTCTCCCCGAAGAAATCTTTGGCGAAAGCCCGGAGTCGCTGAGCGGCGCGGCGGGGGAGATAAGCAGTGTTTCATATCTGCTGGCAAGGCTTTTTGATGCCTTCGGCTCGGCTTTGACCGAGCTTTTGCCAACCCTCGCCCTGCTTTGCGCCATAGTTATTTTTTCGGCACTTGCCAAGGCATTCGCATCCAATCTCGGCGGACTTTCTCAAGCCGTTGAGTTTGCCGCAGGGCTCTGCTCTTATTGCACTATTGCGGCGGTGTCGGTGTCATCGCTTGAAAGACTCTCTGAGTATTTTGACACGCTTTTTGGCACGGTGGCGGCATTCGTTCCGTTATCGGGGGTGCTATATGCGGCAGGCGGCAATATTAACGGTGCGGCATCGGGCACCGTCACGCTTTCGGCGACCCTTGCCGTTTGTCAGTTCTTCTTTTCAAAGACCGTTATTCCGCTTTTCTGTATCTGCCTTTCTCTGACCTTGCTATCGGTTTTTGAGGGTGGGGGCGGCATCACGGGGCGCACGGTCTCTTCAAGCATCAAAAAGTGGTACACCACCGCGCTTTCCTTCGTAATGATGATACTGAGCATCGCCGTAGGAGCGCAGAGCATCCTTTCCGCCAAGGCGGACGGAGTGGCAATGCGCGGAGTGAAATTTGCGGCAGGCAGCTTTATTCCCGTGGTTGGAGGGACGGTGTCGGGTACGTTGGGAACGCTCGCGGCATCGGTAGAGCTTATCCGCGGCTCGGTTGGAGTGATAGGAATAGTGATCATCATTCTGCTACTGATACCGATAATCGTTGAGCTTGCCGCGCTGAGAGGCATCTTCGCTCTTGTATCCTTCGTCTCGGGGATGCTTGGCTGTGGCGGTGAAAAGAGCCTGCTTGACGAGATCGGCTCGCTATACGGCTATCTTGAGGGCATTGCGGTGCTGTCTGCGGTGGTTTTTCTTATCGCCTTTGCCATATTTGCCGCAACAACGGCCGCAGTTGTGTAAATGTGAAGGCTTGATAATTATGAAGATATACGTTATTTCGGTTGTTGTAATAGGTGTGATAGGGGCGATAATTCGCCTGCTTTCTCCCGACGGTGAGGGCGGAGGACTTAAAAATCACGTAAGGCTTGCCACGGGAATTGCTATTATTCCGATATGCATTTTTCCCTTGCTGACCTTTATCGACGGGGTGAGAGGCTTTGATGCCGATGCGATCTTCGGAGAGCTTGAGGAGGGGAAAAAGCAGGAATACGAGAGCATTTTTGAAGAGGGATATCTTTCTGCCGAGGAGGACAACCTGAGGGAGGGCATAGCCGGGATATTGAAGAGCCGCTACGAAATAGATCGGTCGGATTGCTACGTTTCGGTAAATATCTTGACGGCAAACGGCGGTGATAGACGGCTGGATCGCATATTTATCAATCTTTACGGCTCAGCGATATGGAAGGACACCGCGAGTATAGAAGAATACCTATCGTCGCTTTTCGGTTGCGAGGTAGTGATCGCGGTGGGATGAATTATTGAAAGGGAGGATCATGGCGAGCAATACGGGAATTGAGGCGCTTGGCGCAGTGAATCATATGAAGAAAAAGGGGATTCTCAAAATAGTTATTATTGGCTTTGCGCTTGGAGTCACATTGCTGATCGTGGGGAGCTTTTTCTTCGGTGAAAAGGAGAAAAAAAGCGATAACGGCGGCAATGCCGCGGCAGATCGCGTGACGTTTGAAAATTACAAGGACGGCATCAAGCGTGAAATAGAGGGGATATGCCTGAAGGTCGGGGGCGTGAAGAGTGCCAGCGCCGTTGTGTTTTTCGACGGTGTGGGAGAGAGCATTTACGCGCAGAATATCCAGTCGGGCAATACCCATAAGCAGGAATACGTCATAATCGGAAGCGGCTCGGGTGCTCACGCGCTCTATATCGGCGAGAGTCTGCCGCCCTTGTCGGGAATCGGAGTCGTCTGCGATACCGGCGGTAGTGATAATCTGAAAAACGAGATAGCCGCGTTGCTTGCCGCAACATACGGCTTGCCGCTGACACGTATCTACGTTTCTGAAGGGCAAGGGTGAATGTGTTCAAATTTTGATTTATGGGTCAGATGAGCGTTGTCAATTGGGAGTTTCGCTCAAGCCTTTCCAAAGGCTTGTCGGAGCCGCCGCGATCGGCGGTCGCGCTCGCAAGCGCGAAACTCCTTTATCCTTCCTAAGCGCCACCGAAGGGTGAATGCCAAGCCAAGGGCTTGGCAGAGGGGAACCGCACAAGTG
>JBGVHJ010000090.1:0-4384 GCA_045122255.1 Eubacteriales bacterium | reverse complement strand
CACGCGCCGAAGATCATAAGGGCGAGGGCGGCGAAATAGGAGTAGGGCGGCATTTTTTGGAAGATGATAAGCGAAAGGAAGGTGCCGATAAAGGGGGCGACGGCATAATACGCGCTGGTTCTTGCCGCTCCGAGGCTTCTCTGAGCATAAACGTAGAAGAAAATGCTGAGTCCGTACGCCACAAATCCCACGGCGAGAACGGCGAGTACGCTCCACCAATATTCGGCAGAGATCCGCTCTCCGAGGATGAGTCCGATGATCACCGAGCCCGCGCCCGAGCAGAGTCCCTTGACTACGACTATTTGCAGGGGGTCTTTACCCGAAAGCTTTCTTGTGCAATTGTTCTCTATGCCCCAGCAGAGACAAGCCAAGAGAATGAAGAGCGATCCCCAAGAAAAGCGGAGACTTGTTATGTCCTCAAAGGAGAGAAGCGCGCAGGAAAGCGTTACGAAGCCGATGCCGAACCAAAGCCTCGGGCTTATTTTCTCTTTAAAGATCATAAGGGCGATCAGCGAGGTGGCGACGATCTCGAAGTTATTGAGCAGCGACGCGTTTGCCGCCGTGGTATAGGAGAGACCGAGCAGTAAAAATATGGGCGCGGCGATGTCAAGCACCACCATTGCCACGGTATAGGGCAGGTCGCGCCTTGTCAGCTTTTCTTCGCCTTGATTTATTTTTGCGGTTTTGCAAATTAGAGCGACGATGCCCATTCCCACTCCTGCGCCGATATAGAGAAAGCCTGCCATAAGGGTGGATGGCATAAAGTCGAGGAGAAGCTTTGAAAATGGGGAATTTATGGCATAGAGTGCAGCGGCGAGGATCGCCAAAAATATGCCTGCGGTTTTTGTTTTGTGTTTCATAGTGTCAAATATTCTTAACAAACTTGGGCGAGCAGTGCTCGCCCAAATGATTATTCCTCATCTTTACCCGTGAGATACTTCTTATAAAGACCGCAGGGGGTGAACTCGGTGCAGCGTCCGCCGCGGTAGGAGCACATAGGCTCGAGAGTGCCGACAAATTCGGGGCACTGCGCTTCAACGAGTCGCACGATCTCCTGCATTACGGCGCGGGTCTCGGCGCTTGCCTGCATACAGAGGCGGCGGCGAGACATAAACATAAGCTCCTGCGCGTTTATGTACATCATGTGGGAGACGGGGGAATCCTGGGGAGCCTTGGTGCGGTCGTAGTTGTCCTGACGGTCGTTTCTCTGGCTCTGAACGAAGTGAGTAACACCCATAAAGTGACGGCAGAAATGTACCGAAACGTAATAGGGAACCGTCATTTTGATGCAGAAATTAAGGGTTCTGATGGGGCTGTGCTCGCTCATCAGCAGCTTGTGTCTCCACTCTGCGGTGGGAAGCTTGGTGCTGGTCTTGCCAACGGTGTTGAGGGTGCAGAGCTTACAGAGCATCCAATCCTCTTCGGTGGGGTATTTCAAAAGTTCAACGTTGAAATCCATAGTAAATCTCCTTAATTCATCTTAATCATTATTGCTTTTTTCGAAATTTTCCTTGACCTGCTTCAAAAGCTCTCTGATAGGCAGCTTCTGGGGGCAGACCGCCTCGCAGGCTCCGCATTCGATACAATCGCTTGCCTTGCCGCGATCCTTGGTGAAAATACCGTAATAGTAGCCCGAATTCCAGTTTTTCCACTTGTTGCTCTCATTCATGCAGGCAAAAAGCTTGGGGATCGAGATGTTTGCGGGGCAACCTTCAACACAGTAGCGGCAGGAGGTGCAGGGAATAAGATTTTTGCTTTTGATGATCTCAGCAACCTTGAAAACAGCCTCGGTCTCACGCTCGTCAAGAGGCTTGAAATCGGTCATATAGGAAAGATTGTCGCGCATCATATCCATATTTCCCATGCCAGAAAGCACCATGATAATGCCGTCCTGACCTGCGGCAAATCGGATAGCGTAGCTTGCGTGACTGCCACCCTGAAGCGCGTTGAGAACCTCAGCCGCATCGTCGGGAAGATTGACGAGGCTTCCGCCCTTTACGGGCTCCATTACGATAACGGGCTTGCAGTGCTTTTGGCAGGTCTCAAGGCAGAGTCTTGATTGAACCGAAGCGTCATTGTAGTCGAGATAGTTGAACTGGATCTGTACTACCTCGATCTGGGGGTATTCGGTAAGTATCTGATCGAGGACGTCGGCGGTATCGTGGAAGGAAATGCCAAGATGTCTTACCTTGCCCTCTTTAATAAGCTCAAGAGTTGTCTCGTAGGCGCGGCAATCCTTGTATTTCTGGAAATTAGTGCGGTTTTGCGCGTGCATAAAGTAAAAATCAAAGTAGTCAACACCGCAAGCCTCAAGCTGCGATTCGAAAAGGGGACGGATGTCCTCGTTGGAGTTGAAGTAGGGCGCGGTAAGCTTGTTTGTGAGCACAAAGCTCTCTCTAGGATAGCGGGAAGTGAGACATTCACGAAGCGCGGTCTCGCTCTTGCCACTGAGATAGCCGTGAGCGGTGTCAAAATAGTTAAATCCGGACTCAAGGAATGCGTCTACCATGCGGCAGACCTCTGCAGTGTCCACCTCGCCGTCCTTCATAGGGAATCTCATACAGCCAAAGCCGAAGTTGCCTTTGATTTTTTCAAAAATTGCCATAAGCACCTCACATGATATAAAAATCTATTCTAATTATAAACTATTTTCAGACAAAAGTCAACAGTTTTTGCATCAGTGTTGACATGTTCCCAAAATAGTGCTAAAATGAATTATTATCTACGATCAAGGGAGGATCTTTACATGTTACTTATTAAAAACGGATATATTAAGCCTATGGTGGGCGAGGATATTGAAAATGGCTGCGTGCTTGTGGGAGACGACGGCAAAATAGCGGCTATCGGAGCCGATATAGCGGCACCCGAGGGATGCACGGTGATCGATGCCTGCGGCAGACTCGTAACGCCCGGTTGTGTTGAGGCGCACTGCCATATCGGACTTGACAACGAGGGCATGGGTTGGGAAGGTCACGACTACAACGAGATAGTTGACCCTATTACTCCTCAGATGCGCGCTATCGACTCGATCTATCCTCAGGACGAGGCATTTGAGAACGCCATTCAATACGGCGTTACCTCGGCTCTCACCGGTCCCGGAAGCGCAAACGTTGTAGGCGGAACCTTTGCGGCTATAAAGCTTTGCGGAAACAGAGTGGATAAAATGGCGATCAAGGAGGCCGCGGCGATGAAGTGCGCATTCGGTGAAAATCCCAAGCGCTGCTACGGTCAGGGCATGAAGAAGAGCCCTATGACGAGAATGGGCACGGCGGCGGTTCTGCGCGAGCTTCTTTTCAAGACCCAAAGATATCTTGCTGATAAAGAAGAGGGAAAGAATCCTGCCTTTGATATGAAGCTTGAGGCGATGATCCCCGTTATCAAGGGCGAGCTCCCCTTGAAGGCGCACGCTCACAGAGCCGACGATATTTTTACCGCTATCCGTATCGCCAAGGAATTCGGTCTTAAGCTGACCCTTGATCATTGCACCGACGGATCGGTCATTGCCGAGGAGCTTGCGGCAGAGGGATATCCCGCATTCGTTGGCCCGACTCTTGGAAACAAGAGCAAGATCGAGCTTCAGAATAAGAGCTTTACTACGCCCAAGGACCTTCACGAGGCAGGCGTTCCGATCAGCATTATTACCGACGCGCCTGTAATTCCGCTTCAGTATCTTCCTATGTGCGCGGGACTTGCCGTAAATGGCGGTCTTGATTACGAGGAGGCTTGGAGAGCGATTACCGTAAATCCTGCGACACAGACGGGGATCGGTGATCGCGTGGGAAGCCTTGAGGTAGGCAAGGACGGCGACGTAGTTGTCTGGACGGCTGACCCCCTGAAGACGGTAGGCGCGCAGGCTTACGTTACTGTAGTTGACGGCAAGGTGGTATATAAGGCTTATGAAAACTGATTACGTAGAGCTTTGCGCCGCACTTAGAGGACTTATTTGCGGAGTGCCGCACAAGACGGCGAATCTTGCCAACGCGTCTGCGCTTATTTTCAATACTCTTGAAGACCTTAACTGGGCGGGATTTTATCTTATAGAGGACGGAAAGCTGGTGCTCAATGCCTTTCAGGGCAAGCCTGCTTGCATCGAGATCGCGGTGGGTCGCGGAGTCTGCGGCACGGCGGTGGCGGAGAAGAGAACTCAGCTTGTGGCAAACGTTCATGAGTTCCCGGGACATATCGCCTGCGACGGAGCATCAAATAGCGAGATCGTTGTGCCGCTTTTTGATAAAGACGGCGAGGTTGTGGGTGTACTTGATATTGATAGTCCTAAGCTTTCGAGATTTGACGAAGAGGATAAAGCAGGGCTTGAAGAGTTTGCTAAAATAATTGAAGAAGAGGTTTTTTAGCTTCAAATTTTGATTTGTCGGGGAGAGATAAG
>JBGVHJ010000089.1:0-11652 GCA_045122255.1 Eubacteriales bacterium | reverse complement strand
GCCCTCGACGTCCCGTGAATGAACGATTTAAATCGATGAAACGGGCGATTCGTGAATCGCCCCTACAAATTCGACCATAGCCAACCCACCTGAAAATCAAAATTTGAAGCACTTCACCATCGGGAGATAAGCTTAAATTCCAATTAAACGACACGCGATAATTGAAGTTTCTTTGCTTACTTTCTTTTCAAAGAAAGTAAGCGACAAATCAAAATTTGAAATCAACCAAGGAGAAAAGATAATGGATAGAGGATATTTACCCCTGGAGCATCATTACAGACTTGTAAAGGACCGTGAGCGCGAGATGCGCTGGGACGGGAAAGAGGATTTTAAAAAATGGCAGGAGCGGGCGAAGGCAAAGCTAAGAGAGCTTTTAGGTCTTGCCGAGATCGAAAAATTTGCCTGCCCCGTTGAGATAGAGATCGAATACGACCGCTATGCCGAGGATCTTGACGCTCGCGAGATAAGCTTCCGCTTTACCAGTGAGGAAAACGTAACGATCCCCTGCATTTTGGATATTCCCAAAAGTGCCGAAGGGAAAAAGCTTCCCATAATGATCGCGGTTCAGGGTCACTCTACCGGCATCCACATGGGACTCGGCAGACCTATCTTCCCCGGGGACAAGCAGGACATCGACATCAATTGGGATAGAGATTATGCGAAAATTGCCCTCAATGAGGGTCTTGCGGTTCTTTCTCTTGAGCAGAGAGGCTTTGGATTTAACGGCGGCGACCCCGTAAAGGGAAATCCCCGTTGTAAGGACATCGCAATGCGCGCCATTATGATCGGCAGAACGCTTATAGGCGAGCGCGTTTGGGATATATGCAGAGCTATCGACGCTCTCGAAAAAAATTTCGCGGATCTTGTTGACCTTGATAAGATCCTGCTTATGGGCAACTCGGGCGGCGGTACTGCAACGGCTTATACCGCGGTATTTGAGGACAGAATAAAGATCGCCGTGCCCTCCTGCGCGGTCTGCGATTGGGAGGACAGTATTGCCATCATGCCCCATTGCGACTGTAACTACGTTCCCTATATCGCAAAATATTTCGATATGGGCGACATAGTTGCCCTTGCCGCTCCTATGCGCCAGGTGGTAGTGTCGGGTGTGGCGGACAACGGCTTCCTTATTGACGGCGCAAAGAATTCGGTTGCCGTGGGCAGAAGGGGATACGAGGCTCTCGGTGTCAGTGACAGACTTTGTCACGCTATCGGCTCGGGAGATCACCGATTCTATGCAAAGGAAAGCTATCCCCACATACACAGAATGATAGAGGAGATTTGAAAATGGAACCTATAACGGTTATTACGCTCATAATCTCGATGGCGGCTTGCCTTGCGGCTTACATATTCAAAAAGCTTTATTCCAATCGCTCGTCGGGTGGAATGACCGGAGTTTACGTTTACAGTGCGCTGGGCTGCATCGTTTCGGCTGTGGTGCTTCTGCTTTGGGGAGGAATCGACGGAATTTCTCTGTTTACCGTAGTTCTCGGTCTGCTTTTCGGACTTGCGATCTCCCTGCAGGAGATATTTATGATAAGAGCCTTCAGGTCGGGACCTATGGCGTTTACCATGGTAATCGTATCCTGCTCCACGGTCTTTACGGCTCTTTCGGGCTTCTTCTTTTTTGGAGAAAGGATCGGCGCTTTACAGCTTGTGGGCATCGCGTTTATGGTGGGAAGCTTTATTTTTGCCACCGAAAAGAAGGCGGGGGAGAAGAAGGGCGGACTTGTCTGGCTTCTGTTCTGCGCTTTGGCATTCTGCTTCTCGGGCGCTATAGGATTTATGCAGAAGACCCATCAGACCAGCATGCTTCACAAGGGCGAGATAAATTCGTTCCTTGTAATATCCTTTATCGTGTCCTTCGTCTTCTCGGCAACGCTTGCGATCATATCTACGTTCAAAGAGAACAAGCCGCTTTTCGAGACGCGCGAGAACGGTAAGACCTATTGGCTTCTGTTCGGAATTATGGTTGCGAGCGGCATCTGCGTTGCGGCGAACCATAAATTCAATCTCGGTCTTTCGGGCGAGATCCCCAGCGCGGTATTTTTCCCGATAGTAAACGGCGGAAACCTTGTGCTTACTACGCTTTCGGCTCTTATCATCTTTAAAGAGAGGCTGACGAAGAGACAGTGGATAGGTGTGGGTCTTGGAATTGCCTCGGTGCTTCTCCTTTGCATGCCTACCGAGTGGATATTCAGCTTTGATCTTAAGAGCATTCTCGCAGCGCCTTGGGACTATATCGGATTTGTAAATTCGCTTGGATAATTGAATTATTTTATCGCGCGCGGAAGATTGTGCATCTTTCTCGCGCGATAATGTATTGAAAGCGATTTTTGTGTGATGTATAATATTTTTGATGGATTCAAATTTTGTTTTGTCGCTTACTTTCTTTTCGAAGAAAGTAAGCAAAGAAACTTCAATTATCGCGTGTCGTTTAATTGGAATTTAAGCTTATCTCCCGATGGTGAAGTGCTTCAAATTTTGATTTATCGAACAGTTTGAAAGAGTGATATTCCGCCTATGGCGGAGTGATATTGCCGCTTACGCGACAGTGATATTAAAGCCTACGGCTTTAGTGATATTATATTCGCCTCCTAAACTTGCGCAGCAAATATAACTGCCGAAGGCAATATCACTGCCCTTGGCAATACCACTCGCCACAGGCGAATATAACTGCGGTGCTTCGCACCGATAAACCCCAATTTTATATCAAAACTTTATTTTCTCTCCCCCTGCGGCGCGTCTCGCTAAATCCGCGCGTTCCTTGCGCGAAAGTCCCGACACGTCAAAGGGAAATGCCGTCTTACGGGGTGCGATCCCCACCTCTCCGGGGCGAAGTCTTCTCGCCTTGAGCCTTTCAAGCACGCTCTTTTCGGCATTTTCAGCCGCTTTTTCCACCTCGGAGCGCAATCTTTCGTCAAAATCCGCGATACGCTTCTCTGCCGCAGATACCGCATCTTCCTTTTCCTTCAAGCTTCCCTCGAGAAGCTTATATCGCTCCTCAAGAATCTTGTATTTTCTGAATCTGCGGTTGATAAGCTTCTGTACGTCCTCATCAAAAAGCTCCTTGAATCGGCTCTTGACCAGCTTCTCGTATTGCTCGCGAAGTGTTTTCGCTCCGTCACCGTTTTCACTGCCGACCTCAAGACCGTCGTCGCCATCGGTCACCGTACCGACACCGCCCTCATCGGGAATAAAATTCTCGCCTGAAATTTCGTCGGCATCTCCGACGCTCTCCGGGACGGCGGTATCCTCGGGAGCATTTTCAAATTCTTCTTTTCTGTTTTCTTCCATAGGTGAAACGTAACCTCCTCTCAAAGCGATACGCTCGCGCTTGTGATCATCTTCCAGTTCCATGCACCAATGCCGACCTTCAAGTGGCTGGGGTAGGTGTTTGCGATCTGCCAGAGTCCAAGACAGGCAAGCTTCAGCGATTCCTCGCAATCAAAGCCGCATTCTATATCGGCAAGTCCGCTTTCAAGCGCATTTACCTTAATAGAGCCCGATCTGAAATTAATGATATATCCGCAAAGCGAGTAAAAAATACTTGAGACCGCCGCACAAACGATGTCTTCTCCCTCAGCGCCGTGCTGAGCGTGTCCCTCAATGCGTAGCTTGAAGCCACTTCCGCTTCTTGTAAAATCCGCATTTATCATTTTTCATCTGCCTCCTCAAGATATTCCGAGCGAATGCTCGCCTTAAGATTTCCTATTCCTTCAAAGTCCATAAGCTCAAGCATCATAAGAGCCTCTTTAGCGTTTTCTCGCTTGAAGACGCCCGCGTCGTAAAGCTCCTTAGCGAGCTTGTTCTTCTGCTCTGCCTCGCTTGGTGACTTTTTTATCGCGCTGACCTCAATATCAAAGTGTGCGCGTCTTTCAGCGCTGTCAGCAAGATCCTTGTTTGTAAGCGTAATATACTCACTCTTTCCGTCCTCACCAACGATGCGGAAGACCCGGCTTTCGTTGTAAAACTGTCTTATAAGCTCAATAACGAGAGTGATGACCTTTATATACGCGCGATATGTCTCCTCAATTCCGTCACGTGAGGTCTTTGCACCCGCCTCGCGAAGAATGCTGATGGCGCTTGCCGCGGTAACACCGCCGCCGTAGCCACCCTGAGAAACGTCTCTCGAGCCGGTGACCTCCTTCAGCTCGTTGATCTTCATAGCTCTGAGATCGACTACCGAGCCGTCGATGGGAGATATTTCGATCTGACGAAGCTTTTCCTCGTCAATATCCCCCTCCACCTCTACGATGCTGCGATCGAGATCGAGAAATTCCTTCTCGTTGACGCCGAGACTTCGCTTAGCCCAGAATCTGACCTTGGACGCCCAATCGGCATAGTCAAGCATGTCACCGTCAATGCGGTTTATGTCTCTCTGCAGATCGGTAGAGATCGCCATAAGACCGAAGCCGTATGCCCTTTCGGTGGGATAAAGTCGGTCAAAAACCACGGGATAGACTCCGTGATCATACCATCCGCCCTCGAATCCGGGCTCTGCCTCCGAGCTGAAAAGCAGCTCGTCACCCACGAATTTGCACAGATGAAGCACGCGACCGCCGTCTGGCAGACATTTCTTATAATACCAGTCCACCACAAGCAGCTTGCCGTCGTCACCTCCAAGCTCAAGAGAAGCTCTGAGTGAGGAGTCACCCTCCTTCATCTTATCGTCCGCAAGCACGCCGAATCCGGCCTCTATCTCTTCTCTGTCGCAGAGCTTTACGATGAACATATCGCCGGAATCCTGAATATCCGAAGCTCCCATATCCCAGAAGATATCCGAGATCGGCACGCGGCGAATATCCACGTCGCCAAGTCCTTCATCAAGCGAATTGTTCCAGAAAACGCCGTAGATCGCCGTACCGTGCTTCAGCTTATCCCATGTGTTGTCGGAATATGTCTGCTCAAAATCTCTTCTGCCGGTAATGACAGGAATTATCTTAGAAAGCGCATTTGCAAACTGCTCATCTCTCTTTTCACGGGGGAGACATGCGCAGGTGGGCATGCAATCGATAACGTCCGCGTGCTTGTTCAGAATACTGTTGAATATCCACGAAGCCGACTCACCTCCGCTATATATCGCTCGCCAAAGCTCCTCCTCGCGCCCAAGTCTCGCCTCAAGCTCTTTTTTCTCCCTCTTGTATCGCAAAAGTCTCTCCTTCGCCCCTGCGATATCGGGGAAAATTCTCATTTTATCGTTCATGATCCGTTTGATCCTTTCAATCTGATTATCTGTATCTCGCCCGCAAGGAATATGGGGCGGTCACCGAAGAGCTTATATCAAGAGGGTCCTCGGTAAGTATCAATCCTCTTTCCGATCTTCTGATAGCAGGAACGGGGCGCTCCATGCACATATAACGAAGCTCGTCATAAATATGATCCTCTCCCGTAGTGTCCACGTCCTCAACGTCGCTGGAGCTGTAGACCAGGCACGGAAAGGTGCGAATGAACTGGCGGCAGGTAGAGAAAACGTATAGCCTCGGTCTTCCCGCGCCATCAAAAGCCAAACGGTTGTGAACCTGCTGCTTGCCCGCTATTCGGGAATTATCGGCGCGATCCCAATAAACGCATTGCTTTTCCATAATGCCACCGATGCTCTCACCGCCGTTTTTCTGATATATTGCGGGATCGGCAACACCGTGAATCAGCCTGCCCTTGAGATTTTCGTCCTCGTGCTCGATCCGTCTGATCTCGCGCGCCACCCTTTCGGCATCCCATCTCACGCCCTCGTTTTGAGTTTTCGTGCATCCGTAAAGCTCGCGGATGCGATAAAGCACACCGTCTCTGTCCTCGGCATACCATCCAACCGAAAAGGGTCTTGAATATCCCCAGTCAAAGCTGCGAAAAACGCTCCAATCCCTCGGGATTCTGAACGGAGAAATAACGTGCGTACCGCATCTGTCGAGATAATGATCGGGGTCGTTTCGCCACTCGGTAAAGACCTGCCCCGAAAAGCCGTCCCAATCGCCGTAAAGCAATGCGGCTCTTTCGGCTTCGGGGAGCGAAGCAAGCCGAGTAAGATAATCGGGATCGTTTCGAAGCAATATCTCGTTGTCAAAAACCGTTGAGGGCACGAAAATTCGGGATTTTCGCCTCTCCTCTTCTCTGCCGTCGGGGAATCTGACCTTCACAGTCTCCCAGATCGTCGTCATGGGAGGCGCGGGCGTGACGAATCGCTCCTTTACCCAACCGTGGCCGATCCCTCCGGGGTTTGCCTGCGCTCTCATATAGCACCGCGTACCCTCGCCGCTGGGTCGGTTTCGCGAAAACAAATAGCTGTATTCGTCAAAGGTAAACTGAGTCAGCTCGTCAAAATCGATGAAATCGTACCGCTTTCCCTGATAATTGTATCGGTCGTCAACGTGCGCCAACGATCCAAAGTATATCTTCGCACCCGAAGGGAATCTCCAAAAATGCTTCGTTTCGTTAAATACCGCGTCGGGGCAAGCACCGCTGTAGATCTCAAACGAGCGGTCGATAAGCTCAGATAGCTGAGGATAGGTCTTTCGCAATATCAGACCGCGATAGTGCGGTATGCGTATCTGCCGCAGTGCCTCGGCGAGGGCGCAATCACTTTTTCCGCCACCCGCCGCACCGCCGTAAAGCGCCTCGTCCTCAAGTCGGCGCATAAATTCAGCCTGCCTCGGCTGGGGTCTCCAGATGACTCTTCTCTCACGCTTGTCCATTCGTGTCACCGTTAACCGTTTTTGTAAAGGGATGTGGATATGTCATCAAAGTCCGTATCGGAAAAATCATCGATTCTATCCGCCGGCGGCATTTCCACAACTCCACCCATTCCGTCCTCATCCTCGCCGCAATCGCGGTAATCACCCTCGCACCAGCGATCACCCTGACGGTTCTTAAGCCAAAATGTCTCCGCCTTGAGATCGGCGGGCACGTGACTTTCGTCTATTCCCGTAGCAAGCTCCTCGTATTCGCGTATCTTTTTGCCGGTGTCGGGATCAAAATCTACCCTTTTCAACTTATAAGTCTTTTTGAGTGCTACGTTATACCCCGTCGCTCTTTTATAAAGCGACTTGACCACACCGAGATCCGATTCCTTCCTGCCAAGCATTATAGCCTCTGCAAATTCGGGAAATTTCTTCTTCCAGACGTTGAAAACCGAAGGCTTGAGACCGCACCTTGCGGCAATCTCCTCCTCACTGTATCCGTCCTCGGCAAGGCGACGAAGCTCTTCAAGACCAAAGCGCTCAAGCCAAAGAAAATATCTATTCGTCGCCATCCTCTGTTTCCGTAACGCGGCAAGGAAAGCTTAAAGCTTCATCGTGTTCAATTGTGATAACGTAATCCTCGTCCGAGCGAGAAACCAAAGTACGAACCTGACCGAGAACTCTCCCGATCTCCTCACGCGATACCCTGATCTCACCGCTTTTCTTCGCAAGAAGCGCAATATATGCCGAAAGGATCTTATTTGACTCCTCAACGGCGCGGCTTCTCTCGCGCTCAAATCTGATCTGTCGGTTTTTGATCCCCACAAGATGCCTGATGATCTTATTTACCATCCTCACAAGCGTATTTCCTTTCATAATAAAATTTGTCCATCGTCTTCTTAAAAAAGCAATCGTTGAAGGCAGTGGGATGCGCGCAATAAGCGTAAATTATCTCTCGTCGCGCGATCTTGTCCGGGAACTTGAAATGCGCACACTCGCAGCTGACCGTCTTTTTGTCCTTCATCGATTGCAAATAAGGACACATTCCTTGTATTGCCAAAATTTCAGCCTTTCCGCCTGATCCGCGGCAGAAACGAAGCAAGCATTATATAATATCGTTAAGTTTGCTTAACTCTCAGGTCAAAAAAATAATTGCCCGCGGCTGAAACTTGAAAAGACCGCAAAAGCACTTATTTCAAAATATTCGGAATGGGGGATTTCGAATAAATAAGAACAATTCTATGCAAAAAGCGCGCCTTGAATTGAGCCTTACCTATGACCCGATACGAGAGCTCTCTGCCACAGAGCCATATGCCTTTTACCTGCCCTCTGCTCTCTACCGCAACCTTAACTGTCAGCATTATAGCACATTTGTTCTATTTTGTCAACCCCCATAGCAAAAAAAATATTCAGCGGCAAAAAATCGCAAATTCTCTTTATACTATAAAGCGTTTCCAATACTCGTTGCCGATGCTCGCAAAAAATATTTTTTCTGCTTGTTTGGAATTTTGACGAAAAAAATAGCTGCAAACTTAACAGTAACCGTGTTCAGTATACTTAATCTTTCGCCGGAATTTTGTCGCATTATGTGAATTATTTGTTGATTTTTCAATTATATATTAATTATATTGATTATTTTATCAACGTTAACAAAAAATTCATTAATTTTCTTTAACTTTTTTTCGAAAAAGTGTTGACATTTCCTTAACTTTCTGCTATAATAAGTTAAACGGTCAAAGGGATCGTTTTAAGAGCTTTTCGGCTCTTAGCAATCAACGAAAGCACGCGAGGTATCTATGACAGATTTTAAATCCCGCCTGGCGCAAGTCATGGCAGAAAAGAATATGAGAGCTGCTGAGCTCTCGAGGCGCACCGGAATTTCCAAGCCGCGCCTTAGTCAGTACCTCAGCGGTGTTTATATACCGAAGGCTGACGCGATCTGCGCTATGGCTCAGGCGCTTGGGATCAACGAGGGTTACCTCCTCGGCACCAGCGACTCTATCGCTCCCGAGCAAATAGCCGATGCAAAGTTCAAGGCGCTCCCTCTGGTCGGTGAGATCGCCTGCGGAGCTCCCGTGTTCGCCAACGAAGAGGACGGCGGCTTGATCGTGACCAATCTTGATACTGATGCCGATTTTTGTCTTATCGCCAAGGGCGACAGCATGAAGGACGCTCGCATCTGTAACGGTGACACGGTATTCATCAAAAAGACCGACGTTGTTTCCAACGGCGAGATCGCGGCGGTAGTCATCAACGACGAAGCAACTCTTAAAAGAGTTTACTATTACCCCGAAAGCGAAAAGCTTATGCTGATTCCCGAAAACAACAATTACGAGCCCCTGGTCTTTGAAGGCGAGGAGCTTGAGAAGATACACATTATCGGCAGAGCGGTCGCTTTCAAATCCGATATCAAATAAGCTATCCGATAAAATCTTCTATCAATTCTTCAATATGTATAGGCGAGACACTTCCCTTGTTTATCCTTTCCACGAAAGCATCCAGCGCTTCCCTGTCCCGGGTAACGTCGGAATAAACGGTCCTCTCACCCAAATACGTTATTGAAATACCAAAAGTTCTCCCCTGGCACAAGGTCTCTGCTTTAATTTCATTATTCATAATACTCTTCTCCTTGTATTTTCGAATATCATTATACCACATTTAAAAAGCTCCAAATGCAGTATTTTGTACCCTTTCAGGCCGCAAATTAAAGCAAATTGAAAAAGCCTTGATCTCAATGGATTTTCAACGTATTACACATTGATTTCCTATAATTAAAGCTTATAAATATTCATTTTTAGTGAATATTTTCCGTTAGATTATTCGTTGTAATTATTAAGTTTTGCTAATATTTCAAAACTAATACAGTATGAATTTCGAATAATCGACTACATATTAATTTTCTTATTTCAGGATTTATTATGTCTGACAGCAATCTGCACGACGGTCACAGAGCAAGAATGAGAGAAAAATATCTTAAGTTCGGTGCCGATGCCTTTTCGGATCACGAGCTTATAGAAATGCTCCTCTATTACTCCGTACCAAGAACTAACACCAACAACACCGCACATCTTTTACTTGATCGCTTCGATTCCGTTGAAAAGCTTTTATCTGCCGACATCCCTTCGCTTCAAAGCGTTGACGGTGTTGGTGAAAGATCGGCAATGCTCGTGTCTTTAGCAGGAGCATTAAACAAAAGAAGCAAGAAAAAGAAAGCCTCTTCAAAAATGAGATTTTCAAATCTTGAATCCGTAGGAAACTTTTTCGCGGAAAGATTTTCCGGATCAACCAAAGAGATCGTCGCCGCTATGTATCTCGACAACAAAATGCATCTTATCGACGTTTCCACCGTCGCCGAGGGTTCGATCGGAGAAGCCGCCTTTGCTCCCTCAAAGATAGTGCGAAACGCAATAATCAAGGATGCCTCGGCAGTTATATTGGCGCATAATCATCCCGGCGGTGTTGCGGTAGCATCACTTTCCGACAGAAACATTTCAATCGTGCTTGAGACATCTCTCGCCGCGGTTGAGATACCGCTTATCGAGCACTTGATCATCACAGAGGTCGGATATACGCCCACTTTGATGTTTAAGCCACACACGGCAAGAACAAATATAACCACAAGAATTTTCGGTGAAGACTTCTACAGAAAATTCTACAAGTAAATAAACTCAGTAATCAATGTATATGTAAGGAAAGACCTTATACATATAGATTAAAAATAAATTAGGAATATATAAATCGGAGGATTTACACAATGGCAATTTTTGAACATGACGAAACAATCCAGGTCGGCGCTAACATTAAGGTAGTAGGCGTAGGTGGCGGCGGAAACAACGCTGTAAACAGAATGATCTTCTCCAACCTTCAGGGTGTAGAGTTCATCACCGTAAATACCGACCGTATGGCACTCAACCGTTCCAACGCTCCCTGTCAGCTCGTTATCGGCGAGAAGCTGACCGGCGGTAGAGGAGCAGGCGCACGTCCCGAGATCGGTAAGCGTGCAGCAGAGGAATCTCTTGACGATATCAAGGCATTCCTTCAGGATACCGACATGGTATTCGTAACCGCAGGTATGGGCGGCGGTACCGGTACCGGCGCGGCTCCCGTAGTTGCTCGCATTGCAAAGGAATTGGGTATCCTCACGATCGGTATCGTTACCCGTCCCTTCTCTTTCGAGGGTAAGGTAAGAGCTAAGAACGCTGAGGAAGGTATCACCGAGCTTTCCAAGTTCGTTGACGCGCTCATCATCATCCCCAACGATAAGCTCAAGGAAGCAAGCGACCAGAGAATCACCCTTAAGAACGCTTTCGAGGTTGCTGACAGCGTACTCTACACCGGTGTTAAGAGCATCTCCGACCTTGTAAACGGTGAAGCATTCATCGGTCTCGACTTTGCAGACGTTTCCACCATTATGAGAGACGCAGGCTACGCTCACATGGGTGTTGGCTCTGCTACCGGTAAGGACAAGGCAGAGGTTGCTGCAAAGGCTGCTATTTCCTCTCCCCTTCTCGAGTCCTCCATCAAGGGCTCTCACGGTATCCTTATCCGCTTCGTTGTATCTCCCGACGTTGGACTCGAGGATGCAGAGCTTGCTGCAACCATCATCCAGAACGAGGCTCATCCCGACGCGAACATCATCTGGGGTGTTGGATTTGACGAGGAGCTTGAGGACGAAATGCAGATCACCATTATCGCAACCGGCTTCGACAAGAAGGACGACGCTAAGGAAGACTTCTTCGGCGACCTCATCGGCGGCGGTATCAAGACCAAGTAATTATAATAACGTAATACAAAATCCCGTTTGCGAAAAGCAAACGGGATTTTGTGTATAAATTGGTGTTTATGAGCCTTCTCCAGCGGAGAAGGGGGACCGCAACGCGGTGGATGAGGAGATCATTGACAGTTTTGCAATATGGTTCCTCAACCTACGCCACCCATAGCAATCCCTTTTAGAATAACGCTTTTGGTGTAATTTTTT
>JBGVHJ010000088.1:0-8772 GCA_045122255.1 Eubacteriales bacterium | reverse complement strand
GGGGGTTCCCCTTACTACATAAGCGATTTATAATTGTTTACCCGCTTTTTTCTTT
Source organism: Eubacteriales bacterium (assembly GCA_045122255.1). Classification (GTDB taxonomy): domain Bacteria; phylum Bacillota; class Clostridia; order Oscillospirales; family CAG-272; genus SVTX01. The sequence goes on along the minus strand of JBGVHJ010000088.1, from coordinate 8,717 downwards.
GGCAGAAGAGGCGCAAAGAAAAAAGCTTGGCAAAAAAGAACACGCCGAAAAGGAGATTTCGCCGCGTGCGCGCGGCGACCAACGCTTCGCGCGTTGGATCGGCGGTCGCTTTTGAAAAAGCGACGCAAAACTTTCAAATAAACAACGCTCATCAAACCGACAAATCAAAATTTGAAAATCATTACCCATCAAAAAACCCTCGCGGTGAGCGAGGATTTTTTTAATTATTATTTATTCGCATTCATCTTAAGGAAGGCATTGACGAAGCCGTCGATGTTGCCGTCCATAACCGACTGGATATTACCGTCCTCGAAGCCTGTTCTGGTGTCCTTAGCAAGGGTGTAGGGCATAAATACGTAGGAACGGATCTGCGCGCCCCACTCGATGTTGGTCTTGTTACCCTGAATCTCCTCGATGGTATCGAGACGCTCACGGAGCTTGATCTCCATAAGCTTTGCCTTCAGCATCTTCATCGCGGTCTCTTTGTTCTGAAGCTGGCTACGCTCGGTCTGACAACCTACAACGATACCGGTGGGCTTATGAACGATACGGATAGCCGAGTCGGTCTTGTTGATGTGCTGACCGCCGGCACCGGAGGAACGGTGAGCGGTGATCTCAAGATCCTCGTCGCGAAGCACTACTGCATCCACGTTTTCAAATTCGGGCATTACCTCGATAGATGCAAAGGAGGTCTGTCTTCTGCCTGCGGCATCAAAGGGAGAAACGCGCACAAGACGGTGAACACCGTTCTCGCTCTTGAGGTAGCCGTATGCGTTAATACCCTCAACGGTGATGGTAGCGGACTTGATTCCTGCCGCGTCGCCGTCCAGCCAGTCGACCAGCTTGACCTTGAATCCGGTCTTCTCGGCATATCTGGTGATCATTCTGTAGAGCATCTGCGCCCAGTCCTGCGCCTCGGTTCCGCCCGCGCCGGGATGGAAGGAGACGATTGCGTTATTCTTATCGTATTCCTCGCAAAGAAGGACGGCGATGCGCTCCTTTTCTGCGGTAGCTTCTATTTCGGCAAGCTCGCTTTCGACCTCTTCAACGAAGCTGTCATCGTTTTCGTCGATCGCCATTTCGGCAAGAGCGATAGCATCCTCAAGACGGGTGCAGAGCTTTTCGTAGTCCTCGATAGTGTCCTGAGCCTGCTTTATCTCCTGAGTGATCTTGTTCGCCTTGTCGGGGGTGTTCCAGAAATTCGGGTCAAGAGTCTGGGCGCTAAGCTCCGCAAACTTTGCCTTCAGGTCGACGATTCTGAGCGCGTTACCAAGCTCCTTTACGTCGCCTCTCATATCTATAAGCTTTCTTTTTGCTTCTTCAAGTGCAATAATCATACTTTTTATCCTCACGCACATAATAATTCATTATATATTATACCACAAGTTTTTGCGTTTTGCAAGAGGTTTTTTTGTCTTTTGAATACTTTTCGAAAATAAAGGCAAAATATTTAAAAAATAAGCAAAAAATAGCGTTTTCTATTGACAATTTTTTATTAAGGATATATAATAATATTTGTATAAATATATATTTAAGGAGGTTTGAAAATGAAAGTAACAAAGGATACCATTATTGGTGACGTTCTTGATTTCGACAAGGGAACCGCAGAGTTCTTCTTTGAGATCGGAATGCACTGCCTCGGTTGCCCTGCTTCCCGCGGAGAGTCTATTGAAGAGGCTTGCGCGGTTCACGGAACCGATGCAGACGAGCTTGTTGAGAAGATCAATAATTATCTCGCTAACAAGTAAGACTTTAAGTCCGTCGGAATTTTCCACATCCACGGGTGTTTGACGGGTGCTGCTTGCGGCTACGATACACCCGGTCCCGAAAATTCCGACGGGCTTTTGTTTTAAAGAGATCGACTTTAACCAAAAAAGAAAATTTCTCCACAAACAGGAGTTGAACATAAAATGATACTTGATACACGACTTCGCGCGGCGGCGGATATGGTGCCCTGCGGCGCGAGACTTGCGGACATAGGAAGCGATCACGCATATCTTCCCATCGCGCTATGTCTTGAAAATAAAATAGAATGCGCGCTGGCATCCGATATAAACGAGGGCCCGGTTGCGGCGGCGGTTGCGAATATCCGCAAAAACGGTCTCGGTGACCGCATTATGGCGGTGAGAGCCGACGGACTTGATAAGACCTTTGATTTTGCTCCCGATTGTATTACCGTTCTCGGCATGGGCGGCGAGCTTATCGTTTCGATATTGGATAAAGCTCCATGGGTGAAGAATGAGAATATAACTCTGGTGCTTCAGCCCATGACTCATCCCGAGATCTTGGCAAAATACTTGGCGGAGCAAGGCTTTGCGGTAAATGATGAAATAATTGTATGTGACGGCGGTCGATCCGACCGCATTTATCGTATCATCCGCGCGAAATTTGACGGAAAAGCGCGAAAGCTCAGCGAGGGCGAGGCACTTGTGGGAAGAATAAACGTTGAGCGCGGAGACTCCGTCACCGAAGCGTATATAAACAAAAACATCCGCATACTTGAGACGAGGATCGTCGGAAAGAGCGGAGCGGGAGCCGATGCCGAGCGCGAGAAGACTTTGGCAAATGAGCTTCGCAAATTTTTGAAAGGAAAAAATGAAAATGACTGTAATTGAACTTTACAATAAGCTTTGCGAAATAATACCCACCTCGCTTTCCTGCCAGTGGGATAAGGACGGACTTGAATCCTGCCCAGAGCCTCACCGCGAGGTCGAAAAGGTGCTGATCGCTCTTGATACCACAAACGAGGTCATAGATCGAGCGATACGCGAGGGAGCAGACGTAATAATCTCCCACCATCCGCTTTTCTTCGGCGGTCTCGGCAACATCAACGCTCTGACCTTTGACGGCGCGAGAGCGGTAAAGCTTGCAAAGGCAAATATCGCCACTATGTCATTCCATACGCGCCTTGACGCGCTGGAGGACGGTGTCAATGATACCTTAGCAAGAATTATGGGACTTGAAAACATCGTAACCGTTGGCGACGATAAGATCTGCCGCGTGGGAGAGCTGCCCGAGACGGTCGAGCTTATGGATTTTGCCGAGGTTCTGAAAAAGAACCTCTCCTACGGAAAAGACGAGCGTGAAGCCCATCTCGTTATCTGCTCCGCAGGCAAAAAGGTTAAGAAGGTAGGACTTGTAGGCGGCGGTGGCGGCGGTGAGCTTGCCCTTGCCGCAAGTGCCGGAGCCGACACCTACGTAACGGGAGAGCTGAAGCACCACGAAAGACTCTCCGCGGGCGACTTTGGTATGAACCTTATTGCCGCAGGTCACTTTTTCACCGAGCATCCCGTCTGCGCCTTCCTTGAAAAGACGGTAAAAGGGCTTCTGCCCGAGGCAGAGGTAGAAGTAGTATTCTCCAACACTATCATTGAAATTTAAAGAATTGAGGACATAAATTATGGTATACGCAGTATCGAATCTTCACGGAAATTACACTAAATTTAAGCAGCTACTTAAAACTATTGCCTTTAAGGAGAGCGATCTTATGTACGTGCTCGGCGACATCGTGGACTACGGTGATGAGAGCATGGAGCTTATCGGCGACCTCAGCGTCAGATATAACGTTTATCCCATCGTGGGCGAGCACGATTACACGGCACTCAAGATGCTTTCGGGCTTTCAGGATATGCTGAAGTCGGGCGAGACTCCCGACAAGAAGTTTATCACTAAGATGACCGAGTGGGTGGCTGACGGCGGTCAGAGCACTCTCGATTCCTTCCGCACTCTCGACGACGAGATGAAGGAGGGAATTATCGATTATCTCAGCGATATGACTATTTATGAGGAGGCAGAGGTAAAGGGCAAAAAGTATCTTCTCGTCCATGCGGGTATCGCGGGCTTCAAGAAGGGCATAGACCTTGATGAGCTCAAGCCCAAGGCATTCTTCAGCGAGCCCCTCGATCTGACCAGGAAGTATTTCGACGACGTGACAGTAATCGTCGGTCATACCCCCACCACCGAGGAAAACGGCGGCGACGGCAAGATATTCTACGGCAACGGAAGCATTGCTATCGACTGCGGCGAGGCAAGAGGCGGCACCATCGGCTGTCTCAGACTTGACGATATGAAGGAATTTTACGTTTGAAATGCCTTCTCCAGCGGAGAAGGGGGACCACGAAGTGGTGGATGAGGAGATCGCCTCTATATATGAATATGAATTTTGATGTGAACATAAAGAAAAACGATATAATCGAGCTTGACATTGTCGACCTCAACAATTTAGGCTGCGGCGTAGGCAAGACCGAGGACGGAATTGCGGTCTTTGTCAAGGGCGCGGTGACGGGTGACAGAGTGCAGACGAAGATCATCAAGGTCTCGTCCAGCTTTCTTGTGGGCAGGCTCGAAAAGATACTTATACGCTCGCCCTATCGAGTTGACGGCGAGGGATTGAGAGAAGAGGATTGCACAGCGCCTGCTTCCTGCGGCGGCTGTGTCTACAGAAACATAAAATACGAGCACGAGCTGGAGCTTAAGCGCGACTATGTGAAGTTTGCCTTCCGCAAGGCGGGCTTGCCCGACGTGACCGTGCTCGATACCGCACACACCGAAAGAGTGACCGGCTACAGAAACAAGGGTCAGTATCCGGTGCGCGAGGTGAAGGGCAGAGTGAGAGCGGGCTTTTTCGCGGCAAAGACACACGATCTTATCCCCTGCGATAAGTGTCTGCTCCAGCCCGACATATTTGGTGAGATCGTAGCCTTCGTTACCGATTTTGCCGAGAAAAACAAGATAAGAGCTTACGATGAGGAGAGCGGCAAGGGCGTTTTGCGCCATATCTATCTCCGCATCGCCGAGAAGACGGGGCAGATAATGGTCTGCCTTGTTATCAACGCGGATAAATTGCCCTCTGCTAAAAAATTCGCCGAGGAATTGACCGAAAGATTCCCCTCGGTGACCTCCGTTATGCTCAATGTCAATAAGAAAAATACCAACGTTATCCTCGGTGACAGATTTGAGTGCATCGGGGGCTGTGACTATATAATCGACGAGCTTTGCGGTCTCAGCTTCAAGATATCGGCAGGCTCGTTCTATCAGGTCAACCGCGACGGCGCGGAGATGCTTTACGGTCTGGCGCGCGAGCGAGCGGGGCTTACGGGTAAAGAGACGGTTGCCGACCTCTATTGCGGCGCGGGCACTATAGGGCTTTCCATGGCAAAGGATGCGGCACGGATCGTCGGCGTCGAGATTGTTGACGAGGCGGTGGAGTGCGCAAAGGAAAATGCCAAGCTGAACGGCATTGAAAACGCTTATTTCTTCTGCGGTGATGCCTCCGATACAAGAGGACTTTTGTCGACGGCGAAGGACACCTTGGGCGATTTTTGCCCAGACGTGGTTATAATCGATCCTCCCAGAAAGGGAACGACTATAGAGCTTGTCAATTATCTTAATGACCTTGGAGTGAAGAAGATAGTTTACGTTTCCTGCGGCCCCGATACGCTGGCAAGAGATTGTGCTTGGTTCTCTGAGAAGGGATATAAGATCGGAGATGTAACTCCCGTAGACCTTTTCCCTGGTACGGGACACGTTGAGAGTGTCGTTTGTCTGACACGGTCAGACAAAGCGACGTGATATAACGCCTTACGGCGCGTGATATAGAACGCTTCGCGTTCGTGATATGCACCCTTTGGGTGCGTGATATGTCGCTTGCGCGACGTAAGGCGATGGCGTTCCACGCGCACAGAGTGCGCATATCACGCTTGGGATAGCAAGCATATCACGAAAGCCAACGGCTTTCCATATCACGCGCGACGAAGTCGCGCTATATCACGACGGCAACGCCGTCTATTATACCTTTTGGAGTCCCCACCCATGTCGAGAGCGTCGTTTGTCTGACTAAATAAAAAACAATACGAAAGGAGCCCATATGAAACTATTTCTCAGCGCACTTACAAAATTAATATTCGGCATAGTTCTCATAGGGCTTCTGCTATTCTTGCCCGCGTGGACGTTCAACTATTTCGGCGCGTGGTTGCTTTTGGGTGTGCTTTTCGTGCCGATGCTGATAATGGGAGCGGTGATGCTCATAAAGGCGCCTGCGTTGCTTGAAAAGAGACTTAACAACAAGGAGAAAGAGGCGACCCAGAGGGGCGTTGTGGCTTTGTCAGCCTTGATGTTTCTCGGCGGCTTTGTACTGTCCGCCCTCGATTTCCGATTTGGCTGGTCTTACGTTCCTATGTGGCTGACTATCGCGGCGGCGGTAATATTTCTTGCGGGTTACGGTCTTTATGCCGAGGTCATGCGCGAAAACGCTTATCTTTCAAGGACGGTTGAGGTTCAGGAGGGGCAGAAGGTGATTGACACAGGGCTCTACGGCATTGTGCGACATCCCATGTACCTTGCCACCCTGCTTATGTTTTTGCCGATACCGCTTATTCTGCAATCTTTTTGGGGTCTTATCCCCATGGCACTCTATCCCGTAGTGATCGTGATCCGCATACTGAACGAGGAAAAGGTACTGACAAAAGATCTCCGCGGCTATAAGGAGTATAAGAAAAAAGTAAAATACAGACTGATACCTTTTATTTGGTGAAGAACAACCGGAGGATTACAATTTATGAAGAAACAAATCTCAATTCCTACGGGAATGTTATTGAAAAAGTATTATTGCCACAAATGCGGCAATAAACTTGAAAAGTTGTCCTACACGAATACCATAGCTCCGGGTGATCCCGATTATTTAAAGTACAGTTACACGCGTATTGGCGGAAAGCATAGATTTACTTTTGGTAAAATCGAGCATACCGAAATTCGTAATTTTATGTGCCCCCACTGCAATGAGATAATTTTATACGACGAGCAAAAAATAATTGCCAAAGTTCAAAAACAGTTGGACAAGCATATTCTTGCTGAATTTGAGCTTCAAGCTAACCGCGAGAAAGCCGAGGCTTCGATAAGGAGAAACGGTATATTACTCAAGGTACTATCCTGGGTAGCAACAGTTGTTATTGTCGCCTTGGCACTGTATTTTGGAACTAAATACGGCATTATTTCCTTTGAATTTTATTTGTAAAAGAAAGTCTAAAAAGTAAAACAATGAGTTTAAAAAAGACATTTTTATTTGATTTCGACGGCACACTGGTTGACTCGATGCCTACCTTTGGCGCGGTGATGGTGCGCATACTTGATGAGCGCGGCATTGCTTACGGCGAGGATATTTTGAAAATAATTACGCCCCTTGGCTATCGTGGCACTGCCGAATATTTCCGCACTCTCGGTGTCAAGGAAAGTGTGGACGAGCTGATAGAGCTTATGAATACATACGCTCGGATTGAATACGAAAACAACATTCCCGCAAAGCCCACGGTTGCCGAGACCTTGCGGAGGATGAAAAACAGAGGTTATTCCTTGAACGTGCTGACCGCAAGCCCTCATATAGCCCTTGATCCTTGCCTCAAAAGGCTTGGGCTTTGGGAGCTTTTCGACAAGGTCTGGTCCTGCGACGATTTTGGCACCACCAAGGCGAACCCCGAAATATACAGAATGGCGGCGGACAGGTTTGGGGCTGAGGTCGGCGAGGTCATATTCGTTGACGACAATATAAATGCCGTCAAGACCGCTAAGGCGGCGGGGATGGTTGGCGTTGGGATCTTCGATGAATCGAGCGCCGAATATATAGATGAATTTAAAGCCTTGGCAGATGCTTATGTTATAAGCTTTGCAGAATTACTTGAAATGTGAGAGAGAAAAATGAAAAAGAAGTATACAGCAAGAGAATTTTTCGTTGACCTTTTCTTTGCCGTAGCGGCAGGATTGGTCGTTGGTTTGGCATATTATTTCTTCCAGAACAGCAACGGGTTTGCGCCCGGTGGCGTTGGTGGTCTTGCTACCATTACATACCATTACGTAGGCAATAACAATATGCTTATCTGGTCGTTGCTTATGGTGGCGTTCAATCTGCCGATATTTATATTGGTCAGCGCGCTGATCAACAGAAAGCTTGGATTTTTCCTAAGCATTTATCTTTTAGTTCAGTCATTTTTGCCCAAGCTTTTAGACTATCTGAAGGTTCCGTCCTATAGCCTTGCCGATTTCGGCGACGATTTCAACGTGATCTTTGCCGCCATAGCGACCGGTGTTATTTCGGGATTCGGATTTTCGCTTATGCTCCGTCATTTCGGTGCCAGCGGAGGCACCTACGGCATTTCGGCTCTTATAAAGCGCGCAAAGCCCGATCTTAACGTGGCGGTGGTCTCCTTTATAATGGATGCGAGCGTGGTATTCATCGCCTTCTTTGTTTACGGAATGAAATTTACACCCGTAATGTGTACTCTCATCAACCTCTTTATTGCCAACGTTGTGGTGGATAAGGGACTTGGCGGTATTAAGGACGGCTATAAGTTCGAGATCATTACCACTCACCCCGAGGAGATCGGCGAGGAGCTTATGAAGAAGCTGAAGCACGGTGTTACAAGCATGAAGGTGCAGGGAATGTATACCGACAGCGAGAAATATATGCTGGTCTGCATTATAAATAAGCGACAGATCGGTGAGATGATGAAGATAATTAAGAAATATCCCGATACCTTCGCAAGCTTTGAAAAGGTCAATGAGGTGTTTGGAAACTTTAAACGTAAGGTTTGATAAATTGCTGTTTATCGGTGAGATCGTGTCGTAGGGGCGATTCACGAATCGCCCGCCGAAAGCGGTTTAAAATCAACGTATGCGGACCGCCGAGGACGTCGGTCCCTACAATGCGTTGAATGTGGATTACCTTA
>JBGVHJ010000087.1:0-2167 GCA_045122255.1 Eubacteriales bacterium | reverse complement strand
AGCTTGGCGGTATTTTCTTCGATCTTAGCGCAGGCTTCCTCCAGCGCCGCCACCATTCCCATAATAGCGGGAATATTCTCGGTACCCGCTCTCTTTCCTCTCTCCTGCGCGCCGCCCTCGATCAGATTGGTCAGTAGAATGCCTTTTCTTGCGTACAAAACTCCAATGCCTTTAGGTCCATGAAATTTATGGGCTGAAAGCGAGAGCATATCAATGTTTTGCTCTTTTACATTTATTTTCAAATGCCCTGCCGCTTGCACCGCGTCGGTGTGGAAAAACACACCTTTTTCACGGCAGACAGCACCGATCTCGGAGATGGGCAGGACCGTGCCGATCTCATTGTTGGCATACATCACGGTCACGAGGCATGTATCCTCACGAACGGCATCTGCTACCTGCTTTGCCGTGACAAGTCCGTTTTCGTGAACGTCAAGTAACGTAATTTCAAAGCCCTCTTTTTCGAGCTTTTCAAGCGTATGCAGAACGGCGTGATGCTCAAAAGCGGTGGAAACAATATGCTTTTTTCCTTTTTTCTCACCAAGCGTTGCGGCAGAGATAATGGCTTGATTATCCGCTTCACTACCGCCCGATGTGAAGGTAATCTCTTTCGGCTCGCATCCAAGGAGCTTTGCTATCCTCTCTCTTGCGTTTTGTAACGCCTCGTTCGCCTCCTGTCCTACGGAATGTAGGCTTGAGGGATTGCCGTATATTTCGTTCATATAAGGGATCATTGCCTTTATTGCCGTATCGCTCATTTTCGTGGTAGCGGCATTGTCCAAATAAATTCTCATAAACATCTCCTTTCAAAAGACCTAAAAAGCTCCGGCAGCCGCCGTAACGACCATCGGAGCTCACTTTTAGTCAGCAAACAGCGGTGTGGATAGATATCTGTCGCCCGTATCGGGGAGTAGGACAACGATGGTCTTGCCCTCATTTTCGGGGCGCTTTGCAAGCTCGATTGCGGCAAATGTAGCCGCACCCGAGGAAATCCCGACGAGCACGCCCTCGCTCTTGCCGATCAGCTTGCCCGTGGCAAAAGCATCCTCATTTTGTACGGTGATAATCTCATCGTAAATTTTTGTATTCAGCACGTCGGGAACAAAGCCTGCGCCGATGCCTTGAATCTTGTGCGAGCCCGCAACACCTGTTGACAGAACCGCAGAGGTGGCAGGCTCAACGGCAACGACCTTGACGTCGGGCTTATTGGATTTCAAATACTCTCCAACGCCCGTGACCGTACCGCCCGTGCCGACACCTGCGATAAAGATATCGACCTCGCCGTCAGTATCCTCGTAAATTTCGGGACCTGTGGTTTCTCTGTGCGCCTTGGGATTGGCGGGGTTTTGGAACTGACCGGGAATGAAGCTGTTCGGGATCTGTGCCGCCAGCTCCTCGGCTTTGGCAATCGCTCCCTTCATTCCTTTTGCGCCCTCGGTCAGCACAAGCTCCGCACCGTATGCTTTCATCAATTGTCTACGCTCGACGGACATCGTTTCGGGCATAACAATAATGATCTTATATCCTCTTGCCGCCGCGACCGACGCAAGTCCGATGCCCGTATTGCCCGAGGTGGGCTCGATAATGACAGAGTTAGGTTTAAGCTTTCCCGATGCTTCAGCATCCTCGATCATCTCTTTGGCAATTCTGTCCTTGACCGAGCCTGCCGGATTGAAGTATTCCAGCTTGGCAAGAATTTTTGCTTTCAGTCCATATGCTTTTTCAATATGAGTGAGCTCCAAAAGGGGCGTTTTTCCAATCAGTTGATCTGCGGATGTATATACGTTAGACATAGTCGATTCCTCCAAAATTACTTGACTGCGTCAAAGCCGCGCTGAAGGTCGGCAATGATATCGTCAATATGTTCTGTACCGATAGAAAGACGGATGGTGTTTGGCTTGATACCCTGATCCAAAAGCTCTTTTTCGGAGAGCTGACTGTGTGTAGTGGTCGCGGGGTGGATCACAAGGCTTTTAACGTCTGCTACATTGGCAAGAAGCGAAAAGATCTTCAAGCTATCAATAAATTTGTGCGCCTCACGCTGACCGCCCTTGATCTCAAAGGTAAAAATAGATGCACCACCGTTCGGGAAATATTTTTCGTAAAGCGCGTGGTTGGGATGATCGGACAAGGACGGGTGGTTGACCTTTTCGACCTGTGGATGGTTTGC
>JBGVHJ010000086.1:0-7634 GCA_045122255.1 Eubacteriales bacterium | reverse complement strand
TTGTGGAGTTTTGGCCAAAAACCAAGGCCTTTTTTTTGTTAATTTTTTGGGGGGGTTGGGTAATTTTTTTTAAAATTTACCCCAAACGCGTCCCCTCGTGTCCCCTTATAATCCGCCTTGCTCGGTACGGTTGATGATATCGTCCTGAAGCGAGCGGGAGAGAGTTGTGAAGAGTGCGCTGTAGCCTGCAACTCTTACAACGAGAGTCTTATATTTTTCGGGATTCTTCTGCGCGTCGATAAGAGTTTCCTTGGAAACTACGTTATACTGAACGTGCATACCCTTCTGATCGAAGTATCCGCGCAGATATGCCACGAATTTCTCAAGGCTCGCCATGCTGGAGAGAGCCGAGGGATGGAACTTCTGATTGAAGAGAGTACCGTTGGAAGCGATTCCGTGGTCGAGACGGGCAACAGAGTTAGCCGTTGCGGTGGGTCCCTTAACGTCTCTGCCCGATGCAGGACCTACGCCGTCTGCGATGGGTGTGTAAGCAAGACGTCCGTCGGGAGTAGCACCGGTCTGATAACCGAGCGGAACGTTTGCGGATACGGGGTAAAGACCTGCCTGGAAGATACCGCCGCGGTTGTTGGTGAAGTGCTCGAAGGGCTTGGTGTAGGTGTTACCGACCTCGCGCGCGAACGCGTCAACCTCGGGAATATCGTTACCGTACTTGGGAAGCGCCTCGATCATCTTGAGAATCTCGTCATATCTTGCCTTCTTGTCGGCGGAGATATGAGAAGCCTCGGTGAAGGTGGTGTAGATAGTCCTGATTGTGTCTGCGGTGACCTCAACTCCGTTGGCATCAAGCTGCTTTGCCACCTCGGTGGTCAATTCAAGTGCCTTCTTGGGGATATAGCCCTTACCGAAGTTGTCGGCAAGCGCCTGCTTCATCTCGCTCATTGTGACCTTCTTCTCCTCGAAGACGAGTATCTTCATAGCGAGAAGCGCGTCGGTCATATTAGCGATACCGAAGCCCTGAGGACCGGTGAAGTTATAGTGCGCGCCGCCCTCCTGAAGGGAGATGCCCTTTTCGATACAGTCGTTGCAGAGGCAGGACTGGAAGGGGAGAGGACAACGAACGCTGTGAGCGTAGTCTACCGCGTTATCGGCGTGAACCATCATCTCGATAAAGTGAAGCTGCTGAGCCTTGTATGCCTCGAAGAATTCCTCGAAGGTGGTCATCTTCTCAACGTCACCGGTCTGGAGACCGATAAGCTCACCCTTGTCAACACCGTTAGAGAAGACAAGCTCGAGAGGACGGCACATATTGAAGAATGCCGCATCGTGCCAACCGTCGGTTCTTGCACCCTTCTGAGGCTCAACGCAACCGATGATACAGTAGTCGCGTGCATCCTCGAGGGTAAGACCGCGGGACATGATAGAGGGGATGATGACCTCGTCGTTATAGAATGCGGGAACACCGAGACCCTCACGGGTAACGGCAGCCGCCTTGATAAGCAGATCGTGGGGAGTGCAGTTCCATACGCGGATGGAGAGAGAAGGCTGGGGGAGACGGACGTGCATGGTCGCTTCCATACACATGTAAGAAAGGTCGTTTGTTACATCAACGCCCTCTTCGTTCTGTCCGCCGACGATAAGGTTCTGGAAGAGACCGTAGCCTGCAAAGCCCTCGGCAGAAGCCGCGTCTCTGACCTTGTTGAGGTCGTTGAGCTTTACCCAGATACAGTCGAGAAGCTCCTGAGCCTTTTCATACGTGATCTTTCCTGCGTCAAGATCGCTCTTGAAGAAGGGGTACATATACTGGTCGAAGCGTCCGGGAGAGATAGAGTGACCGCTGGACTCGCACTGAAGGAGCTGCTGAATGAACCAGAAGGACTGGCAAGCCTCGAAGAAGTCTCTCGCGGGCTTTGCGGGAACTCTGTCACAGCTTTCGGCGATCTTAAGAAGCTCTGCCTTACGGGTACTGTCGGTGCAACTCTGCGCTTCCTTAAGAGCCAATTCGGAATAGCGGCGAGCGTAAGTGATGACCGCTTCGCAGCTTTCGATCACGGACTCAAGGAAGTTCTTGCGGCGGAGATAGTCTCCGTTACCGATGTAGAGCTTGGAGAGAGCCTCACGGGTCTCTGCCATAACGCCCTCAAGACCCTTATTAAGAACCTTGGCATAGTCAACGTTGATGTGACCGATACCGTTGTAGAAGTAGTTACCTACGGTGAACATTCCGTGATTCAGGAAGACGTCGAGAACCTCGGGATCCATAGACTGTGCCGCAAGATCGCTGACGGTCTTGCCCTTCCAATAGGGGTAGACCTTCTTAAGTCTTTCAACGGTGGAGGGGGATATGTAGAACGGGTCTGCCTCGCGGGTGGCGACCGTGTCGTATTCTTTTTCAAGCCACTCGAAGGAGTATTCGGGGAAGGTCTGGCATCCGCGGGGAGCGATAGAGTTACTACCAACTATCAATTCCTCGGGACGGATAACTATCGGAATATTCTCCATAATGTGGCGGAAAGCCTTGGAGCGTCTCTTTACGATGGAAAGTCCCTCGGTCTCCTTGTAGCTTTCGGTGATCAGCTCGGCTCTATCTGCCTCGATCTCGGGCATATTAGCGTAGAGGTGATCGATGAGCCTCTGAATTCTGGGGCTCTTATCTATTACAAATTTGATCTGACTCATAATAAAATCTCCATTGAAATTTTTGCAGAGTTGCTTTTGTTGCAATAATCTCAAAATTACTTGCAACACGATAGAAGATAAACTTTGATTTAAATCAACCCCATTTTAATTAGCAGTATGGGTTTAATCTATTTCTTTTTTTGTGAAACTTTTGAGGTGCTTGGGGAACTTTTTTTAAAAGTTCCCCAAATGCATCCTTCGCGTCTTAGATCTGTTCCCAGAGCTCAGCGTGAGGAGCGGCGATAACAGAGCTTCCGAAGAATACGCCCTGATCCTTTGCGTGCTGTGCGCCTGCTTCAACAGCGGCGGTAACGTCACCGACGTCGCCGGTTATGAGGCAAACACCCTTACCGCCCATGCCGCGGGAGGTGCGAAGCTCAAAGATAGATACCTTTGCGGTCTTAACTGCGATATCAGCCGCCTTGATGATGGAAGCGGCGGAGTAGGTCTCGATGATTCCAAGGCTGCCCTTCTTTTCAGCGGGAGCGGTGCCGAAGAGAGCGGTAATTACCTGCTCGTCGATGCGACCCATGATAGATGAGTCAACGAGCTTCTCGTCGAAACGGTCCTTAACGTGATCAACGGCGCTGGTCACGTTAGAGATGGAACCGGTGAGAATGATCTCATATTTGCCGGGGCAAGCGGGACGAGCGGATACAAGGCTGATGCCTGCGCTCTTAAGAGCCGCGTCGGTTGCCTCGATGCCCTTAGCTATACTTTTAAGTTCAATTACGCCAATTGCCTGATACATTATGTATTTCCTGTGCCTTTCTTTATGCGATTATGTGAACGGACTTCGATCAAGCCTCGATGATGATCTTGGTAGCATCAACAAAGGTTACCTTGCCGCTGATAGATGCGAACTGAGGGAGAGAAAGTCCTGCGCCGGGATTAGCTATAAGCTGACCCTCTTCGACTGTGTCACCAACGTTAACCGCGGGAACAGAGGGGGCTCCGATATGACCGGACATAAGGATCTCAACCTTGCTTGCCTTCAGCTTTTCGGGGATGTACTTGGAGACCACGTCGTACTTGTGAACTCCCAGCATATCCTCCCACTTTGCAGACTGGATCATTCTATAAGGACGGTCGGAGGAAACCTTGTATGTCTCGTTACCCGACTGGAATCTGATCTTGTTCTTGGCAAGAATGCCCTTGAGGTTAAGGATGACGTCCTTGGGGGAGATCTCCTGACAGCATACCTCAGCGCAAACTCCGCAGGAGCAGCAAAGGGAAGCGGTGGCGATCAGGGAGGGGTTGTCATTTGCGGCATTGCCGTTGGCAACTCTGATCATCTTGTGGGGCTCGAGGGGATAACCGAGAAGGTGTCTGGGGCACATTTCGGTACATCTGGAGCAACCGCAGCAAGCCGAAGCCGCGCGGCGGAGCATATCCTGTGTATCAACTCTCTTGTTCTTGATCGCACGAGCGGACTCGGGGATAATGAGAAGAGACTTGGTAGTTTTTGTAACGGTAGCGGTTGCGGGATCCTTGATGCGACCCATGGAAGGACCGCCGTCGATCATAGCGTGGGTATCCTTAACGGTTACGCCGAGCTGATCGAAGATCTCGGAAACTCTCATACCAACGGGAACCTTAACGGTGTATCTTTCGGGGATATCGCCGCCGATGGTCAACCATTTTTCGGTAACGGGCTTATTTTCGTTGACCGCGCGCCAAATGTTATAAACGGTCTCGCCGTTGTAAACGATAACGCCTGCGGTAATAGGAAGATTACCGGGTTTAACTACTCTTCCGGTAGCCTCATATATCTGGTTGATCTCATCGCCCATAGGATAAACGTTGGGAAGATATTTAACGGTGACGCCCTCTGCAAGCACCTGACCGTCGGTGAAGCCGAGCATATGCGCTCTGTGCTCCTTAATGGCTACGTAGGTGTGCTTGATACCTGTTTCAGCCATTACGATCCTTGCGCCCTCTGCGATCTTGGACATCTCCTCACGCATAAGCATATAATCGGTGTACATAAGGGGTTCGCACTCTGCACAGTTGATAACCAGTATCTCTGCGCCGTCGGCAAGCTTGGCATAGGAGGGGAATCCTGCGCCGCCCGCACCGACGATGCTGTTATTTTGCATTATAGATTTTAAATTTAATTCAGACATGTTTAAGCCTCTTTTTTGTTATTGCGGTTTGTCAATTCTGCTTTTTGTCGACTACTCCCACGACAACTGCGTCAACGGGAGAGGTCTCATCACCTACTGCAACGCGCGCGCTGCTTCCGGTGGTTACCAGAACCTCTTCGCCGATACCCGCGCTTACTGTGCGGTCAACGGCAACGATGAACTTGTCGGTGAGCTCGTTCTTTTCAATTACCTGAATTTCAAGAAACTTGTATCCGATAAGCTTATCGAGCTTGTTGGTGGATACGATGTTTCCGATTACTTTTCCTTTTAACATATTTAAACCTCGGTATGTAAGTTATTATTTAACGGGAGTAACGGTAGATCCGTTCTTGAAGCCTACTGCGTTTGCATCGTCGGTATCAACGTGCATCTCAAGGCGGAAGTCCTTGTGAACTCTTACCTGAACGTCGAACCAACGGGTTCTCTTGGTGCCGCTCATAGCATCAACGTCGATGTAGTCGCCGTCCTTAACGCCGAAGTGCGCCGCATCGTCGGGAGACATGTGTATGTGACGGTTAGCGATGATACAGCCCTGAGGGAGCTTTACGATGCCCTTGGGGCCGATGATGGTGATAGGAGCAGAGCCGTCAAGCTTACCGGACTCGCGAACGGGGGGCTTTACCTTAAGAACGTAAGAGTCGGTAACCGAGATCTCGACCTGGCTTGCCTTTCTAAGAGGACCAAGCACGCGGACACCCTCGATAGCTCTCATGGAAGGACCTACGATAGTAAGGGTCTCCTTGCAAGCGTACTGACCGGGCTGGGAAAGATCCTTAAGGTGAGTTAATTCATATCCTGATCCGAAAAGTGTTTCCAGATCCTCTTTAGTCAAGTGAATGTGACGGTTGGAGATGCCAACGGGGATCTCGTAACCGGTTTTAGCGGGTTCGGAGGACACAGTCATCTCCGAAACGATCTTTTTCACGATGTTTTCAATATCCTGGGTCGAAATGCTCATGATTTTTACGTTCCTTTCGATTTTTGTGATAATTTTCTTATGAAGGTACTTAAAGCAATTTATCATCTCGCAAAAGGTCGCAAAAGCAACGTCTGTCCGCCTCTGTCGGATATTTTTGCATCAAAGATCTCTTGCTATAAAATTGTTTAAATAACTTCATACGAAAATTATCTTTAGTTTACTGCCCTTGTCGGGCAGTAAACTAAATCTTGCCTTTCGGCAGACTATTCGTCCTCGGACAAGCTTTTGTGCTCTCGCTAACCTCCACGCCGTTTGTATGCAAACGGCATATCACGTTGCGAAGCAACATATCACGCGACTTGTCGCATATCACTTGTCCGCAGGACAAATTTCACGTTAATTTTTGCTTGGCAAAAATTAACCAAGGGTGGGGAGGAGCTTGTTAACGTCGGTGTGAGGTCTGGGGATAACGTGAGTAGCTACTACTTCGCCGAGGTTAGCTGCTGCTGCGCCGCCTGCCTCAACTGCTGCCTTAACTGCTCCAACGTCGCCACGAACCATAACGGATACGAGTCCGCTACCGATCTTCTCGGAACCGATAAGCTGTACGTTAGCTGCCTTAACCATAGCATCTGCTGCTTCGATTGCTGCTACGAGACCTCTGGTCTCTACCATTCCCAATGCTTCATTCATGATAAAAATCTCCTTTTTGGATAAATTTTTTAAAATTTTGTTTTGGGATCGCTCCCTGTAAATCAACCGCGTGTTAAGTATTAAACTCCGGGGTCGGTTTTGATAAATTTAACTATGTCGGGATGAGGACGTGCGATAACTTCCTGGCACATCACGTTTCCGACTTCCTTTGCGGCTTCGACTCCTGCCTCAAGTGCGGCAGTTACCGCCGAAACGGTACCTTCAACAACAACTGTCACGAGTCTTCCGCCCAAGCGCTTTTCGACGTGGATGAGTTTAACGTCCGCCGTCTTAACCATTGCGTCAAGTCCGACTATAGCCGTAACCATAGCTTGAACTTCAAGCAGTGCAATTGCTTTTTCCATAGTTTTGTCTCCTAAATAGTTTGATCTGTCCTCGGACAAGCCTTTGCGCCTTGCTAACCTTCACGTTGCTTGCGAGCAAGCAACATTTCACACGCCGAAGGCGTATTTCACATTGCAAAGCAATATTTCACTTGTCCGAAGGACAAATATCACGTTAATTTTAGGCTGTGCCTAAAATTAACCAAGGGTGGGGAGAAGCTTGTTAACGTCGGTGTGAGGTCTGGGGATAACGTGAGTAGCTACTACTTCGCCGAGTCTGCTTGCTGCTGCGCCGCCTGCCTCAACTGCTGCCTTAACTGCTCCAACGTCGCCGCGAACCATAACGGATACGAGTCCGCTACCGATCTTCTCGGAACCGATAAGCTGTACGTTTGCTGCCTTAACCATAGCATCTGCTGCCTCGATTGCTGCTACGAGACCTCTGGTCTCTACCATTCCCAATGCTTCATTCATGATTGTAAATCTCCTTTTTTATAAATACAAATTTTTAAAAACTTTTTTGTGTGGACCTTATTTATCCATGTTTCTGAGCTTATCCTTACCGGTTGCGGTAAGATCTGCAAACCACTGTACCTGATCGTCAAGACCTGCGATCATCTTGGAGGTGATGTAAAGACCGCGTCTTTTCGCCTCCTCAACGCCTGCGTCGAGAGCCGACTGAACTGCTCCCGCGTTGCCCTGGAACTTAACTACCATAACCAGCGGTACCGCGCACTGCTCTGCGTTTGCGGGTTTGTTTTTGTCAATGGCTACAACCTTGACGTCGGCGGTTTTTGCCACCAAGTCTGCTACTACTATTGAGGTGGTGTAGCCGTAAACCTCAATCATACCAAGTGCTGCCATAATTAACTCCTATCAGTTTTCGGTGATATA
>JBGVHJ010000085.1:0-38209 GCA_045122255.1 Eubacteriales bacterium | reverse complement strand
CGCGACTTTGCTCAGGTCAAGGGCATGGACGAGATCGACAATGAGATAGCCCAGTTCGCACTCGACAGACTTGAGATCGACGAATTGGGTCTTGATGCAACCGACAAAAGAATGCTTGAAACTATAATCAAGTTCTATGACGGAGGTCCGGTAGGCCTTGATACGCTCGCCGCAACGATTGGCGAGGAATCTATCACTCTTGAGGACGTTTACGAGCCTTATCTTATGCAGATAGGATTTCTTAGCCGTACACCTCGCGGCAGATGCGTCACAAGACTTGCATACGAGCATCTCGGGCTTAAGCCGAGAGCCCCGTTAAGCTCTAAGGATAACGCGCAGTTAAGCTTTCTCGATAATGAGGACAACTGATAGGAGGCAATTATGAAAAAGCATCTTTTGCAGGAAAAGGGTAGCTTCTACAAGGCTAATCTCCACTGTCACACCACCTGCTCCGACGGCAGACTCTCTCCCGAGGAGGTAAAAGCGCTTTACAAGAAGTTAGGTTACTCTATTGTGGCTTATACCGATCACGATATACTTATCCCCCACGATGACTTGAACGACGAAGAATTTTTGGCTCTTCACGGCTTTGAGATCGAGATCAACGATCCCAATTGCCACGATAATCTCGTAATAAAGACTTGTCACATCTGTTTTGTCGGCATTGAACCCGAAAATATTACTCAGCCCTTCTGGCACAGAGAAAGATATTTGTTTGGTAATGCGCCTAAATTCCGCGATCAAGTCAAGTTTGATGAAAATGAGCCTGATTTTGTGCGCGAATATGACGGCAAGGTTATCACAAAAATGATGCACGAAGCGCGTGACAAAGGATTTTTTGTAACCTACAACCATCCGATGTGGTCGCTTGAGGCTTATCCCGACTATATGTCTTATGATGGAATGCACGCCTTTGAAATGTACAACGGCGGTTGTCTCGCCGAGGGATATGCCGACTACAGCCCAAGAGTATATGACGATATGCTCATGGGCGGAAAGAAGATTTACTGCATTGGAGCAGACGATAATCACAATCATCGTTCAAAGGACTCGCGCCGCTACGATTCAGGCTGGTCTTGGACCATGATCAAGGCAGATTCACTCAATTATTGCGATATAACGAAAGCACTTTTGGATGGACAGTTCTACGCATCCGAGGGTCCCGAAATTTACGAATTGACCTTTGAAGACGGAAAAGTGACCGTGAAATGCTCCGAGGCTGACAAGATCACCTGCAATTACGGTGTTCGTCGAGCAGGTATAGAGCTGGACGAAACCGGAGACGGAATATTCGAGGCATCCTTCGATATGAAGCCCGAATGGAAATATTTCCGCATAACAGTTACAGGCAAGGACGGCAAGACCGCTTGCACAAACGCTTATTTTGCAGAAGACCTTTTCAGCAAATAAAAAAAGGAAGAGACCGCTTGGTCTCTTCCCTTTTTTTATTAACTTTCAAATTGACTGTTCCAAAGCTGAGAATAGAATCCGTCTTTTTGTAGAAGCGTTGCGTGGTCTCCCTTTTCAACGATACGACCGTTATTCATAACGAGAATAACGTCGGCTTCCTTAATTGTAGAGAGACGGTGCGCAACCACAAAGGAGGTGCGCCCATTCATCATTTTAGCGAAAGCGTCCTGAATCTTCATTTCGGTTCTTGTATCGATAGAAGAGGTCGCCTCGTCCAGTATCAACATAGGGGGCAGGCAAAGAAGCACTCGCGCGATGCAGAGCAACTGCTTTTGTCCCTGAGAAAGCGCGCCTCCGTCCTCGCCGATAACCGTATCATATCCCTTAGGCAACTGACGGATAAAGCTATGCGCGTGCGCGCTCTTTGTCGCCGCCTTGATCTCTTCATCCGTGGCATCAGGCTTTCCCATTGCAATATTCTCGCGTATGGTTCCTGCCTTTAGCCAGGTATCCTGAAGCACCATACCGTAGGAGCGTCGAAGCGAGGATCTTGTAAGATCACGGATATCGTGTCCGCTGACCTCGATCCTTCCACTATCCACGTCATAGAATCGCATAAGCAGATTGATAACTGTCGTCTTTCCGCATCCGGTAGGACCTACGATCGCAACTCGCTGACCGTTTTCAATCGACAAATTGAAATCCTTAATAAGCTCGCGTTCGGGAGAATAAGAAAACTCAACATTATCAATATTTACACTTCCGTCGATCTCGCATAGTTGCAGTTTGTGAGCATTTTCCTTTTCGGGTATCTGTGTCTCAGCATCGATCAGCTCAAATACTCGTGCCGCACAGGCAAGCGCGTTCTGAAGCTCGGTGATAACGCCCGAGATCTCATTAAAGGGCTTAGTGTACTGATTCGCGTAGCTGAGAAGGCTTGTTAAGATACCGACGGAAAGCTCTTTTCCGGTAATAGGATCTCCCTGCCCGGAAATGCAGATAAGAGCACCGACGAGGGCTACACCCGCGTAAACGAGGTTATTTACAAAACGTGTGCAGGGGTTAGTAAGAGAAGAATAGAACACCGCTTTGAGAGAACATTTTGAGAGTCTTTCATTGATCTCGTCGAACTCCTCAAGCGCCTCATCCTCGTGAGAGAAAGCGGCAACGGTTTTATGCTCTCCGATCATTTCGTCGATGAGCGAGGTCTGCTCTGCCTTTGTTTCGGATTGCTTTTTGAAAAGGTCATGAGTATTTTTCGCAATAAAAGCCGCTACGAAAAGCGAAAGCGGAGTTACCACGATAACCACGATTGAAATGCTTACGTTGATAGTGAGCATAATGCCGAGCGTTCCCGCAATGGTCAAAACACCGGTAAAAAGCTGTGAAAATCCCATAAGAAGACCGTCCGAGAACTGGTCAGCATCGGAGATCACTCGGCTGACGGTGTCACCAACAGGATGGCTATCTATATAAGACAAAGGAAGATTCTGTATTTTATTGAACGCGTCTCGACGCAATCTGCGGACAATACCGAAGGTTATGCGGTTATTGCACACGTTCATCAACCACTGACAAAGGGCTGTCAAAAGTGAAACTACACCAATCTGAGCGAGAATGCCATAAATACTATTGAAATCAACTTTTCCGGCTTCGATCGCCATATCTATCGCCTTACCGACCAGAATCGGGGTATAAAGCGTACCCGCTACCACGCAGAGTGCAAGGATCAAAGATATAGCAAAGAGCAATTTATACGCCTTAAGGTAGCCGAGAACCTTTTTTATAGTCTTTGAGTAGGTGGCACCTTGAGGCATTTTGCTTTTTTTGACGTTTTTGGGAGCTTTTTTCTTGAATAATGCCATTATCTCTCACCTCCCTTGAACTGTGACTCGTATATCTCACGATATACCGAGCAGGACTCAAGCAGGTCAGCGTGTTTGCCTATTCCAACGACCTCTCCGTCGTCGAGAACGATTATCTTATCGGCATGACTTATTGAAGAGGTTCTTTGCGAAATAATGAATACTGTAGGATCTCCCTCAAGCGACTTCAGAGCCTGACGAAGCTTTGCCTCGGTTGCGAAGTCAAGCGCAGATGCGCTGTCATCAAGAATGATGATGGGAGCTTTTTTAACTATGGCGCGCGCTACGGTCAATCGCTGACGCTGACCGCCCGAGAAATTGCGTCCGAACTGCTCAACGGGAGCTTCAAGCTTTCCTTCCTTTTCGGCGACGAAATCAGCCGCCTGAGCTATCTCGAGAGCCTTTTGAAGCTCCTCGTCGGTTGCGTTTTCGTTACCCCACAAAATATTTGAGCGAATAGTTACCTTAAATACCACCGCCTTCTGAGGAACGAAAGCTAACTTTTAACGAATAACGTTTGCCTCGTATTCCCTGACATCCTTACCAAAAACCTTGACCGTACCTGTACTTGCATCATAAAAACGGGGGATAAGATTTATAAGAGATGATTTGCCCGAGCCGGTACCGCCGATAATACCGACGGTTTCTCCACGCTCGACCGTGAAATCTACGTTTGAAAGTGTGTTTTCGCCCTCGCCGCTGTAATTAAGCGATACGTTTTTGAATTCAACGGCATACTTGCCCTCGGTATCAGCCTCTCCCTCGCTCTTTCTTACCTCCATACCTGCAGGAGTATCGAGCACGCTTTGAATACGCTTAGCGCAGGCGATTGACTTAGTCATAAGAACGATAGTGTTCGCAAGCTTTACAAGCTCAACGAGGATCTGGGACATATAGTTATAGAGGGCGAAAAGGTCACCCTGAGTCAGGTTTCCCACATTTATCTCAATCGATGAATAATACACAACGGCAATGATTCCAATGTTTACCACTACGAGAGTCATGGGATTCATAAGGGCGGTGATCATTCCCGAAAAGCGTTGTGATGCGGTATGCTCGTGATTTGCCTCGGAAAACTCTCTCGATTCCCTTTCTTCCATGTTAAAGGCTCTTATAACACGGACACCGCTGAGGTTTTCTCGGGTCTTACCCGTAACGCGGTCAAGCTTGCTCTGTACCTTTTTGAAAAGCGGAATGCCGGTTAAAATGATCGTAAATACTATTGCCGCAAGAATTGGGATAATAATAGCAAAGATCGGAGCGACACGGTTTGTTCCGTCGACAACGAAAGCCATGATCATAGCACCGAAAACTATGATCGGAGAGCGCAAAAACAGGCGAAGGAACATATTTACACCGTTTTGCACTTGGTTTATATCACTCGTCATTCTCGTTATCATCGAGGATCTGCCCAGTTTGTCTGCATTTGAATATGAAAGCCTTTGCAGATGCGCGAAGAGCGTATGACGAAGACCCGTTGACGTACCCACCGCCGCCTTTGCCGCAAAATACTGTGCCGTAATGGCGCAGGCAAGTCCGACAATACCAAGTGCTACCAGCACGAGGCAACCGTGTATTATGTAAGACGTATCATTATTCTTGATTCCCACGTCCATTATCATTTTCACTACTATGGGAACAAGCAGGTCAAAGCACGCCTCAAGCAGCTTAAAAAGCGGCGCCATAACGCATTCGAGTCTGTACTTTTTCAGATATTTCAGAACCGATTTCATCTGTTACTCCTTATTACTGTTTATCTTTGTAATTATAACACTTTTAATTGAATTTTTCAAGTGTTTTAAGGAAAAGATATACAATATATTTAATTAGATGCCTCAGCACTGAAAAAACAGAAAAATTTCACTAAAAAAACACATAAATTATGACTTAAATCAAAGTTGATTAATAATCAGTTTACAATTCGGTGCTAAAATTTATAATGAAGTAATTTTTATAATTTTGGAGGAAAAATCCTTGCTTAAGCTCAAAAACATAACGAAGGATTATGTAACCGGTCCTTCGGTGGTACATGCTCTCAAGGGCATTGATCTTGAGTTTCGCGAAAGCGAATTCGTAGCTATTCTCGGTCCGTCCGGATGTGGAAAAACTACGCTTCTTAACATCATTGGAGGACTTGACAGATACACAAGCGGTGACCTTATAATTAACGGTAAGTCTACCAAAACCTTTAAGGATCGCGACTGGGATACCTACAGAAACCATTCTATCGGTTTCGTATTCCAGAGCTACAACCTTATTCCCCACCAGTCGGTGCTTTCTAACGTTGAGCTCGCGCTTACCCTTTCGGGCGTTTCCAAATCCGAAAGACGTAAAAGAGCCACTGAAGCGCTGAATAAGGTAGGACTTGGCGATCAGCTCCACAAAAAGCCCTCTCAGATGTCGGGCGGTCAGATGCAGAGAGTTGCAATAGCAAGAGCTCTTGTAAACGACCCTGATATCCTCCTTGCCGACGAGCCTACCGGTGCGCTTGACACCACTACCAGCGTGCAGATCATGGAGATACTTAAGGAGATCGCCAAGGATAAGCTTATTATAATGGTTACCCATAACCCCGAGCTTGCCGACACTTATGCGACAAGAATAATCAAGGCGGTCGACGGTCACATTATTGACGACACAGATCCTTATACCGCTACCGAAGCCGAGGTAAATGCTGCTATAGCCCAGAGAAAAGAAGCGGAAGCTAAGAAGAGTAAGAACAAGAAGAAGACCTCGATGTCCTTCTTCACCGCCCTCTCGCTCTCGCTGAACAACCTTGCTACCAAAAAGGGACGTACGGCGATGACCAGCTTCGCGGGAAGCATCGGTATTATCGGTATCGCACTCATTCTTGCCCTTTCCAGCGGTATCAACGCCTTTATTACTCAGGTGCAGGAGGATACGCTTTCCACCTATCCTCTCACGATCCAGAAGGAAACGCAGGATATGGCGGCAATGCTCGGTGCTATGCAGAGTGTTTCCGGTACCGAAAACTATAAAGACACCAATATGATCTACGTTGATAATTCTATGGGCACTATGCTCAGCGCAATGAATTCAACGGTCAAGAATAACCTTGAAGCCTTCAAGGTTTATCTTGATAATAACTACGGTAAAATCGAAAATTACGTAAGTGACGTTCAGTACACCTACGATTACAATCTTCAGATCTACAATCTCGTAACCGTTACCGATGAGGACGGAAACGAGGTAACCGAAGCCAGAAAGGTCGGTATGGAGACCATATTCAACAATATGGGCGAAGGATTTTCAGGCCTTTCCGATCTTATGAGCATGGGCGGCGGATCTTCTATGAGCGTATTTCAGGAAATGATCGACAACCAGGAGCTTCTTGATCAGCAGTACGACGTTGTTGCCGGTCATTGGCCCAAGGAAGCAAACGAGGTCGTTTTAGTAGTCGGAGGCAACAACCAGATCAGCCGTATGACACTTTATATGCTCGGAATTCTTGATCCCGATAATATTCAGGCTGAGATCGAAGAGATATTCGGTGAGAGCTTGGGCGGCGGTTCATCGATTCCCAACGCAGGCGTTGAGGGTACTACCGCAGAAAGCACCTCCGGTGAGAGTGAGGAATCTTCCGAGGAAGAGACCGAAATGTTCGGTGAAGGTCCCTTTGATTACGATTACTTCCTTAATATGCCCTTCCATCTTCTCATTCACTCCGATTTCTACGTTGAGGATGAAAGCAAGGGCTCTTATACCTACAATGGCAAGGAATACCCTGTCTGGAAGGACGTAAGAGAGGATCCTCTTTACGATCTTGCCGACTACATTTCCAAGAACGGCATCGAGCTTAAGATAGCCGGTATAGTACGTCCCCGCGAGGATGCAACCGCAACCTCTATCTCCGGTGCGGTCGGATATACTCATAAGCTCACTTCCGCAATTCTCAAGAAAAATGAAAAGAGCGTTGTAGTCAATCAGCAGCTCGAATGCTATGACGAGAAGACAAATAAGGGCGTTAACGTTCTCACAGGTCTCCCCTTCGAGCGCACATATTATACTCCCGAGAACATTCACGAGCTCATCAGCAAGATCCCCCCTGAAACCATGGAAATATTCTACGGTTATATGACTGAGCAGATTCTTAAAAATGAGGAGTTCTCGGATATGATCAAAGTATCCGACAGTCAGTCCTTCTTAGGCGTGTTCATGCTTCTTCCCAAGGAGCATCAGGCGGTTATTTTTGATAAGATACTGGCTGCCGCACTTGAAAAGAATCCCATAAATCCTGATGATCCCATGGTTGCCATGAATAAAGTCAATATCATCTGCCAGCTTGTAACACAGATGAACGGCGGAGACGTACAGGTAACTCCCCAGAACTTCGTAAAGCTGATGCCTATTCTTCAGCCCACCTCCTCCCTCCTCGCTATTAACGGCATAGCAGGTCTTACCGATATCGTTGGCGCTGACGATATGGCGGCAATTGACAAGGCATTCCGAGAGAGCCACACAGATCTTACTTTGCCTGAAGGTCTCAGCGGCGTAAGCCTCGTTATGGCTCTTGCCACAAATCCCGAGGCAAAGGCTGAATATCTTGGCATGATCGTTGACAAAGCGATCGAAAAGAACAAGACAGGAGTTGACACTCTTTGCGGCATCGTTTCCGGATCAGCAGGTGAGATAATAACCTCCGACAACCTCAAGGAAAAGCTCCCAAGCATGGGAATGGCGGGTCTCT
This sequence comes from Eubacteriales bacterium, assembly GCA_045122255.1. Lineage (GTDB taxonomy): Bacteria > Bacillota > Clostridia > Oscillospirales > CAG-272 > SVTX01. The sequence continues at coordinate 30,226 of JBGVHJ010000085.1, read as the reverse complement.
ATTCTGCTTTCTCCGGCATCGAGGGACTCTCGGCTCTTGCAGGTGAAGAGGCAATGACCAAGATCTACGCTGACACCCACGAGATCCTTATGACTCTTTCCGTTAACGAAGAAATGTTCCTTATGATCCTCAACACTATGAAGGCAGAGGATGCTACCTTCAAGATGCTTGAGGCAACACTTTACGGCATGGCACCTCAGGTGGATGAGACCTATGAGAGCATTCTCAAGAAGCTCGATAACAAGCAGGAGGCTTCTCCTTCTTCCATTAACTTCTATGCAAAGGATTTCGAATCCAAGGACAAGATCGAGCAATTCATTAAGGAATACAACGATGAAGTAAACGAGAAATATATCAAGGATTACGAAAAAGAACACGGAAAGAAGCCCGAGGGCAAGTCTCCCGACGATATTCAGTACAGCGACCTTGTAGGCTCGCTTATGTCCTCAGTAACCACCATCGTAAACGTAATTTCCTACGTTCTCATTGCTTTCGTAGCAATTTCCCTTGTTGTTTCCTCGATTATGATCGGAATTATCACAAACATTTCGGTTCTTGAGAGAACAAAGGAGATCGGTATCCTCCGCGCTATCGGTGCATCCAAGAAGGATGTTTCCCGCGTATTCAACGCTGAAACGGTCATTATCGGATTCTGCGCCGGATTGCTTGGTGTTCTTATTACAATGATACTTTGCATTCCCGCAAGTCTTATCGTTCAGGCTATCACCGGATTCTCCAACATTACCGCATTCGTTCCGCTTCCCGCGGCTATAATCCTCGTTGTCATCAGTGTTCTGCTGACTATGATCGCAGGTATCATTCCTGCAAGAAGCGCGGCAAAGAAAGACCCCGTTATCGCTCTTCGAAGCGAATAATTTAAAATAAAATGAGCCTTCACAACCGTGAAGGCTCATTTTATTTACGGAATAATCAAGAATTAACGATTAAATCTCGTCTTCGTCGGTAACTTCAAAATCTTCCTTGGAAGCACCGCAGAGAGGGCATACCCAATCCTCGGGAATATCGTCAAAATCGGTACCGGGCTCAATTCCGGTCTCTTCATCTCCAATAGCGGGACGGTAAACGTATCCACACAATTCGCACACGTAATTCTTCATTACAATTCTCCTTAAAATTTTTAATTTTTTGCCTGATTAATAATAACTATTATATATTATTACAACTTGCATAAAATGTCAATATCGCATATATAACAATCTTTTTGTTTCAAAATATGTTTGATTTATAGATTTTATTCAAAAAAACCATTTTTATCGCTTTTGGGCGGTATTTTTGCTATAAATGGCGGCTATTTGTTCATTAGCGTTGCGGAATAATCGTCAACTTGTCCTCATAATATTCATTAAGTACAAGCGCATACAGGACGGAGGACGAGAACCTATGGCATCAAAAACCAGGACATTTTTTCTCAACGCGATATCGCTGACCGCTTCAGCTATACTGATGCGAGCCATCGGTATGCTTTTCAGTGCCATTGTTGCCAACAAAGCGGGCAGCGAAGCCATGGGGCTTTATTCCCTGCTTGGCAGCGTTTATGCGTTCTCGATCACGGTTGCGACCGCAGGAATAAATCTCGGCACTACGAGAATAGTGTCCGACGCACTCGGTCTTGGCGATGAAGCTCTGGCTAAGAGATCCGCTTCACGTGCGCTTTTAATCTGCATCATTACCGGAAGCTTCGCCACTGTACTTCTCATTGCCCTTTCCGGTGTGTTGGGAAGACACGTGCTCAGTGACGTAAGAGCGGTCACACCTCTCAGGATCTTGGCACTTACGCTGGTACCGATTGCGGTCTGCTCATGCCTTTCGGGGTATTTCACCGCGGTAAGACGAGTCAAGATCAATGCCGCATCGCAGGTTATAATACAGCTCATCCGTATCGGAGCAACCGTATTTTTTCTTTCATTCCTTGTAGAGCGCGGCACCGAGCAAGCATGCATTGCCCTTGTACTTGGCGGCGCAGTATCGGAATTTTTGTCTTTTATATTTACCTATATATTGTATCTCCTCGACCGACGGAAGCTCAGGCAAGGCAACGGTGCCGAATCGGGCAGAGGTATGACTAAAAAGCTTCTTTCCATTACAATGCCGGTGACCTTAAGCGCGTGTATAAGATCAGCCCTGAGCATGTTTCAGCACGTGCTTGTACCAAGAGGACTGAAGGCAAGCGGCAGAACTTGGGAGGCAGCTCTCTCCTCCTACGGTGCGCTACACGGTATGGCAATGCCGTTGATACTTTTTCCATCTGCCATCACCTCTGCTTTCTCGGGTCTGCTTATTCCCGAGATCAGCGAATGCTGTGTGACAGGTGACATCGAACGGCTGAAGCGTGTTTCTTACCGATCACTGACGCTATCTCTCGTATTTTCAATCGGCGTCAGCGGCATAATTCTCTTTTTCTCGGAAGAATTTGGAATGCTGGTTTACAATAATGCCGAGACTGCCGCTTATATCCGCATAATGGCGCCGCTTATACCGATAATGTATATCGACAGCACCGTTGATGCAATTCTCAAAGGCTCGGGACATCAGGTGTACTCAATGAACGTCAATATTGCCGACACGCTGACCGCCTGCCTCTTCGCAATATTTCTCATTCCACGTCTTGGAATATGGGGCTACGTGATCTCGATATACGCTACCGAAATACTCAACACCTCGCTGAGCCTAATAAAAATGAGCTCGGTCAGCAAGATAAAATTCAAGATATTTCATCAAGTAGTTATGCCCATACTCTGTATCATAGGCGCAACAAATCTTTCATTCTTATTTATAAAGCTTATTCCCGTAGCTCTGCCGAGGGTCGCTTCGCTGGAAATCAACGTTTGCCTTACCGTTGCTCTCTATATTACTCTGCTTTTCGCAACAAAGACCGTTGGAAAGGACGAAAAAGAATTTTTATATCCCGCGCTTATGACGGAAAAAACTTACAAGAAAAAATTTTCAAATATATAGCCAAAACACCCACAAGCGATCGCTTGTGGGTGTTTTGTAACCATAATTTGAATGACAATATATAAACCGAAGTTAAAAGCGCAACTTGATTACTGTCGTATTATTACAGTTTTACTGAGCAGAGCGTCTTGCCTCGAAGCACTTGCTGCAATATACGGGTCTGTCGCTGGAAGGCTGGAAAGTGAGCTTTGCTTCACCGCCGCACTCGCTGCAGGTAGCAATAAAGTACTGGCGCTCGCCTCTTTCAGCATTCTTTTTCTTGTCGCGGCAAGCCTTGCAGCACTTGGGCTTATTCTGGAAGCCCTTCTCAGCATAGAAAGCCTGTTCGCCGGCGGTGAATACGAATTCCTGACCGCAATCTCTGCAGGTGAGGGTGATATCCTCGTATACTACTGCCTCAGCAGCCTCTTCCATACCTTCAACTTTTACTTCATTTTCGCACATTGTTTTTTACCTCGCTTTGATGTTTAAGTGGTTTCCGGCACTCCGCTTTTCCAGTGCGGGAAACAAAGAATATATAATAAACTCTCTTTGAGAATTTATTCGGAGTCAATTTTGGCGGACTATGATCGCTCTCAGCTTTTTTCTGATGCGATACACAGCATTCGAAACCGATTTAGGTGTGGCTCCGCCGATCCTTTTTGCGATTTCTGAAACCGACATTCCCGAAACGTACATCCACCATACTTGGTTTTCGTAATCGGAAAGGCTTTCCTTGATCGTTCTGACAAGCTCCTCGGTGTGTTCCCTATCAATCAGTGCCTGCAATGCGTCGCCTGAGCTTACGTCGGGAAGGTCAGCCGCGCTTTCAAGGGGCAGAGTTGCTTTATTCATTCTCCTGATATAGGATCTTACGAAGGATGCAAGCCCGTTTTCAATACAGATCTTTGCATACAGACCAAACTCAACGCCACTCGATTGAAGATCGAAATTACAAACGGCATTGCAAAAGATCACAAATGCCTCTTGCCTCATATCCTCAACGTCCTGCGGCATCATATCGGCAGACGTATGCTTGACGATCTGGCTTTCAAGAAGAGGCATATACATCGCTTTAAGCCTTGCAAAGCCTTCCGAATCGCCGTTTTTTGCTCTTTGGATCAATGTAAACAGCTCTTCTGCCATAGGTTTTTCCGCCTCTTGTGATTCTTTATGAACGTATGTCATAGAATTATAATAATTATAACATTTTAAATGTGTTTGGTCAATAGTAAATTTAGATTATTTATTTGTATATATTGACAAACACGTTTTAACAGTTGTATGTTATCAACAAAATGCGTCCCGTCTTTTTGTGCAAAAATGTTATATTCACTTTGCGAAGAAAAGCACTCTGCACAAATTTAAGATGAAAAGTTTGTTAACTTTTACCTCAAATAAAATTAAATATTATCGCAATACGACAAAACAAAGCGAGTGTTTTAATACAATTTGTACAATATGTCAATTAAATATGAAGTTTATGTTACCTGACAAAAGTGCCATAACTCCCTTGTATACCACCTCGGGATGGTCTCTGAAGTTATCTTCCATTCTCTGCGCGCGGTTTATGGTGTCGACCACGACGCTGTTCTGCATAATGACCACGTCATTTTCCTTGATAATGCATATTACGTCGTATCTGCCGTCTTCCCTTTTCTCTACGCGACTGGTGACCTTGATGTTTCTCTTTTTGAAATCAAGGTAACGAAGCGCGCACTCGAGGCTCTTATCAAGCAATGATGAAAGTATCTCGCTGTGAAGCTCGGTTGCCACGATCCTGCCCTTATCTGTAACTAAATACATAGGGTCACCGTGCTCGCTCTTGCAAGCCTCCTCAACAAGTCCGCTTTCAAGCATTTCGTGGAAGGACTCGGCAAAATCAAGATACATAACGTAGTCATTCTGCATTATGATATCGTTGATCGTAACGTAATCAAGGGGGTAATTTATATTCTGCATAAGGTAAAGAACGAATATCTTTACGTTTCTTTTATCTCTGATTCTTGCTCCCATTTTTCTCTCCGTGTCTGAAAATTTTCGTTATATAATATTTTAACATACATTTTCATTTTTTTCAATAGCAAGGTTGCATTTTTTCAAAAAATATGATATAATTATTTAAATAATGACTTTGTAATACGTAGCATTCACTTTTTCCCCGAAAGGAAGTATAAAAAATGGTAAACGTTGCTATTCTCGGCTTCGGTGTCGTCGGCTCAGGCGTCGCTGAGGTTCTGACTCAAAACAAAAAAATAATTGAAAACAAGCTCGGCAAGGAGATCTGCATCAAGTATATACTTGACCTGCGCGATTTCCCCGGCAATCCCTTTGAGGAGCTCGTGGTTCACGATTTTAACGTGATACTTAACGATCCCGAGGTCTCGGTTGTTGCCGAGATGATGGGCGGCTCGCACCCTGCCTACGATTTCTCCAAGGCTTGTCTTGAAGCCGGCAAGAGCGTCGTAACCTCTAACAAGGAGGTAGTTGCTAACTTCGGCGCAGAGCTCCTTGATATCGCAAAGGCTCACGGCGTCGCATATCTGTTTGAGGCGAGCGTTGGCGGAGGTATTCCGATCATTCGTCCAATGTGTAATGATCTTGCATCCAACAACATCACCGAGATCAACGGCATTCTGAACGGTACAACCAACTATATTCTCACCAAAATGACACAGGAGGGCGCTGAATTCACTGATGTTCTCAAAGATGCACAGGACAAGGGATATGCAGAGCGAAACCCCGCCGCAGACGTTGAAGGACTCGACGCGGCGAGAAAGATCGTAATTTTGGCTTCTCTTGCTTTCGGCAAGGCGATTTCTCCCAACAATATACACGTTGAGGGTATAACCGATATTGCCACCGAGGACGTTGACATTGCAAATAAACTTGGCTATTCCGTAAAGCTTATCGGTCACGCGGAAAAGATTGACGGCAAGATCCTTGCTATGGTTTCTCCAAGACTTATTCCCAACTCCAATCCACTTTCGGGTATCAATGACGTTTTCAACGGCATTTTATTGACCGGCGATATGGTAGGCGAGGTAATGTTCTACGGTCCCGGTGCGGGTAAGCTCCCCACGGCAAGTGCTGTCTGCGCTGACATCGTTGACATTATTGCACACGCGGAAAGCGGAATGGCTCTTCCCTCCTTCTCTGTTGCGTCAGAAGATGACGTTGCTGATTTTGACGCATATTCCTGCAAGAGATTCTTTATTTTCAACAAGTGTCCTCAGTGCAAGATTTCTCTCGAGGCCGTTGAAGAATGCTTTGGCGTCAAGGCTTCCTATACCGAGCTTGGCGACAAGGTGGCAGTTATTACCGGAAAAATGACCGAAAAGGCGGCTCAGGAGATATCCGGCAAGCTTAACGGTTGCAAGACCTACAGAATATTATAATTATGCAGGATCTTTTAAGAAACAACAATAACAAGAAACAAGGTATAGGCTGCGGTTCGGCAATTCTCGGCACTCTTGTGGTGATCGGTGCACTTATAATTTACGGAATAATCTCGCTTCTTTTATGCCGTGTATTTGTGTCTGCCCGTTTCGGTGACGGAGTGGGCGGCGCGCTTATGACATTTTGGCTGTCAAGTGTCGGCATTGCCTTCGTCCTCTTTGAAATCGCATTCGCGGTTTGGCAGGTCAAGCTTGCAATGGTTGCCTCCGGCAAGGCTGACGAAAATAAAATGCGCAGAATTTTCAGAATCACACTTGTTTCTGCTATCGCGCTTTCCTTCATTCTCGCAATCTTTTCGGCTAACACATTCACCGAGCTCAAAAACGATTCAATAAGCAAGGTCTGCTTCGTTACCACCGAGGAATACCGCTGGGATAAGGACGATAACGACGTTTCCTCATATAGCTTTGAGTGCGACGAAAACGGATCGGTCTCCTTCACCGTCACCATGAAGGGCAACAAGGTGATAAGCATTCTCGATGCGGTCAATTCTCTTTCCGAGAGCTTCAAAAAGGAGCATACAAACGGTCTCGGCTATGCCGCTCATCTTACGGAATCCTTTAAAGAAAACGGACTTAATACTATCGAAGCGAAAATATCCGACTCTACCGTAGAAAACGCCCAAAAATATTACCGCGATAGCGAAAATGAGGCGCAAAAAATCACTTGGACAATGATCGAGCGCATTCTTATCGCTTCGGGAAAGATTAACACCGATAAATAAAACATTTTAGGAGGATCATTATGACATCAAAAGATCTCAGACATCAAGCCTGGAACGCTCTGCGCGGAAACTGGGGCTGGGCAATACTCGCCTTCCTTGTAGCTTCGGTGCTTGGGGGCGCGCATTATGCCGCGAACTTTCAAATAAATGTTGAAAATGAATCAAACGTTATTTCTTTCAATGGCTTAAGTCTGCCCGTACTCGCCAAATATTTCGAGAACCCTGACACAGCTGCAATAGCAATTGCCGTAACGGTGATAGTTGCGTCGGTTGTGCTCTTTGCTTTTCTTTTCACGCTTGCTTATACGGTAGCGTGGTTCTGCCTTTCAAGCATCATTACCGTCGGCTACGCTCATTTCAATATGGACGTTATTGACGGTGAGAAGATCGAGTTCGTTCGCATCTTCTCAAAATTCAAGGATTGGAAGAGAGTGATCCTTGCCAATTTAATAAGAAGTCTCTTTATTTTTCTTTGGTCGCTTCTCTTTATCATTCCGGGAATAATCGCGGCATACAGATACAGTATAGTACCTTTTATTCTTATAGACAATCCCGATATGTCTGCAGGCGATGCTATAGACTATTCAAAGCTATTGATGCACGGCAACAAATGGCGACTTTTCTGCCTTGAATTCAGCTTTATCGGCTGGGATATTCTCTGTATGCTTACATTCGGCATCCTAAACATCTGGATTCTTCCCTACAAGCACGCGGCTCTTGCGGCTTTCTACAGAAGCATTATTCCCGCACCCGTTAAAGAGAAAAATGAGGAAGCAACAGACGAGACAACCTTTATTTAATTTCAAAAGCAACTACTCTACATAAAAACAAGTGTGCGACAGTTTCGCACACTTGTTTTTATGTTATTTCCCTTTTATCTTCTTCCAATACTCCTCAGCGGCTTTTTCGGTCTTGTTGTCGCCGTAGAAATAATATCTTTTACCCTTCAGATCATCGGGCAGATACTGTTGCTCGACGTAGCGATTGGGGTAATCGTGAGGATATTTATAGCCCTTGAAAAGTGGGCTTTGGAGATGTATTGGGGGAGTCAATCCCTTACCGGCGCGCACATCCTCAAGCGCCATATCCACCGCGAGATGCTGTGTATTGGACTTGGGCATCGTCGCAAGCATTATTGCCGCGTGACCCAAGGGTATTCTCGCCTCGGGAAGTCCAAGCTCGCGAGCCGAATCGCAGCAAGCCTTGACGATAACGGGAGCCATGGGATATGCAAGCCCGATATCCTCACTCGCTATGACCTGCAAGCGTCGGCAAAGCGAGATAATATCGCCCTGCTCCACCATTTTTGCAACGTAAAATGCCGCCGCATCGGGGTCAGAACCGCGTATAGACTTCTGCAGACAACCCAGCATATCGTAATGAACGTCGTCGTTATAGTTACCAACTCCGTAATTGAACTGATCCGCATCAGCGGGTGTTATCTCGCCGTCGGCAGAGAAATACGCGTTTTCAAAGAGACCTATGGAGCGTCGCACGTCGCCTCCAGCCGCCTTTGCAATATATTCTGCGGTCGCCGGACTTACCTTCTTTTCGGTGCCGTTCTCATTATTAAGAAAATCAAGCGCTCTGTACAGCATTTTTGCGCATTCTACGGGCTCAACGGTCTTGAATTCAAAGAGCGATGAACGGGATATGATCGCGTTATAGACGTAAAAATGTGGGTTCTCGGTGGTAGATGCGATCAAAGTTACTCTTCCGTCCTCGATATATTCGAGGAGCGCCTGCTGCTGCTTACGATTGAAGTACTGTATCTCGTCTATGTAAAGCAGAGTACCGTTACTCCCGAATAGGCTTCCCGAGCTTGCGAGCACCTCCTTCACGTCGGCTGTGGATGCATTGGTTGCATTAAGCTTATGAAAGTCCATCCCCGATTGCTTTGCGATGATCGAAGCGGCTGTGGTCTTTCCCGTACCGGGAGGGCCGAAGAAAATCATATTTGTAAGTCTGCCGCCCTCCATCATGCGACGGATAACGCCTCTCTCACCAAAAAGGTGCTTCTGACCTACTATATCGTCTATAGTCTGCGGACGCAAAAGATCCGCCAATTGTGCATTTCTCATTTTTCTATCCTTTATTCAAATAATCCTGCTGATAAATATCTCTCTCCCGAGTCGGGGAGGATCACCACTATATTTTTATCGGCATTCTCAGGTCTTTTTGCTATTTCGACAGCCGCGCAAAGTGCCGCTCCCGAGGATATACCCACAAGTATTCCTTCAGCTTTTGCGATCTCGCGCGCAAATATATATGCATCCTCGTCGCTGACGGTCAATATCTCGTCAACCACCGACAAGTCAAGTGTTTCGGGCAAAAAACCTGCACCGATGCCCTGTATTTTATGTGCTCCTGCTCTGCCCTCGGTAAGAAACGGTGAATTTTCAGGCTCGACTCCGATCACCTTGATCACCGGATTCATCTCCTTGAGATATTTGCCGGTGCCGCTTACCGTGCCACCCGTGCCTACCGTTGATACTAAAATATCGACCTTGCCGTCGGTGTCCTTCCACATTTCGGGTCCCGTGGTCTTATAATGAGCGTCGGGATTTGACGGGTTTGTAAACTGACCTGCAATAATAGCTCCCGGAATTTCTTGAGCAAGCTCCTCAGCCTTTGCAATAGCTCCCTTCATGCCGAGAGCACCGTCTGTCAGCACGAGAGAAGCGCCGTAAGCCTTCATAAGCATCTGCCTCTCAAGAGACATATTATCGGGCATAACGATTATAGCTTTATAACCTCTCGCGGCGCAAACGGCGGCGAGTCCTATTCCCGTGTTCCCCGAAGTCGGCTCAATAACCGTGCTTTCCTTTGAAAGAATACCCGTCTTTTCGTAGCAATCGATCATTTCAAGGGCGACTCTGTCTTTGACCGATCCGGCGGGATTAAAAAACTCGATTTTTGCCAAAATCCTCGATCTGCAATCCATAATTTTACCAAAACGCGAAAGCTCGACCGTCGGAGTTTTGCCAACAAGATCTGTAATTGAACTGTAGATCATAAAGTGCCCCCTTCAAATGAATTATCAACATTATATCATATATACCGCGAAAAATCAATATTTATCATTAAATTAATGTAAATTCTATTGCTTTTTACACAAAAGTATGTTATTATGTGTATATATTTGATTTGAGGAGACCCATTATGAACAAATTTATCAAAAGAATATGCATAATTCTCTGTCTCGCCTTCATTTTTTCGGCTCTTGCCGCCTGCAATCAATCTACCGCAGAAGAGCCTGAGGAATCGGTTAGCGAGCCGTCTGCAGACAGCGAGCCCACCGATACTTCCGTGAAGCCCGAAGAGTCCGAGGAGGAAGAGACCTTCGAGACCGAGCTTGCCGAGGGCCTCGTCTCCTTCATAGACTACACAAGAAGCTCAAGAGGCTATCACAGTCTGAAATCGGGCGGAAACGCCGCCGTTTCCTTCACCATTCCCGAAGGACAGCTTAAAAAGCTTTATCTTAATATTTCAGATAATCAGAAAGCGGTCGTGTGCAGTATTCAGCTTGATATTTATTCCTTCAACGGTAATTACAAGAACACTATTGCAACCGAGCCGATATACAGCGAATACATAACAGAGTCATTGCGCACGTATACCGTTGAATTTGAGGACGGGCAAATGTGCGCGGGTGATTACCTTGTGGTTCTCAGCTACGTTGACCCCGAGGATCTCATTGAAAGCGACACTGAAGAAAGTGAATCCTCTACCGAGACCGAAACTGATACCGAGACCGGAGCAAAAGAGGAAGCAGCTCCCGTCGAGATCCACACAAAGGTAGTCGCTGACAACTTCTGGTACAACACCACTCTTCCCGAGGAATACGAGCAGTATAATCTCAGAAGCTACATTAACGACAGAGCTAACAAAAAGACCTCCTTCTGCGGCGGCTTCGTCATCGAATACCCTCAGAAGGTCACCGAAAGCGAAACTGAAGAAACCGAAACCGACAATAATCACGAGTATCCCGACAACACCGCAAAGGTAATACTTTTGGGAGGACAGTCCAACGCAACCGGAGCGTCTTACGGCTCTTTCCTGAAACAAAAGGTTTCTCCCGAGCAGTATGAAGAATACGTAAACGGTTATTCCAACGTAAAGATCCTTTACTCCTCCGGAACACTTTCGGAAGGCCTTCCCTCCGTTCGCAACAAAAACAATGAATTCGTTGACGTAAAGCTTGGTCAGGGTATCAGCGCAAGCGCCTTCGGCCCTGAGTTGGGACTTGCGGCATACCTCAGCAAGACCTATCCCGACGAAACCTTCTATATTATTAAATACGCAATAGGCGGCTCCGGACTTTACGCTCATTGGAATCCCGAGGACGAAGAAAGGAGCTCTTGCTTGACGGCATTCAAGGAAACGGTCGATCACGGACTTGAGCTTCTTGAGGATCAGGGACTTGATCCGAGAATCATGGCATTCGTGTGGATGCAGGGCGAGAGTGATGCTTCTACCTTCTTCCGCGCTCACGAATATTACCGACTCCAGAAGGCTCTTGTGGAGGATATAAGAAGCGAATACGGCTTCTACGAGGCTTTTGAAGGCATAGCTTTCGTTGATGCGACGATCACCGATCTTGGCGTGTGGGCATCCTTCTTCCTTGTCAACGAGTGCAAGCTGAAATATGCTGAGGAATCCTCTATCAACTTCTGCGTCGACACCAATAAACACGGTCTCACCACCCTTGAAGAAAATAACGATAACGCCCATTACGATTCTACCTCTATGATCCTATTGGGAGAGTTGTTCGGAGCAGAGATATCAAAACATTTGAATTGAGCAAATTGCACAAATGCAAGTGACTGTAAAAAACGGTCGCTTGCATTTTTTGCCAAAATGAAATTTTTTTAAATTTAATTATTGACAAAATGAAAAAAAGTGGTATAATAATTACGGTTAGCGGTGGCTAACTCACGGAAAATTCTTTTGTTTACAAGGCAATCAGACCTTGCTGAACAGACAGGCGGTTAAATATGAATTTAAGAAATGCTTCAGAGGGTAAGGAATACGTTGTCAAGCAGATCAACACCGATGACGACGAGCTCAACTCCTTCCTCTTCTCCCTAGGTTGCTATAAGGGCGAGCCGATCACTGTGATATCACATCTCAAGGGCGGATGCATCGTTTCCATCAAGGACGGCAGATATCACATTGATAAAGCACTTGCTGAGGCAATACTCATTTGATCCGAAACGGCTGCGGATTAATTTTTTATGACTGTCGGTTAGCCGATGCTAACCAACTTCAAGCTTCATACTTTTTGTAAAGATTCAGGAGGAAATGCCAATGAGGATCGCGCTTACGGGCAATCCAAACAGCGGAAAAACAACGATGTTCAACGCTCTTACCGGCAGTAATGAAAAGGTAGGAAACTGGGCAGGCGTTACAGTTGACAAAAAAGAAACAAAAATCAAAAATAAATACTCGAGAGGTCACGGAAAGATAATTGCCGTTGACCTTCCCGGCGCTTATTCAATGTCTCCTTTCACAAGCGAGGAAAGCATTGCCAGCGAATACGTTAAAAACGAAGCGCCCGACGTTATTCTTAATATAGTTGACGCAACCAATCTCAGCCGAAGCCTTTTCTTTACAACTCAGCTTCTTGAGCTTGGCATTCCCGTTATCGTGGCTCTTAACAAGACCGACGCTAACAGAAAAAAGAAAAATAAGATCAACGCTTCCCTGCTGTCAGAGCTGCTTAACTGTCCTGTCATTGAGACGGTCTCAACCAAAGGCGCGGGCATTCACGATATAATTCACGCGTCTCTTGATCTTGTTGGAAAGGAACAGGTTGCTCCCTACTTACAGGGCGACGTTGATCTTACCGATAAGGATGCGGTTCTTGAAGCGGATAAAAAGCGCTTTGAATTTGTAAACACGATCGTTCATCAGGTAGAGGAAAGACAGACCTTTACAAACGAAAAGAATTTTCAGGATAAATTCGACGCTCTTCTCACCAATAAATGGCTTGGCATCCCGATCTTTGCTTTGGTTATGTTCCTGGTTTTCCAGATCTCTCAAGCCTGGGTCGGTCCTCTTATAGCCGAGGGCTTTACCTTTGCTGAAGGCAGTGCGCACGAATTCACGGTTCCCGGTCTCGTCACCTTTATTGAGATGTTTGGCGAGTGGATCAGCGGACTTATGGAGGGCAACGTTCATCCTCTGCTTCAGTCAGTAGTGGTTGAGGGTATCATCGGCGGCTTCAGCGCCGTTGTTGGCTTCCATCCTCTCGTTATGGTTATGTATTTCCTTATCGCTCTGCTTGAGGATTGCGGTTATATGGCTCGTGCGACGGTAGTGCTCGATCCTATCTTCAAAAAGGTCGGTCTCTCCGGCAAATCCGTTATCCCCTTTGTTGTAGGAACAGGTTGTGCCGTTCCCGGAGTAATGGCTTGCCGAACCATTAAAAATGAAAAAGAACGCCGCGCAACCGCTATGCTTGCTCCCTTTATGCCTTGCGGCGCGAAGCTTCCCGTTATTGCTCTGTTCGCAGGTGCTTTCTTCAAGGATGCCGCTTGGGTAGGTACGCTTATGTATTTCGTCGGCATCGTTATCATACTTTTGTGCGCTCTTATTATCAAGTGGATCACGGGACACAATAAAAAGTCTTATTTTATAATCGAGCTCCCCGAATATAAATTTCCCTCTATTCTTAAAGCAGGAGGATCAACGCTTCAGCGCGGTTGGTCTTACGTCAAGAAGGCGGGAACGATCATTCTGCTCTGCAATCTTATAGTTCACCTGATGCAGAACTTCACGTGGAGCTTCCAGCCCGTAGCCGAGGGCGAGGCATCCTCCTCTATTCTCGCAACCGTCGCAATTCCCTTTGCGTACATATTCGCTCCTATTATTGGATACGTCTCCTGGCAGCTGGCTTCGGCAACGATTACAGGCTTCATCGCCAAGGAAAACGTTGTCGGAACTCTTGCGGTATGCTTCGGAATTTCCAATCTGATCAGCGCTGAAAATTTGGCGATTGAAGAAGGTGCAAGCGTTACCGATATCGCAACCGTTTTCGGAGCAGGCAGCGGAGGCGCAATGCTTCCCGTTGCGGCGCTGGCATTCCTCCTGCTCAACCTTTTCTCTCCTCCCTGCTTCGCCGCCATCGGTGCGATGAATGCTGAGATAAGCAACAGAAAATGGTTCTGGAGCGGTATCGCCCTTCAATTTGGTGTCGGATACTCGATCAGCTTCCTTACCTTCTTCTTTGGAACTCTGTTCACTACCCGAAACTTCGGCGAAATATGGATGCCTATCGTAGGTTGGGTAGTTGTTGCTTCTCTTGCCGCACTCGTCGTGGCGCTTATTATTAAAAATCAGCGTGCTCTCCGCCGGGAAAAACTTAACAAGATAGCTTAATCAACTCAAATATTAATTTAACAGGTGGTTTTTATGGGACCTTGGGATTTTTTGATAATTGGAATAATTGCCTTGATAATCTGCGGCATAATTCTATATATTTGCTTGAGAAAAAAACGCGGCAAGGTCTGCGTAGGTTGCCCCTATTCCGATTCCTGCCCGTCCAAAAACTGCAAATGCCCCGGATATATCAATCGCACTACAGACAAATAATATTAAAAAGATACCGACAGCCGTCGGTATCTTTTCTTTTTAAAATCGTTATTCTAAAAAGGTTTTTTTACTCACATAACAAAAAATATCAAAATTTTTTTGCCTTTTCTCTTGATTTCTGACGAATAATATGTTATAGTTATAATAATGTAACTTGAAGTATGATCATATTTTTTCCGACATTGACACGTCGTTTTGTTTGATTTTGAATTTAGTAGTGATTTAGGAGAAGTACTATGGACCTTGAGCTCTTATTGAGTATTTTGTCATTGGCATGCGGACTAGCCCTCTTCCTATACGGTATGGACGTTATGGGAGATGCGCTTAAGAAAAGCGCCGGAAGAAAACTTAAAACAATATTGGGAAATCTGACCTCTAACAAGCTCAAGGGCTTTCTTTTAGGCCTCGGAGTAACGGCTGTTATCCAATCCTCCTCCGCTACCACGGTCATGGTCGTTGGTTTCGTTAACTCCGGAACAATGCTGCTTTCACAGGCCGTTGGAGTTATAATGGGTGCCAACGTCGGTACGGCAGTTACCGCATGGATCACGGCGCTCAACGGCTTGGAGAACCTTGGATTCTCTCTTGACGCGCTCAAGCTTTTTAAACCTGACGCATGGATGCCCGTCCTTGCTTTGATCGGAATTGGCTTGATCATGTTTTCCAAGAGAAGCAAATTCAAGGACGTTGGAAACATCCTTATGGGATTTGCCATCCTTATGGTCGGTATGTCTTTGATGTCCGACTCGGTCAGCTCTTACGGAGATACCCTCAAGCCTCTGTTCACTATGTTTAAGGATTGGCCTATCCTCGGTGTTCTTGCAGGTACTCTGCTTACCGCTGTCGTTCAGTCCTCTTCCGCTTCTGTCGGTATTCTTCAGGCGCTTTCGTTTACCGGAGCAATTACCTACGGCTCCGCGATGCCTATAGTTATGGGGCAGAATATCGGTACCTGTATCACCGCTATTATTTCCTCTCTTGGTGCAAACAAAAACGGTAAGCGTGCCGCTTTCATTCACCTGTACTTCAACGTCATCGGCGTTGTTCTTTGGATGGTTCTCTATTATTCGATCGGCTGGATACTTGAAACTACCGGTGTGTTCGGTCTCCTTTCCTGGGCAGACGGCACTACCATCGAAGCCTTCGGTATCGCCGGAATACACACAGTATTCAAGATCTTCTCCGTTATCATGCTCTCTCCCTTCACCAAGCTTCTCGAAAAGTTAGCTTATATCACTGTTCGAGGTGATGAAAAGAAGGGTGATGAATACACTTCTCTTCTCGACGAGCGTCTTCTTGACACTCCCGCGGTTGCTATCGACCGTTGCCGCAAGGTCGCCATTCGTATGGGCGAGCTTTCCATCGAGCCCTTCAATAAAGCGGTCGGACTCTTTAAGAACTACGATTCCAAGGTCGCACAGGAGATTCGTGATGCCGAGGACAAGGTTGATATTTACGAGGACGCCCTCGGAACCTATCTTGTAAAGCTATCCTCTCGCGATCTTCAGGAAGCTGACAGTATTGAGGTCACCAAGCTACTCCATATTATCGGTGATTTTGAAAGAATCTCCGACCACTCGGTAAATATAGTCGAATCTGCCGAGGAGCTGAAGGACAAGAATCTCGCCTTTTCTGAGTATGCCGTCCGCGAGCTTCAGGTAATGTACGATGCACTTAACGAGATAACTCACATGACTCATGAAGCTTTTATAAACACCGATATCGACAAGGCTATGCTTGTAGAGCCTCTCGAACAGGTCGTGGACGATCTGAAGGACGAAATCAAGCTCCAGCACGTTATAAGAGTTCAAAAGAGCATGTGCACTATCGAGCACGGCTTCGTGCTCTCGGATATTCTCAACAACCTTGAAAGAGTTTCCGACCACTGTTCGAACATCGCTGGCTGCGTAATTGAGATGTCCAAGCATGATTCGCTTGATCTGCATAATTATCTGCGTGAGATCAAGGAAAGTGGAAACGAATTTGATACAAACTACCACAAATACCTTGAGAAATATGCTCTTCCCACTAATAACGAGGAGCAATAAAACCAAAAAGGAATCCGTAAAAATACGGATTCCTTTTTATTTAATAATGATATTTTCTCTTATTCGCAAGAACGAATGCTATTGCAACTATACCTGCCAAAAGCTCTGCAACCACCAACGAGAGCCATACACCGTCTATTTGCATAAATATCGGCAGAATCAAGACAGCCGCAACCTGAAAAACGAGTGTACGCAAGAACGAAATCAGTGCCGAAATCAGTCCGTTATTCAATGCGGTAAAGAAGGACGATCCGAAAATGCTGATACCGCTGAACAAAAACGAGAATGAGAAGATATAAAAGCCTCTTTTCGTTATCTCAAATAGCCCCTCGTCATAGCCTACGAAAAGACTTGACAGAGGCATTGCAAGCAATAATGAGAGAAGAAGCATTACGAAAGAGCTGACACCTATAAGCACCGCACTTTTCTTGAGAATACTCTTCAGCTCAACGTGATTCCCCGCGCCGTAATTAAATCCGATGATCGGTGCAGTTCCGATGGAATACCCAATAAAAATTGCTATAAAGATCATGCATACATACATCAATACGCCGTACGCTGCAACTCCGTCTTCGCCCTCGAGCCTCATAAGCTGAAAATTGTAGAGCATACTGACGAGAGACATCGAAATATTACTCATAAGTTCTGACGAACCGTTCGTGCAGACCTTTATAAGGGCTTTAAAATCAAAATAAAATCCGGTCAAACTGAGAAGACTTCGGTTAGTGGGAAGAATAAAGTAACCGATCGAGAAAAGTCCGCCGATGCATTGGCTTATAGCGGTTGCCCATGCCGCGCCCTCAAGATCGAGCCTCAGTATACCGACAAAAAGCGCATCGAGAACAATATTTGTAATTCCGGAAGCGAGAGTGGCAAAAAGTCCAAGCTTCGGCTTTTCTGCAGTAACAAAGAAGCTTTGAAACTCCATCTGCAACATAAAGGGGATCATTGAAACGAGGATTATTCTGCCGTAGGTTACGCAATCGTCAAGCATTTGCCCTTTAGCACCAAGCATCTGCGCCACAGGCCTGACAAGTAAAAATCCTCCGACAGTTATAATGGCGCCGATGATGATCGACGTGTATATGATCATTGAAAAAAGCTTGTTTGCCCTATCTTTGTCTCCCTCTCCCAAGGTTTTCGCAACCAGTGCACTGCCACCGGTGCCTAACATAAATCCCGCCGCTCCCATGATCATAATAAATGGGAAGATGAAATTTACCGCGGCAAATGAGGTCTTATTTGTAAAGGTTGAAATAAAAAATCCGTCAACAACACCGTAGATCGAGGTAAAGATCATCATCGCGATCGATGGGAGTGTGAAGCGTATCAGTCTGCCGTAGCTGAAATGGTCTGAAAGCTGTATCTTCATATATATCTCCAAATATTTCGTAAACACCAACATTATACACAAAATTGCCTTAAAAGTCAAGAAAAAAGCAAAATTTGATTGTATTTTAAGCAAAACATATTGAAATGCGCGCGCTTTTGTGTTAAAATAAAATGTATATTTATGAATAAAAAAGTAAAGCAACTATTTCATACACGAATTTGACGTATATCAAATTTCATCGTCAACTAATTGTGCCGCCACCAAGCGACGGAATGGAGATCAGAATGAAACTTACCGAAATTTTTGAAAAAGGCACCCCCCACCTTTCCTTTGAGGTCTTCCCTCCCAAGACTACAACTGCGTTTGAGAGCGTTAAGTCTGCCACAGAGGAGATAGCTAAGCTGAAGCCCTCGTTTATGAGCGTCACCTACGGTGCAGGTGGCGGAACAAGTCAATACACTCTCGACATAGCTAAGAATATAAAAGCAAGCTACGGCGTTCCTACCTTGGCGCACCTTACCTGTGTTTCATCAACCCGCGAGACCGTCAGAACAATGATCGACCGCATCAAGGAATCCGACATTCAGAACGTTATGGCTCTTCGAGGCGACATTCCCGTGGGAATGGAGAATGATGACCGTAGCGCTTGGGCATACCGTCATGCAATTGACCTTATACACGAGCTTCGTCAATCGGGTGCAGACTTCTGCATCGGCGGCGCATGCTACCCCGAGATACATCCCGAAAGTAAGGATCAAAATGAAGATATAAAGCATCTTAAAGAAAAGGTTGACGCGGGCTGTGATTTTTTGACCACGCAGATGTTCTTTGATAACAATCTCTTATATAATTTCCTTTATAAAATAAGAGAAGCGGGCATCACCGTGCCGATAGTGCCCGGAATTATGCCTATCACTAATGCAAAATTCGTTGAGCGAAGCGTGAAGCTTTCGGGCTCATTCGTTCCCCAGAGATTCAAGGCTTTGGTTGATAAGTTTGGCTCAAACGATGAAGCTATGAAGCAGGCTGGCATTGCTTACGCTACCGATCAGATCATCGATCTTTACGCTAACGGCATCACAAACGTTCACGTTTATTCAATGAACAAGCCCGACGTTGCCGAAAAGATACAGCAAAATCTTTCTGCTATTTTAGGAAAATAAAAGGTATATATGAAAATTCTTGATTATTTAAAAGATAACTTGCTAATTCTCGACGGTGGAATGGGCACTCTGCTTCAAGCAAACGGACTTGAAGCGGGTGAGCTGCCCGAGAGATGGAATATAAGTCACCCTGAGGTGGTTCAGGGAATACATAGAGAATATTACAATGCCGGATCAAACGTTGTTTCGACAAACACTTTCGGCGCGAACATTCTGAAATTTTCAACCGATGAGCTTGAAGAGATAGTCCGCGCGGCGGTTGAAAACGCCAAGGTTGCGCGCGAAACCTCGATAACAGACAAAGAAAAGTTCATAGCTCTTGATATTGGTCCTTCGGGAAAGCTTCTGAAGCCTTACGGCGACCTTGATTTTGAGGATGCGGTTGCAATATTTGCCGAGACGGTGAAGCTTGGTGTTAAATACGGAGTTGACCTTATTTTCATCGAGACCATGAACGATTCATACGAAACCAAGGCGGCGCTTCTTGCGGCAAAGGAGAATTCCTCCCTGCCAGTCTTCGTTTCTAACGCTTACGGCTCAGACGCTCGTCTTATGACCGGCGCTACACCTGCGGCAATGGTCGCACTTCTTGAGGGTATGGGTGCTGATGCCATCGGAGCAAATTGCTCGCTGGGTCCCCGTCAGCTTTCTCCGATCATCGAGGAATTACTGAAATATGCAAGCGTTCCCGTTATTCTAAAGCCCAATGCCGGACTCCCAGAGATCAAGAACGGAAAGACGGTTTATGATATCACTCCCGAGGAATTCGGAAAAGAGGTTGCGTCTCTTATTTCAAAAGGTGTTAGTATTGCCGGAGGATGCTGCGGAACAACACCCGAATATATTAAGGCGATCACTTCTAATAGTTTAAGTCTTGTCACTCAGATAAAAAAAGAGCGCACAATAGTGTCGTCCTACACTCACGCGGTTGATTTTGCCGACGCGCCGATCCTTATCGGCGAGCGCATAAATCCCACCGGAAAGAAGAAATTCAAGGATGCCCTTCGCGGCGGTGACCTTGACTATATTCTTAAGGAGGGACTTGACCAGGAAAGCTGCGGAGCGCATATTCTCGACGTTAACGTCGGTCTGCCCGACATCGACGAAAAAGCGATGCTCACGCGTGTGGTAACCGCACTTCAGGAGGTGACCGCGCTTCCCTTGCAGATCGATTCCGCCGACCCTGTAGCTATGGAGGCGGCACTCCGTCGATACAACGGCAAGGCAATGATAAATTCGGTCAACGGCAAGCAGGAGTCTATGTCATCTGTCTTTCCTTTGGCGAAGAAGTACGGCGGCGTTGTGGTAGCTCTTACGCTTGACGAAAACGGAATCCCCGACACTGTTGAGGGCAGGATTTCTATTGCAAAAAAGATCCTTGCCACTGCCGAAGGCTACGGTATCGACAAAAAGGACATAGTTTTCGACACGCTTACAATGACCGTCTCTGCAGAGCCTGGCGCGGCTAAGATCACTCTTGAAGCATTGCGTCGCATCCGCGACGAGCTTGGTTGCAACACGGTTCTTGGAGTCTCAAACGTATCCTTCGGTCTGCCCAACCGCGACGTATTAAACGGAATATTCTTTGCAAACGCTCTTGAAAACGGGCTTACGGCGGCCATTATGAATCCCTATTCCCTTGAAATGATGAAGTCGTATCATTCCTTCCGCGCGCTTCACGGCTTGGATGAAAACTGCGCCGATTACATTGAATTTGCGTCAAATATCGAGACAAGTGCTACGAATGTCTCTACCAAACAAACTGTCACTCAAGATTCTTCAAGCGACTCCTTAAAGACCGCAATCATCAAGGGTCTTAAGGATAAGGCGCGTGAGCTTACCGTCTCACTTCTTGGCGACAATCAGCCCCTTGACATAGTTAAAAATCATATCATCCCCGCACTTGACGAGGTCGGAAAGGGCTTTGAGGAGCACAAAATATATCTCCCTGCTCTTTTGATGGCGGCTGAGGCGGCAAAATCCGCTTTTGAACCAATTAGTGCAGTTCTATCGGCAAGCAAAGAAGAAAGCGCACGAATGACGGTGATCATAGCCACCGTCAAGGGCGACATACACGACATAGGCAAAAATATCGTCTCTCTGCTTCTTGAGAATTACGGCTTTAAAGTGATCGATCTTGGACGAGACGTCTCTCCAGAAGCGATTTTGGCGGCTACGGAGGCACATAAAGCACCGCTCGTCGGTCTCAGCGCACTGATGACCACTACCGTGCCCGCAATGGAGGAAACTATCGCACTCCTTCGTCAAAATGCGCCTTGGTGCAGGATCGTTGTTGGCGGTGCGGTTCTGACCGAGGAATATGCCGCAAAGATCGGCGCAGATAAATACGCTGCCGATGCTATGGAAACTGTCAGATACGCCGAGCAGATCGAAGCCGATCTGTAACACTATTTATACACTTTTAGGAGTCATTTATGTTTTACTGCAGAAGATGTGACCGCGATTTTCCCGATGACACCGCAACATGTCCTATATGCGGTGCTGTCAACTATAAGCTTCGCAATAAGGTGCTGGGGCCTACAAGATTTCTGATCTCATGCTCCGATCTGCTCGCGATACTGATGAGCATTGTCAATTTAGGAATACTCGTTACCTGCTCTCACTATTGCCTGTTCTACGAATACGGAATCTTCTCCGCACATTATTACTATGCCTCGCTTTATCCCCTGCTCTTCCCATTTGAGATGGTATTTCTCGTAACACTGTTCGCGCCCCCAATATTATCGGTCGTAGCAAGAAGGTTTCTGAGCCGACGCCAGAAAATAGGAATATTCATGATGATCGGTATCTATGCATACATTCTGATCTGGAGTCTCGCGCTTCCGCTCTTCACCTTTATTGCAACGGGCATTACCTCACCCATAATCCCGATATGGATAATATATAATGTAATTTATTTGGCACTTGCGGTTACGGTTATCGTGCTTTTGTTCAAAAACAAACGAATTAAATACTGATATCAAAAAAATCCTATCTCATAGATAGGATTTTTTGATTATTAAGAATTCTTATTCTTTTCAAGGTTTTCCTTAGCAACCACGAGCATCAGCTTGATTCTGTTCTCCTGATTTACCTTGGTAGCACCCGGGTCGTACTCGATGTCAACAATGTTGAGTCTGGGATCGATCCTTCTGACCTTATTGATCATTCCCTTTGCGGCTACGTGACAGGGCAGGCATCCGAAGGGCTGAACTATAACGATGTTCTCATATCCGTGATCGGCAAATTCAAGCATTTCAGCGGCAAGATACCATCCCTCGCCCATGCTGTTACCAACGTTAATGACACCCTCTGCGCGCTTTTTCAGATCGTTAACACGCTCAGGAGGAACGAATGCGGGATTTGCCTCGATGGCGGAAATAAGAATATCCTCCATCCAGAACATATACTTCATTACCACCTCAAGTATCAGCTTCTTGAAGGGATTGCCACCGTAGAGTCGGAGATCCTCAAGAGCTCCGTTGGTCTTGTAGATACCGAAACCGAGGATCGAGGGTACGTAGACCTCGCAATCCTGACCTGCAAGGAACTCTTCAAGGTGATTATTTCCGGGTGCGGAATACTTCAAGAAGAGCTCACCGATAACCGCAACCTTGACCTTAGGGGTCTTTTCGATCTTAATAGATGCGAAATCGTCTGCGATCTCTTTAAGTATCTTCTTCATTTTAGAAACTGTATACCAACGACCGTGGCTGAAGGCTTCACCGATCTTATCCGTCCACTTATTTATCATTTCGTCGGTCTCACCCTTATTAACCTCATAAGGACGGATCTGATTTGAACAGATCATTATCATGTCACCGTAAATAAGACCGGCAATTGCCATAAGAAGCGCCGAGGGTCTGAGACGGATTCCGGGATTCATCTCCATAAACCATACGTTTGCCGAAATAAAGGGCACGTTGGGGAATCCTGCCTTTTCAAAGGCTTTTCTCATTATATTGATATAGTTCGTGTCTCGACATCCGCCGCCCGACTGGGTGATGATCATAGCCACCTTATCGGGATCGTACTTGCCGCTGAACATAGTCGCAAGCATCTGCCCCGTGGTCAGCATCGAGGGATAGCACATATCGTTATTGATATATTTCAGAGCAAGCTGCAATACCTCGGGACCTTCGTTTTCCATAATATCGATCTTGTAGCCCTCACGAAGAAGAATGGGGCGCAGGATCTTAAAATGGATAGGCGCCATACTGGGGGTAAGTATGGTATATTCCTTTTTCATCTTACGTGTGAATTTCACACGCTCTCTGTAATGCGAATTATTTTCCATTCTCTTCCCCCTTGCTCTGCTGTTCTATTGCCGCGATCAGGCTGCGCAGACGTATTTTGATCGCGCCGAGGTTGGTTACCTCGTCAATTTTGATCTGTGTATAAAGCTGTCCTGCATGCTCAAGCATACTGCGTACCTCATCTGCGGTCAGCGCATCAAGTCCGCAACCGAAGGATACCAGGTGAACGATATACATATCCTTTTGAGTGGTTATGTATTTAGCCGCAGAGAAAAGTCTCTGGTGATACGTCCACTGGCTAAGAATGTTGAGCTTGAAATCGGGTGCCAGAGCCGCAACCGCATCCTCGGATATTACCGCAAAGCCGAGAGCCGCGATAAGCTTATGGATGCCGTGGTTGATCTCGGGATCTGCATGGTAGGGTCTGCCGGCAAGGACGATGATCCTCTTGCCCTCGCGTCTTGCTTCCTCAACTATTCTTGCGCCCTCAAGTCTTACCGACGCCATATATTCGTCGTAAGCCGCGTATGCCTTTTCGCAGGCATTCTTGACCTCGCTCTTGGTGAATACTCCAAAGCGCTTAACAAGCACCTTGAGTATGCGCGCGGGAAATTCCCGTCTGTTATGAGGTCCTACGTAATCGTTGACGTACTTTATATTACCGAAATTAAGGGTGTTCGCCTCAATAACCTCGGGATAACCTGCGATAACGGCGCAGTTGAAGTTCTTCTTCGCCTTCTTTTCATTGAAGTTGTATGTCTGGCAGGGATAGAAGATAGTATCAACGCCCATTTCGATCAGCTGCTGAATATGTCCGTGCACCATCTTTGCCGGGAAGCAGACGGTATCGGAGGGGATAGTTCCCTGACCCTTGAGGTAGAGCTTTCTGTTGGAGAATCCGCTCATTTTGACGGTATATCCAAGCTCTCTGAAGAAGGTATTCCAGAAGGGATACATTTCATACATATTGAGCGCCATGGGGAGACCGATAACGCCTCTCTTACCCTCACCCTCAGGGAAAGCCGCAAGAGCCTTGAGCTTGAACTCATAGAGGTTAAGCGAGTCGTCCTGAGACTTGTTGGTAACCGGCTTTTCGCAACGGTTACCGCCTATAAATCTTCTTCCGTTACCAAAATCGTTAACGGTAAGCTGGCACTTATTATTACATCCCTTGCAGGTAACGCTCTTTATGGAATAGGTGAATTCTTTCATCTCTTCGTAGGAAAGAATGCCCGAATATCCCTCGTGCTTCTTCATCTGCTTAGCATAGAGAGCCGCACCGTAAGCGCCCATCATACCTGCAATGTCGGGACGAATTACCTCAACTCCGATCTCCTGCTCAAACGCGCGGAGAACGGCATTATTGAGGAAGGTACCGCCCTGAACGACGATCCTCTTACCAAGCTCTTCTGCAGAATGAACTCTGATAACCTTATAAAGCGCATTCTTAACAACGCTTATTGAAAGTCCTGCGGAAATATTCTCAACAGTAACTCCTTCCTTCTGCGCCTGCTTTACGGAAGAGTTCATAAATACCGTACATCTTGATCCCAAGTCAACGGGGTTGTCGCCGAAGAGTCCGAGCTCTGCAAATTTATCGATCGGATAGCCAAGCGAATTTGCAAAGGTCTGGAGGAACGAACCGCAACCGGAGGAGCAAGCCTCGTTAAGGAATATGTTATCAATAGCGCCACCGCGGATCTTGAAGCACTTCATGTCCTGACCGCCAATGTCGATGATAAACTCAACGTCGGGCATAAAGTATTTAGCCGCGGTAAAGTGAGCAACGGTCTCAACTACGCCGATATCGATACCAAGCGCGCTTCTCATCATATCCTCACCGTAACCGGTTACCGCACTGGAAACGATCTTGATATCGGGATATTTCTCATACATTTCGATGATGGTATCCTTGACTACGTCGATAGGCTTACCCTGATTGGATTGATACTTCGAGAAGATGATCGAGCCCTCGGCATCGGTAAGAACTACCTTAAGAGTGGTAGAGCCCGAGTCTATACCGAGATAAGCGTCGCCCTTATATTCTATTCCCTCTTTACGGGGAACCTTGTGCTCGTTATGTCTTGCGATAAACTCGTCGTATTCCTGCTTATTTGCGAAGAGCGGCTTCAGCGATGATTCACCGGTAAAATCCGACTTTTCGCCGATAAGCTCGTAAGCCCTCTGAAGATCGACCTTATCCTCTGCATAATAAGCAGCTCCGAGAGCCACGAATACCAATGAATCCTCAGGGCAGGTGCCCTCGCAGTTAAGGGTCTTATCAAAAGCCCTTCTCAGCTCGGTGAGGAAGGTGAGAGGACCGCCGAGGTAAACCACGTTACCTTCGATGGGATGTCCCTGAGCAAGACCGGTAATGGTCTGGTTAACTATCGCATAAAAGATACTTGCCGAAATGTCCTCTTTTCTCGCGCCCTGGTTAAGCAGGGGCTGAATATCTGTCTTGGCGAAAACTCCGCAACGCGACGCGATCGAATAGATCTTTTCGTGCTTTTTAGCAAGCTCGTTCATCTCTCCGGTGTCGATCTGCATAAGGCTTGCCATCTGGTCGGCAAATGCTCCAGTACCGCCTGCGCAGGTACCGTTCATTCTGACCTCGAGATTGCCCTTGAGGAAAAGTATCTTTGCATCCTCACCGCCAAGCTCGATTACAACGTCGGTGTCGGGAAGGCGGTGACTGATAGCGACCTTGGTAGCGTATACCTCCTGAACGAAGGGCACACCCGCGCGCTCAGCAAGTCCCATTCCGGCAGAACCCGAAACGGCGCACACGACCGGCTCGGTTATATTGAATTTTTCGATCAGACCCTTGATCACCTCACGGGTCTTCTCTTTTATCATGGCGAAATGTCGCTCATAGCTCTTATGGAGAAGATTACCGTTATCGTCCAAAACGACGCATTTGATCGTGGTTGAACCTATATCTATACCAATTCTCATGTTTTTTCCTTTCCTTATCGGATCTTTTTCATATAACTGAGATATCTGATACCTATCTTTGACCACTTGAAGCCAAGCTTTTTAAGCTCGTGAACGGTAAATTCATTGTTCATAGGAATATTTTTCGAAGAAGAAGCGATCGAACTGTAGAAAGAAAGCACAGCAACCTCCTTGTCGGTTATCGACTCTCTCAGAGTCTTTTCAAACTTCTCTCTCGAAACCTGCTTGATTCCTACGAAGAACTTCTTACCAATCATCTCTATTGAGAACAAGTGGGGGTTATACATATTATAAACGTTATTAACTCTGTCGTGAAGTACCAGACGGACGTACGCGTCGGCACACTCGTCAACTGCGGTGAAATCGATGGGATACTCCGCGATCTCGGGGCTGTACATACCAACCTTAAGAAGACCTCTGCAACGGCCAAGGAAGCCGTTGTCCTGCGCGTTGCGCTGGAACTTACCGTCGGAATTTCTCCAGGTCAGGTTACCGATACGGTAGATATTAGCCTTAAGTCCTTCTTCTCTCGCTATAAGAACTCTCTCTTCAGCCTTATATTTTGAGTGGATATATACATTCTGAGTATAATTCTGTCCTACGTCGAGGCAGAACTCATCGAATATAGCATCGGGGTTTTTCTGCTCAACAGTTCCCGCTCCATGAACGCTTGCGGTTGACGTGTGATGAAGGACAGCGTCGGCAGCCTTACAGAAATCGATAACGTTCTGAGTACCCAGCACGTTGGTGCGCTCAAATTCCGCATAATGTCCCGCATGGCTTACGTTTGCCGCAGTATGAACAACAGCATCGATTTTGCTCACGAGCTCCTCATACTGCTCGTCTGAAAGACCGAATTTTTCCTGATTTATGTCACCGATGGCGACCTCATAATTAAACGAGGCATGCTCCTTGGGGAAATAATACTTCAGTATACTCTTAAGCTTGTCAGCATTGCGCACAAGACAGACAACGTTGATCTTTTTCTTCATAAACTCTCGAAGAATATGAGAGCCGAGGTAACCGGTAGCGCCTGTGAGAAGAACCTGCTTGCACTCGCTCTTGTGCTCAAGGTTTGCATTAAGTCTGATAAGCTCATTTACTCTGCCGCGCTCGGCATCGGATACTGAGTTTCTCTTGTTTATGAGCAAGATCTTTTCAAGCTGCTCGGCTGTGGGATTTTCATAGATCTCCTGCGCCGAAACACCTATTATAGCCGCTACCTCAAGAGCTGTGAGGCTATCACCGCCGATATCAAAGAAGTCCTCTTTGATTCCGATCTTTTCGCATCCGAGGATCTGCTCAAATGCGGCGACGATCTTCTTCTGCTCTCTGGTTACGGGAGGCACGTAAGAAACCGTCTTCTTAACCACCAGCTCCTTGATCATCTTGATGGCTTCCTTACGCTTTATCTTCATCGTGGTGGTCTTGGGGAAATCACGGACAATGAAGGAAACCGAAACAACTCGCTTATATGGAGGCTGATCGGCATTGATCTTTTTGATCTCCTGCTTTATGTTATTTATAAGCTCTTTATTGTTGATATCGGTAGGCTGAATAACGCCGCAGATCTTGCCCTTATTTTCATAAACAAGAATGTCTTTTACGCCCTCGATCACAGCTATATGAGCCTCGATTTCCTCGGGGTATATGTTTTTACCGTTATCAAGAATTATCAGATTCTTCGATCTGCCGGTTATGTAAAGATAACCGTCGCCGTCGAAGTGACCGAGGTCACCGGTACGGAGCCATCCGTCGAGAGTGAAGGCTTCTGCGGTTGCTTCGGGATTGTTATAATATCCCAGCATAACACCCTTTCCCTTGACAAGTATCTCGCCCTCCTCGATCTTAACGTCCATATAGGACACTACCTTACCTACCGAGCCGAATTTATTCACCTTGGGGTAGTTTGCAGAAATCAAAGGCGCGCACTCGGTAAGCCCGTAGCCCTGATACATATTGATTCCGAACTCATCGAATGCCTCAGCGATCTCGCTTCTGAGTGCGGCACCGCCGACTATGACGTTGGTAAGATTTCCGCCGAAACGGTCAAGCAAGGATTTATAAAGCTTGCGTCTTACGTCGATATGGAGCGCCTTGAAGATCTTGTTTATCTTCTTAGCCAAAGCGATCTTTCGCTTATTTCTGCCGCTTGAAATGCTCTCCATGACCTTTTTGTAGAAAATCTCGGCAATGGTGGGCACAACGAGAATAACCGACGGCTTGAATCTATTAAGATTTGCGACGATATTCTCCAGCTTGTCGTTGATGCAGACGGTAGCTCCGCAATAGAGCACACCAAGGTTATCAACTGTCAGCTCAAAGGTATGATGTATGGGCAAAACCGACATGACCACAGGGGGAGTCTTGAGATTTTGAGTGTAGTCCATTCGGTAGATCTCGTTGATATTTGAAACTATATTTTTCTGGCTGAGCATAACGCCCTTGCTGACACCGGTGGTTCCGGATGTAAAGAGTATTTCCGCAAGCGCATCGGGATTGATCCTGGGCAGAGTTACGTGCTCGGTACGAAGCATTGTGCGGAAATCGGAGTCTGCAAAGCATATTACCTCTTCGACCTTATTGTCTCTTTCCTCTATTTTCTGGATCATAGGCTCATACTCCTGCGAGAGGAATACCACGTCAATATCTCCGAGCACAAGAAGATTAAGCATCTCGTCCTCCGAAAGCATTCTGTCGATCGGAACTACAACGTTACCGCTGCACGCGATGCCCAAAAAGGTTACTACCCAGTTATAGCTGGACGAACCGATTATAGCGATATGCTTCTGATACCATCCTTTATTTACAAACCATGAAGCAACGGCATTGATGTCGCTTTCAAATTCTTTAAATGTTTTGCTGATGACCTTGTCCTCAACGATATACTTATAAGCGATCTTATCGCCGTATACCTTTGAGATCTCTTTTACAAATTCTTGTAAATCAACGAGCATTTTATTCATGATTATAAGCTCCAATCCGAATATAAATGATTTTTGTGCGCAGACATATAAAACCATCTTACATTATACTACATTTTTCGCTTCATTACAATACTTTTTAATAATAAATTTTAAAACTTTTTATGATATTATATTATATATATTCAACAAACAAGTATTTTTCACATTATTTCCCTTTAAAAGCGGCATTTTAAACATAAAACCACCCTATTTACTTTTTAGCTTTTGAAAAACACAAGTCATAATATTAACGGAATTATTAAAAAAACACTTGACAATTTACAAATTCTGTGTTATACTATCATTTGTTTGAAACCGACCCAATAATCTGGGTGTGGCACAGTTTGGGACGTTTGCGACCGCCGCCGGTGGCGGATCAAGGGAGCAATAAGGAGTGGCAGTGACTTGGCGAAAACGAGTCATTGACGAAGTTTGAGCCTTAGTCACAACAGTTAGTGCGCGCGAATTTCAATTTAATAATCGGGGTGTGGCACAGTTTGGTAGTGCGCTTGGTTCGGGACTCAATCACCGTTCTCGACGTAGATTTTTAGAGAAGAGCCGAAAGCCCCCACAAACACTGACTTTTTCGGCTCTCCCGAATGTCGAAAAATCATCAATTCCTCGGTTTGACCACATGTTTGACCACTTACAAAAAAATCTAATAATTTTACCATTTCGAGGTGTAGCGAAGGTGGTATCGCGCATCGTTCGGGACGATGAGATCGCAGGTTCGAGTCCTGTCACTTCGACCAAAAAACAGCCGAAAAC
>JBGVHJ010000084.1:0-10016 GCA_045122255.1 Eubacteriales bacterium | reverse complement strand
CGCAATAGTGATATTGAAGCCTTGCGGCTTCAGTGATATTCTATTCGCCCTCAAACTCGCGAAGCGAATACCACTTGGCGAAAGCCAAATACCACTGCGAAGCAATATAACTCGCCGAAAGGCGAATAGAGTTGGCGTGATACTCCGATAAGAGTATCACGCCAATCTGTGGCGTTTTTTTGAGCTTGTTATTGCTCCGAGAGACGAAAACGCGCGAATCGTGTCTTATTAGGTAATGTTTGGGCAAAACTGACTTGACAATCTCGCGCGCGGTGTGGTATAAATAATTAATTAAACAATATATCGAGGGAGTTGATATTATGTTTACCGAAAAAAATCTTATTTGTGATATACGCGCTTTGGGAATAGAGGACGGCGATCTGCTTACTGTTCACACGTCGCTGAAGTCAATAGGCGAAATAGATGGAAACGGAAAAAGCGGCGCGGAAGTGGTAATCGATGCTTTGATGTGGTGATGGAGATAAGAATGAATGAGATCAGATAAGTATTCGTCTTTGACCTTGAAGATAAATTTAGGTGACTTAGAGATATATACCGCGCCCGATATGGGGTTTGTTGGCACTTTTGCGGTGACTCCTAAGATACATTCTCACCCCTACTATGAAATTATCGCTGTCATTGACGGTAAGCTGAGGATAGGTCTGCTTGACAATGATAGTATTGAGTTGGAGAAGGGAAGGCTTTGCGTTATTCCGCCAAAATGCTATCATTCCACAGGCTCCGACGGAGAGCTGCCCAGAATGCTGGCGATACGCTTTTCATACGGCAGAGTAAACTGTGACGGCAGGTTATACGAGAGCTTTTGCAAGGCGCTTGAGAGCGTTACAAAACCTACTTGCTTTGATACCCCTGAGAGCCTTCCCGGCGTTTTGCTTGATCTGCGTCGCGAAATGATGCAAAAGACACTTGGGTGGGAATATATGTGCCGATCGCTTTTGGAAAGGCTTTATATAGATATTTTTCGCCTGCTTTCGGGTAATCCTGCCACCGATATGGGCTGTATTTCCGACGACAGTAAGCATTCAAGATACTATCGGATAGAGATGTGGTTTGCCGATAATTTTGCGAATCGGATCACCGAGGATGATCTGGCTCGTGAGGTGGCGATCTCAAAAAGGCATCTTAGCAGGGTGTTTGCCGATATTTACGGCATAAGCTTCAGGGAAAAGCTTATTGAGATCAGACTTTACAGAGCGGCACAGCTTCTGGAACAGACCGAGATGAATATTGATGAGATCGCATTGGCGGTGGGGTATCGTAGCTTTTCGGGTTTCCACCGTGCATTTGTAAATTATTTTGGCTGTACACCCTTTGAATATAGAAAAAGTAGAGGAGATTAAGAATGGATATTAAAAAGTTGTACGGAATTATGCCCGCACTTATGACGGCATTTGACGGTGATAAAATTGATAGTGCTCGTGTAGGCGAGCTTGTAAAAAAGCTGGGAAGTGACGGGGTTCACGGCTTTTATGTGGGTGGTTCAAGTGGAGAGATGGTGCTTTGCTCAACGGAGGAACGCAAGAAGCTTCTTGAGACGGTTATGGACAACAGGGGAGAGCTTGCGGTCATCGCTCATGTCGGTTGCCTTTCCACCAAGGATACGGTGGAGCTTTCCAAGCACGCAAAATCTTGCTCTGCGGATGCCGTTTCTTCGGTTACTCCCCTTTATTATAAGTATAGCTTTGCCGAGGTTAAGAATTATTACAGGAAGATAGCTGAGGCAAGTGAGCTCCCGGTGATTATTTACAATATTCCCGGACTTACGGGTACGGCTTACGGCTACGATCAACTATGTGAGCTTCTTGAAATAGAAGGAGTGCAGGGAATGAAGTTTACCTCATCCGATTTCTTCTTACTTAATAGGTTAGTAAACGCTTATCCCGATAAGGTGTTTTACAACGGCTCAGACGAAATGCTGCTCTCGGGTCTTGCTGCGGGAGCACAGGGCGGTATAGGCACCACCTACAACTTTATGCCCGATCTTATGGTGAAGATATATGCCCTTGCAAAAGAAGGCAAATATGACGAAGCAAAAAAGGTTCAAAGTGTTGCAAACAATGCTATCTCCGCCGTGCTTCGAAACGGAGTTTTGCCTGCCTGCAAGCACTTGATCTCTCTGTACGGTGTGCCCTACGGCGAGTGCAGAGAGCCCTTTATACCGCTTGATGATAACGCAAAAAAAGATCTGTATGATAACGCATGGATGATTGTGGAGAACTTCAGAAAGAATAGATAAATTGCAGTTTATCGGTGCGAGTGCAGAGTGCAGAATGCAGAATGCAGAGTGCAGAGTTTAGGTTGAAAACCTCCTTCGTCGGTTTTCCTCATTAAATTCACATTATAAAAACAAGAAAATTTAAATAATTGTAGATTTTCGCTTCTTGCGAAAATCATCCATAACTCTGCACTCTGCATTCTGCACTCTGCACTTATCTCTCCCCGACAAATCATAATTTGAAAGAGCAATCTTAATCAAAAAGTGGAAACCGTGCGGTTTCCACTTTTATTATTTTACTTATCGTTCATAAACACCGTCAAGGATGAAACGGCAGACGTGTTGATGGTAAAGGATATTTTTGCATCGCTGTCGGAAATTGAATTCTGAACGGGGGATTGATATACATAAGTAAAGGTTTGCAAAGATTCCTCCGCTGGAATCGCTTGCCATGTCGGACTTCATTCTGACACGGACGGTTTTTCCGTCGGAGTGGCATTTCCGCATATTGCGATGTCGAAGGATTTATCCACGTTCAGGGTAAATAAGGCGGGGCGGATACTGTAAGCCTTGTAGGCTTGCCGGTCATAATAGCCCTGATATTGTATATCTCATTTTCGGTCACACCGATGGAAAGAAGATAGTTTTCTACCTTTTCTTGCAGAGTGCTTCCCTCAAAGGCTTCAAGCTTGTTTCTGAATTCAGCAAAGAGTGACGCGTATTCGCCTGCTTTGGTATTTCGCATATGATAGATCGAAAAGCTTGTGAATTCATAGTCCTTGATCAGCGTTTCCTCATCGACTCCCAGCAGGGCATTAAGCAGAAACGAGACGGTTCCGGTTCTGTCGGCACCACCGGTGCAATGATAGTATATAGGATAGTTATTCTCATTTGCAAGGGTAGAGAAGAGCTTTCGGTATGCTTGCTTGCCCACGGTGCTATCGGAAAAAGCGTCTCCGTAGCCTCCGATCGGGATATAGATAAGAGAGGCACCGGGAATTACGCTCTCGCTGAGATTTCCCGCTTCGGTGGGAGAGCGGAGATCGATCTCGGTCTTGATACCCATTTCCTCGCTCATGGTTTTTTTGCCGACTTCGGTCAGATTGCTGTCGTAAACGTCGGCAGGAGTGAGAGCGCCGCCACGATAAATAAGTCCTTGAAGCGTTGTCTCGCCGCCGTGAACGGTATATCCGCCAAGGTCACGCACGTTATATATGCCGTCAACGTTCATGACACGAGGACCCATGGAGGCGGTATGAAAGCTTGTCTCGGCTTCATTGAGAATATCTTTTCCCGAATAAGCGATGACTTTTACGAAATATTCTGTTGATTTGAGAAGATTATAGAGCTCGCAGGATCTGCCGTCAGCCCCAACGCCAATAACCTTGGCATCGGAAAAATCGGGATTGGTTGCAATCTTTACGGTGAATCCGGTTACTGTGCCCGAGGGATATTCCCAGCTTACGACGATGGGAGAGCAGGGGTTTTTCATAAACTTGAAAAAGTCCTTAACGTTGGCATCCTTTGCCTCAAGATAATCTTTGGCTTCTTTTACATACGAATACTGTATTCCGTTTGGTGATGTTATCATAAGCTCCTCGCTGTTTTCCGTGTCGGTTGATATTTCTTCGCTGCTGTCGGGCGCCGACGACTCGGTTTCCTGTGCCGTTCCGCCGTTATCGGCGCCTGACGTGTACGTGCCGTCAGAATTATTTCCATCATAGCTTGTTCATGAAGCGAGAACTGACATTATTACGGCAATTTAAATTGCGTCAAGCTTAAAACGTTTTTCTTCACTGTGTTTTTGCCGCACAAAAGCAAATCAAACTATTTCAATTCCATTAAACAGCGCAAGCTTAGGTCCTGAGTATCTGCCAGACTGCTCCTCCTCTGCGGAGAGGCGAACAGAGTTCAGCGCGTCGGAGAGCTTGCCGGAGATCGAAATTCCCGTGACGGGGATCTTCTTTTCGCCGTCGAAGTAGTAGGCAAGACGAACCTCGCCACCGATATAGTCGTTGTAGATATCAAGCTGAAGACCCGACATAGAAACGCACTCGAAATAGGGCTTTTGGTTCAACTCCCCGTCGGTGAGTGTTCCGCACTCAACGGAATAGCAGGAGAGAGAGCCGGTAGCCTTTTTGCCGAGATACTGAGCGAAGCGGTCGCTTCCGAAATAGGAGATCGCCACGCCGTCCTCGATCACCTTGGTGTCGATGAGAGTGGTTCCGTCGCCGTCGAAAAGTGCCGACGCGGTGCTGCCCTTAAGTTGTCCCTTCATGGTGACGGTGATCCTGTCGCCTGTGGGAGCTTTCTGGATAGCGTCGCCCTCGGAGAAGGGATTCTGGTGGGTGTAGACCGCCGAATAATCGAGGGTGTGAGCAAGCTCACCGAAAAGCTGAGAAAGCTCCTCGGCAGGGAGGACAACAGGGCAGGAAAGCTTGCTTTCGGGAGCTTTCGCGCGTCCTCTGTCTCTTACCTCGCGCATTTTTGCCTCGATCTCGCTCTTTATCTTTTCATAATCGAATTCGGAGGTGCGGATCGCCTCGTAAAGCTCGACGCTCTCGCCCTCGTTCCAGGTGGGAATAGCTTCGATCATTGCGCTGTATTTTACCTCGCGCTTGTTCATTCCGCGACTGTTCTTGACGGTCACGGTGTATTTGTTGATGAAGACCTCGAGAGCGTTGATGCTTCCGTCACCAAGCATATCGGAGGAGAAAACGGCATCGGATATCTTTGCCGCCACGGTTTTGGGGTCATAGTCGGCAAAGTTGGAGGGGATAGCGCCGTCAAGCGTCTCGCCCTCGGGAAGGGCATAATATTCGTTGGAGATCAGCGCCGCCTTGACGAGCGCCGCATCGATCTTAGCCTTTGCCTCACTCTCGGTGGTGGAGGCATAGAGCTTGAAGGATGCCTGACCCTTCTTGCCGTCGTGATCGAGATAGACGGTGACGGTGGTGGCATCGGTGTCGGTAGCTCTTACCGTCTCCAGCTTACTGTGTACGAAAAAGAGCTCGTAGGATTCGGTCTTTACACCGTTTATCTTCCACTCTGCGGCGTTTGATTCTTTTAAAAGCTTTTCAATATTGATCATTTTATTATTCCTCCTGTTATGCCAGCTTGCAACGAAGCTTCAATGCGGGGCCGCCGTCGGAAACGCGCACCCATTCCTTGTATCCCTTACCGCAGCCGCCGCTTCCGATGACCTTGAAATCGTCGCTTATCATAGAGATAGATTTAAGCACGTCGGGAACGTAGCCGCTCATAACTACGGGAGATACGTAGTTGTCGGTCAGCTTGCCGTCGATTATCTCAATGCCGTATTCTGCGGTGCACTGTATCTGCCAGTTCTTGGGGTCTTCCATACCGTTGTTGGTCTGGAAGAGCATATATCCGTGCTTTACCGATGCGATCATATCCTCAAGCTTGTCCTCACCCGCGTCGAAGAAGGTGTTGGTCATACGGGAGTATGCCTTTCTCTTGTAGGATTCGCGTCTGCCGTTGCCCGTAGGCTCTGTGCCGAGAACCGATGCGGAGGCAAGGTCGGAAATGCCAGAAACCAAGATTCCGTCCTTGATGATCTGAGTGTCGTGTGCTAAAATGCCGTCGTCGTCGAAGAAATAGGAGGCGGTGGAAAGCGCGCTTGCCGCACCGTCGCGCATATTACAGATGGGAGAAGCCACGTATTTGCCGACGTAGTCCTTTGCTAAGGCTCTGTCCTTTACGAACTGATCCATTTCAACGCCGTGTCCGAATGCCTCGTGGGCGATAAGACCGCTGATGGAGGGATCGGTTATTACGTCGTAAACGCCGGGAGTGATGGGCTTTGCCTTTGCAAGCTTGCCGACCTTGACGATAAGGGAGTCAAGCACCGAGGGGAAGTCTGCCATAGCGATAGACCAAAGGTGACCGTATGAGCCGCCGTAGGTCTCTGCCATCTTTTCTCCGTCACGGAGAATAAGATAGGAGGTAATGTTTACCCAGGAATAGCACTGGTCAAGCTCGCGGTTCTTGGTGACGAAGAGCTTGGAGACCGTGAAGGAGGATGCGGAGACCACGCAGTTTACAAGTCTTTCCTCAGCCGAGAGCGCCTTATCGCGCATTTTTTCGCAGAACGCGAGGATATCGGCATCGGCAAGATCTCCGTCGTCGCTCTCGCGCGAGAAGGATTCCTTCATCTGCTCGTCACGGGGGCAGGGAACGGTGACGGTGCTGTCGCTGATGCTTTCATCGATGCTGAGCGATGCGATTATTTTGTCCGCAAGGGCTTTTTTGTCTCCCCCTATATCGTCGAGGGAGTATTCGTAAAATGCCTTGCCGTCGTGCATCTTGATGACGAATCCGCACTCGGAGAGATTACCCTCGCCGATGCTTGTGCTTCGTCTGTTTGCGCTGATCGCGGTGCTCTTAACGTCGCTGCCGAGAATGCTGACGTATTTAAAATGATCGCCGAGAGCCTTGATAAGGTCCTTGCAATCCTGTCTTTTGGAATTTAAAAACTCAGAAAATTTCATAACCGTACCTTTCTTTTTTAATGGATTTGCGCAACGGGGAAAACCCCTGATAAGGCTTTCCCCGAAGACGTTTATTTGTTTTGATTTTCTTCTACAAATTTTTTGATCGCTTCAAAGCTTGCTTCGCTGATATGATGCTCGATCTTGCAGGCATCGTCGGCGGCGGTCTTGCCGTCAACACCGAGGGAGGTGAGGAAGCTGGTCAGAAGCGTGTGGCGCTCGTACATTCTGTTTGCAACCTCGAGTCCGGTTTCGGTCAGCGTGATAAATCCGTGATTGTCTACCTCGATGTATCCCGCGTTTTTCAGAATGCCCATAGCTCGGCTGACACTGGGCTTACTGTATCCCATATGCTCGCCAACGTCGATGGCACGCACCGCACCGGTCTTCTTATATAATACGTGTATCGTTTCAAGATACATTTCGCCTGATTCCTGAATGTGCATTTGTGCCTCCTTTTATTAGTGATTATAATAAGTATATCACATATTAATGATAATTGCAAGGCTTTTTTGAGATTTGAATAATTATGCGGTTTTAATTGACAAATATACTTCTCTGTGATATAATTGTATGGAAACTCGGAGGAGAGACGGATATGAAGCACACTTTAAGAGATCTTTTGCCAAAGCTCAGGCTGAAAAATTGCATATTTCAGATCGTTGGCGGAATGATCCTCGCCTTCGGACTTTTTAACGTCCATTCATTTTCGGGAGTGACCGAGGGCGGAACTCTGGGTCTGACTCTCCTGCTTGACCGTTGGATCGGCATATCTCCCGCGATCACGTCGATAATTCTTAACGCGATATGCTATTTTATCGGTTGGAGAACTCTCGGAAAGGATTTTATCGCGTACAGCGCGGTCTGTTGCCTTTCTTTTTCGGTTTCTTATTGGATCTGTGAGCTGATAGGGCCTGTTTATCCCGCGATTGCCGATCACCGCCTTGTGGCGGCTTTGGTGGGTGCTGTATTTGTAGGTGTGGGCGCGGGACTTTGCGTGCGCTTTGGCGGCGCGCCCTGCGGAGACGATGCTCTGGCGATGAGTATTTCAAAAAAAATCAAGATCAATATAAGGTGGGTGTATCTTGCCTCCGATCTTGCCGTTCTTGCGCTTTCATTGACTTATATTCCCCTCGTTGATATTTTGTATTCGCTCCTGACCGTGGTGCTCTCGGGGCAGATCATCGGATTTATCGACGGGGTGGGGAAGAATAAAAAATAGCTGTTTGTTTTGGCGTGATACTCTTAACGGAGTATCACGCCAGTTCTATTCGCCTGCGGCGAGTTCTATTGCTTCGCAGTGGTATTCGTCTGCGACGAGTGGTATTCGCTACGCGAGTTTTGGAGGCGAATGGAATATCACTGTGTGGCAAAGCCGAACAATATCACTGCCCGAAGGGCAATATCACTCTTTGCGAAGCAAAGAATATCACTTGCATATAAAGCAGAAAAGAGAGAGCTTCACGGAATTTTGTTTCCGCGGTACTCTCTCTTCTGTTTTATCTACAGTTTCGCATTTGTTTAACAAATGTACAGGTCTTTGCACATACCCTTATTTAATTTCTTCGATAAAAACAACACCCATTTGCAACAAACAGCTGTTTTTATATCCAATTTGCATCAGAAATTGTCGAAGTCTATTTTTTCGGATTGCTGTGACGAGCCCTTGTAGCTGCCGTCGTCATTTTTCTTTTCCTTTGCGGCTTTAACTGCCTTGACGATAAGAATTACTGCGAGAATGAGCAGTCCGATCGATACGATCACTACAATAATATCAAAGATCTCTATCGATTTCGGGAATACCTCTTCGATGTCCTCGACCACCACGACGACAGGGATGCCCGTTTCTCCCGTGAAGCTTAAAAGGGCAGAGTTGATCAGTTCCTCGTCAAAATTATTTATTGAGGTGTTGTTGATGACCCTTGAATCAAACTCGTGCTTGGTATTCTTGCAAATGTAGCTCTTTTTAAGATCGAGACCTGCTATATTGTTCTCCATTTTCGTTATAACAGAGGTAATGCCTCTGTCAAGCGAGTGCTTGTACGTATCACTGTTGATAGCAGAGCTTTGAATTGCCCGACCAAACTCGGTCTGCTCGTTTCCAAACATATTGTATATGGGATCAGCGATATGATTGCCCGTCCATGCGATAAAAGCATAGTCGTAGTATTTTTCGTCTTCAACAAGGAAAACTAAAAGAAGATTGTCCTCGTAATCCTGTGTGTTTCCGAAAACTGCCGCATATTGCTCGTCGGCATAATCCTGGAGTCTTTCCTCACTGTATTTGTATTCTCCTCCGCGCGATACGTTTATAAAAGAAGACGTCACGGTAGAAAACAGCAATGCAAAAGCGAACAAAATGATAAATATGGGAAGTATGATCAGGGAAGCGAAGCCGCCGAAGAATCCTCCGCCATAATAATATCCTCTTCTATAGGGTCTATGATACCATCCACCGTGGAAATGAGGTCCGCGAGGCCCTCCGTATCCGCCGCCAAATCCACCGCCGCGAGAGCCTCCTCCGAAGCTTCCTCCGCCGCTAAATCCTCCTCTTGATCCACCGCCTCCGCGTGATCCACCTCCGGGTCCCGGCATAATAATTTCCTCCTTGAATGTATTTGATTTTTATCACTCGATACTATATTTTACCATTATTTGCAACGGATTTCAATAGAGTTCACAAAATTTTCAGAAAAAGTGAATTTTAATTCTTATGTTGATTATTTTTGCTTTTTTCCTATTGACAAGCGAGTTTTATTGTGTTATAATATTTGAGTGGTTTAAACACGGTTTAATAGTTGCAGTCATATCGAAGCGGTCATAACGGAAGAGCGAGCAAAAACAATTTAATATTTTTACTCGGAGGCATATCGAAGCGGTCATAACGAGGCGGTCTTGAAAACTTCCTTCGCCTGTTTATGTAATCCCTCAAAAACCCTTGATTTTATTGGGTTTTTGGCATCTTTTGATGCACGGTGCGAGAAACCTTTCTCGCAGTTTTCTCGCAATTTTCTTGTTGATTTCTCGCATCATTTGCGAGTTTTCAGATAAATTCCGAATGGTTTTGATGACTATTTGGGACAATTTAATAACCTATGGAGGCATATCGAAGCGGTCATAACGAGGCTGTCTTGAAAAACTCTCGTTTCCGTCACTCAAAAATCGTGAAAACCCTTGATTTTATTGGGGTTTTCGGGTGTTCCTTTGCACGTTGCGAGATGGCTTTCTCGCAGTTTTCTCGCAAATTTCTCGCAAGTTTCTCGCAGTTT
>JBGVHJ010000083.1:0-2453 GCA_045122255.1 Eubacteriales bacterium | reverse complement strand
TGCGCTTGGTACAAGCAAGGTCGGAACCATATTCAAAATCGTCCTTCCTTCTGCCGCAGGCGGTATCGTAACCGCAATTATCCTTGCCATCGGTCGAGTCGTATCCGAGAGCGCCGTTCTGCTTCTTACCATTAACATGGTAGTCAATAAAGTTCCCGAAACGCTTATGTCACCGGGCACGAGCTTGGCTCTTGACATTTACTATTTTGCAAGCCACGGCTATCCCGATGAGGCGGCTGCTACGGCTGTCGTGCTTCTTATATTTGTTATGATACTGAATCTGCTCGCAGGCTTTATCGGCAATCTAATTAGAAAATCTACTTACGGAGATGCAAAATGAATGAGTTTATTGGTAGTATGAATATCACCGCAAAAGGCTGTAACCTTTACTACGGTGATTTCCATGCTTTGAAAAATATAAACATAGAGATTCCCGAAAAACAGGTCACGGCTCTGATCGGACCTTCGGGATGCGGAAAATCTACTTTTCTTAAAATATTTAACAGAATGAATGACCTTGTGGAGGGCTGTCGTATCGAAGGCGAATACCGTATCGGCGGCGTTGACATCTTCGACAAGGAAACCGATGTGAACGTGCTTCGCAAGAACGTCGGTATGGTGTTCCAAAAGCCAAATCCATTCCCGATGAGCCTTTACGATAATATCGCTTTTGCTCCGAGAACTTTCGGTATTACCAAAAAGAGCGAGCTTGACGAGATCGTAGAGCAGTCACTTCGCCGTGCAAGTATTTGGGACGAGGTCAAGGACAGACTTCGCAAAAACGCACTCGGTATGAGTGGCGGTCAGCAGCAAAGACTTTGTATCGCGCGTTCTCTTGCCGCAAGTCCCAAGGTGCTTTTGATGGACGAGCCGACCTCGGCTCTTGATCCGATCTCCACGGGCAAGATCGAGGAGCTTATGGAGGAATTGAAAAAGGACTTGACTATCGTGATCGTTACGCACAATATGCAGCAGGCGACGCGAATTGCCGACAAGACGGCATTCTTCCTTCTCGGTGAGCTTGTTGAGTACGGTAACACCGACGATATTTTCACTTCTCCCGTCGACGAGCGCACCGAGCGTTATATTACTGGAAGATTCGGTTGATTTTGTAACAAATTTATGGTATAATATTAAGGAGATAGTGATATGTCTATCAGAAAGATATTTGAAGAAGAGCTTGCCGACTTAAAAACACAGCTCGTAGAGATGTGCAGACTTACCGAGCAGATGATCTCGGATGCTATTACCGCGCTTGTCAACCGTGACCGAGAGCTTGGAAAAAGCATCAGCGTGATGGATAAGCGTGTAGATGAATACGAGATGGCAATTGAGAAGAAGTGTATGCGTATCCTTCTGAAACAGCAGCCTGTGGCGAAGGATTTCCGCGAGGTGTCAACCGCGCTGAAGATGATCACCGACATTGAACGCTTCGGAGATCAGGCGGCTGACATCGGCGATCTTGTTTACACGATGCCGGGCGATGCCTATATCAAGAAGCTCACGCACATTACCGCTATGGGAAATCTTGCGGTCAAGATGGTTCGAGAGAGCGTTAATTCCTTTATTAACAACGACGAAGCACTTGCCGACGAGGTAATTGCACTTGACGATCAGATGGACGATATGTTTCTCACTGTCAAGACCGACCTCATCGAGCTGATCAAAAAGGACGGCAGAAACGGCGACCAAGCCATTGAGCTTATGATGGTCGCAAAATACTTGGAACGAATTGGCGACCACGCCGTGAACGTAGCCGAGTGGACGAAATATAACGAAACGGGGGTACATCAAAAGTTTTAATGGATGAAATCATTTATATAGTTGAAGACGACGAAGGCATACGCGAGCTTTACGAAGGCGCTTGTGAAGGTGGTTTTGCTACGAAAATGTTTGAAAACGGCAAAGACTTTTTTGCGTGCTTTGAAAATGCTCGACCAAGCCTTATTATTCTCGATATTATGCTTCCCGATATGGACGGATACACCATTCTCACCAAGATCAGAGAAATGGACGAGAAGATCCCTGTCATTATCGTGAGCGCAAAATCCGACGAGATCAGTGCGGTCAAGGGACTGAACAAGGGTGCTGACGATTATATGACCAAGCCCTTCTCGGTGCTTGAGCTGATTGCCCGTGTCAAGACAAACATTCGCCGTGCGAACCTTTATGTGACAAGCCAGAGGGGCTTTGTCATTGACAATAACGTTTACAAGATCTTTTATGAAGGGCACGACTTGGGGCTGACCTTGAAGGAATTCAAGCTGCTTAAGATGCTGATCGCACGCGCAGGTGTTACTATCGAGCGCGATGAGCTGTTCCGTGAGGTTTGGGGCGAGAGCTATATGGGCGAAACGAGAACGCTCGATATACATATATCTCAGCTTCGAGACAAGATCACCGAATGTGGAGGCGGCGATGTGATCGTTACCGTGCGCGGTATCGGTTATCGC
>JBGVHJ010000082.1:0-31255 GCA_045122255.1 Eubacteriales bacterium | reverse complement strand
TGTTTCCTTTGTTTTTTATGGTGTTGAGCGGCCCCGCAACACCATATCTCTAAAATGGGTCGGTCCCTTGAGGCATCAAGGATTGGGAACCGTGACACCCGTGAAGCGCACAAGCTCTATCTCGTCACCGTAATTTGTATTTGCAACAACGATCACCGTAACGGTCTTGCCGGCATACTCGGAGAGATCGATCGCCGCGCCCTTTTCGCCGGTTGCGGAATTGCTTGGAGCAACGTTTGCGCCTGAGACGAATGAGGAGGGGAAATTGAAATGCGCGGGTATATTGCTTGAGAATGATGCGGGGAGATTTGTTCCGGTGTAGAGGTAAGAGTATTCGCTCTTATCTGTGCCGTCTACTACGTAATATCCGTATTCCTTGATTCCTCCGGGGGTGGTGAACCAGCCTCCGAAATGGAGAGAGGTAGCGGTGTTAAGCGTCTTGCCGGTACAATCTACGGTTACGGGAGCGTTGGTGCCGTAAACACCTCCGCTGATATTAGTTCCGTCGACATTGGTGTTGCCGTTAAGGTTGAAGTAGTATTTGGAGGGCATACCGTATGCGGAGGTATAGAGGCTGTAGAATTCCCAAGCCTCTTCCGCACTGCTGAAGAATGCGACGAAAGCTATGTCGATGTAATCCTCAGCCGTTCTGTCAACGGTGAAGGGGTAGAGCGCGAAGGTCGCAAGGCTTTCACCGTCATAATCTTCATGGAGAGTATACTGATGGACGACCAGATTCCACTGATCGACACAATTGTTGGTGGCAAGAGTCTGGAGGCTTGCGGCGGTTTGAACGTTTTGACCCGTAACGCAGCCTGCTATAAGCTTCTGATTGAGAGAGGTTCTGTAAAGGATGGCGATGTATCCGCCCAGATTGGTGTAGGGATTTACCTTGTCAACGTGCAGAAGCACGTTTTCACTTCCCGTTGTATTCTTGGGTGTAAATCTGACGAAGGACATGCCGTTTTCGGTCTTCAATTCACCTCTGTCGCCCGCCTTGTCCTTGATAAGCTGGTGGTTGAAGAGGAGGAGATCCTCCTGAGTGGCGGATACAAGTCTTGTGACAGCTGCTCCGCAAGACGAGCAGGTAGTGCTTTCGTACTGAGGATCGCTTGCATCAACGGTCCATTCTGCAGAGCTGCCGGTGTGGTCGCAGGAAACGTTAAGAGCCGTGAAGTGCACAAGCTCGATCTCGGCACCCCAATTTGTCTTTGCAACGTATACAACGGTAACCGTCTTGCCCTCGTAGCCTGCAAGATCGATCTTGATGGGGTTGGTTTCTCCCATCAAAAGTCCCGATCCTGAGCTTGAGGGATAATTGTAGGCTGCAAACTGTGACAAAATGCCCGTGTTTGCGGAATCCTTGCCCACGGTGATGAATTTGTACTCGCTCTTGTCTGCGCCGTCGATCACGTAATAGCCGTACTCCTTAACGCCGCCGGGAGTTGCACACCAGCCGTAGAGTTTCAGGGAGTCTGCTACCGATGTGATGGGGAAGCTCGAGCAATCGAAGACGTGCGGCTTGTTGACAGACGCGTTAGCACCGGTAATTACTCTGTTGTCATCGATCTTGGTGTCTCCGCCGTTGAGGTGGACGTAGTATTGAGGTGCTACGTTTTCGCCGCTCTTGAAATTATAAGCTTCTCCTAAGGAGCCGAAGAATTCCCAAGCCTCCTCGGCACTGCTGAAGAAAGCGATGAATGCTATATCGGTATGATCCGCCATCGTTCTGTCAACGGTGAAGGGGAATAGCGCAAAGGTGCTGAGATTCTGTCCGTCGTAATAGTCGTTAAGCTTGGGCTGATATACCGTGAATTGCCACCTGTCAGCACTCTTGGCGGTGTTGAGGGTCTGAATGCTATCATTGTGGGGGATGTAGTTGTGAGTGGAATCGAAGGCAAGCTTCAATTTTTGCTCTACAGAGGTTCTGTAAAGAATAGCAATATAGCCGCCAAGATTTGTGTAGGGAAGAGAGTTGTTAGCGTGCAGGAGAATGTTTTTGTTGCCGGTCTCAACTACGGGGGTAAGTCTTACGTAGGACATTCCGCCGGGACCGTCGTTAAAGATCTGC
Organism: Eubacteriales bacterium; assembly: GCA_045122255.1. Taxonomy (GTDB): domain Bacteria; phylum Bacillota; class Clostridia; order Oscillospirales; family CAG-272; genus SVTX01. The sequence continues at coordinate 29,184 of JBGVHJ010000082.1, read as the reverse complement.
GCGTTAGCACTGCTTCCTGCCTTGCTGTTAATAAATTCGTGGCTGAAGAAGAGGAGTCCTTCGTCGGTTGAGGCGCGAGCTCGCTTTGCCGACTCGCCGCAAATCGAGCAGACGGTGCTCTCGTACAGAGGATCGTTGGCGTTGATCACCCACTCGGCAGTGCTTTCGGAGTGATCGCAAGTATCGAAGCTGTCCCAATCGATATTGCCGCCCGCATTTTCACAATAATAAATATATGCGTCGCTTATAGAGCCGTCGCTTGCCAGCTTCATTACCGAGCCGCCTACCCAAGGAGTGCGTCCTCCGAGGTGATAGCCCTCTTCGATCGTGCCGTCATTGTTTATATAATTTATCTGATCGTAGGTCGAGGATTTCATACCGAACTGAACTCTTACGCCCTGATAAACTATGCTTGCGCTATGTACGTGAACGTGTCCGACGAAGATAGAGTCTACGCCGAGAGCCTTAAGACCGTTCCATACGGTGTAGTCTTTATCCCATCCCTCAGCTCTGCTTTTTCCTATGTATCCGAAGTCGCCTTCGTTTTTGCTGTCAAGACGGTCTATAAATGCGGTGTCGCCTGCCTCGGCATAGGTTGCGAGAGCATCGACAATCGCCTTAAGCTGTATATGGAATGCAAATGAAAGCTTTGTGTCGGGAGAAAGCTCCTTGATCTCATTTATGAGCTTGGTGTACCATTTTATCTGGTCGCTTCCAAAACCCGACGAGGTCTTGAAATGTGTGTTGTTGATGAGAGTCTCTTTGCTTGCGCCGCTGCATCCGTTGGAGTCGAGCATAAAGAATACTCTCGTCAGCTCGCCACCCTGCTCGATGCCTACGGTGTAGTTACCGTTTCCGGTTATGTCTCTCTGAAGGAAGAGGCAGTTTTCAGCCGCTTCGAGCTGCTCGCATTGCCAGTTGATGCCCATGGTACTCTCACCCTCGTGGTTTCCGAAGATAGGAGCCCACGGAACACCGAGGCTTTCCATAAACTCGACGAGGGCAGCAAAGCTGGAGCCGTTGTTGTCAAATTCGCCGTAGATCATGTCTCCGGTTAAAAGAATGAGGTCGGGCTTCGTGTTTTCAACGATCTCGCTGATGTAATCAAAGCACTCGACGCCCCTGTGCTCGGGTCCCCAGAAATTGAGAGCGCCGGCGCCCAATCTGTCGTTCTGAGATGCATCGATGATCTGCGTGTCGGTGATCTGAAGTATCACGGGCTCGCGGTCTGCGGGAACGCTGACGGTGAAATCTACTAATTCAAAGACGTTGTCTGTTTTAGGCTCGCTCGTATCCTCGTGAGCGGGCTCTTTTGTTTCAGACTCCTCGGTGTTTTCCGAGGTTTCCGTTGCTTCAACGGTCTCGGGCTTGGTTTCAGAAGAGCCGGATGGCTCTTTTATATCGGAATCCGTGGGATCATTTACGCTTTCGGTTTCGCTTGACTCTGTCTCAGATGATCCCTCGGTCTCTGCACCGCCGGATGTGGTGCAGGCGACAAGTGACAGGATCATAGACAGTGACAGAATAGAAAGCATGAGCTTTATCCAAATGCTGTGTTTCATCCGGGATTGTCTCCTTGCATTTTAATTTCGTGCCGATCAAGGCAGATTAAAGGTGTATTTTCCGTTCTCGACCGTGAAGAAGATGTTGCTGAAGATATGATCTCCACCGTCGGTTTCAACCGCAACTATCAGCGTGTACCTGCCGTTTTCCATGCCGAAGATATCGAGAGTGAATACGCCGTTTTCAAAGGTATACTTTTCGTAAACCTTATCGTTGATAAGAACCTTGGGAGTGCCCTTGGCATCGGTAAGTGTTGCGGTGACGTTCTTAAGATCATGCTCAAGTGACATATTCTGACCGTCAAAAAGTCCGTCAAATGCGATCGCTCCGACGTCAAGTGCGCCCTCGGTGCGAACGTGAGCCGCCGCGCGGGAGGTCTTCTCGCCGTTAAAGGTTCCCGTGAAGGAAGCATAGCTGTTTACAGGCTCATCACCGATCTGCTTCAGCGTCAAGGTGATAGATCCCTCGGAATAGGGCGCAAGCGTGATCTCGGTATCAGCTCCGATAAATTCGAAGCCCTTGAGTGTTGCGGTTACGCTTCCCGTGACCTCAACACCGTTAAGGTTGATAACGCGAACCTTTATCTTGAGTCCGTCGTAAATAAGGTGTCCGTCTTTTCTGACGTCGGGGTTGTTGATATCGTAATTCTCAAATTCGGGAACGATGATGACCTTCTCGCCTGCGGTGAAGGTGAGATTTGTCATTTCGTTACTCGGAATATTGTGGGGGAGATACTCGGGAACGTCGCTATACGTGACGTAAACGGGATTTATGCCCATACGAACGGTTATTCTGCCGTTTTCGGGCTGGTAAAGCGTTTCGTTACCCATCATATCGGTCACGATAATGGGGGAGTCGGTTTCTACTATGTATTTGTCACCGTTTCTGAGACTCCAGAGCACGCTTGCGTAGCGCTCACCGGTGTAGAAGGTGTATCCGTAAGCGTTCTTGGAAAGACCTGCGGGAACACCGACGTATTCTGCCTTTCCGAGAACCTTGGTCATAATTGCCTCAGCCGCAAGCGCGGGATAGGGCTCAAGATCGGGAGAGAAGGTTCCGAAATCTCCGCCGCCCTCCATGTAGGGAGCGATAACGAACCAGAAGTGCTTTTCGGTTCCGATGGAGAGAGATTCAACGGCAGAGGTGATGACGTAGTTTGCCTGCTTGCCGTAAGAATCCGGAATCATATTGTCGATCCTCATTCCCGCCTCGGTGATCCAGGTGGGACGCGCGGTCTCACCGTTGTAAAGCGAAAGGGAGGCGTGAGCCATCTCAGACATATAGATGGTTCTGAAGTCGGTATATTCGTATTCTGCAGGCTGGATTATGTGGCTGTGATAATTGAATGTGTTGGAATAAAGAAGAATATCGTTGAGCATTGACAGGTGATCGTAGTCCAGATCGCTGTCAGCGCGGCAATAACCGCCGATCATTACTGCGGTTTCGGGGGAGGACTCGAGCACACCGATAGCACCCGCCTTGTACCAAGCGGAGAAGTGCTCTGCGTTTTCTGCGGAGAGCGCGTGATCGCTTTCGTTCCAAAGCTCCCACGCGTCAACGACTCCGTCGTAATATGCCGCCATTTCCTTGCACATATTGTAGAAAGCGAGCTCATTGTCTCTGAATCCGCCGGTCGCCCAGCTTCCGGTGTATCCCAAGGACTCCTTTGCCCAGATCGGAGCGCCGCAGAGATTGACCAGCAGCTTCATTCCGGTGCTATCAATGGCATTGAAGAGCTTTTCGGTGCTTGTAAAGTCATACTCTCCCTGTGTGGGCTCGTATTGATCCCAACGCGCGCGGTCTCTGACCCAGGTCACGCCTGCAAGTCTTGCCGCGGCGGTAACGTTGTAGCTGTTGGTAAGCGTCTTGATATGGTAGAACGCCGCAAGGTCCATCGCGAAGGGCGAGTCCTCAAGGGTTCTTGTAGCGTAGGAGGGAGTTACGACGTAGCTGAAGGTCTGATTGCCGCAGGTAAAGGTGAAGTATCCCGTTGGATGATTCTTGATGAGGCGCTCAAGCTTTATAACGTCGTGTTCAGCACCCGAGACGGTGCCCTCGTATACCGTTTTGCCAAAGTAATCTTTAATATTGTAGGTAGCATCTCCGTTTTCAACGAAATAGTGTGCGAAGGAGAGCTTGAGGGGGAGTCTGCGGTCAAATACGTTGACGTCAGCCGCACCCGCGATGACCGCGCTGTCTTCCAGATGTGATATATCTGCGCCTATTGTTATCGAGGGCTCAACGTCCACGTTTCCGCTGGATTCGGCAACGGTGAAATAATCGATGAAGAATGAAATGCGGTCCTTGCTCTTTTCACTGTCTTCATTGTCAATAACGAAGGTGAAGGTGTTTTCGCCCTCTTCGAGAGAAAGCGTGCCAAGGTCATACAAGAACATAAGCTCGGGGTCGAAGGTGTAATCTATATCCTCGGCAACCTTGGCGGACTCTGCGGCGGTAACAACTCTTCTGCCGTTGACTTCAAGGAAGAAATCGCTGGTAAAGGCCTGGTTGAGAGTCGACGTAAGCGCGGATATCTGATAGTATCCCTTGCGGGGGACGTCTATTACGTAGCTTACGGAATAGGTAAAGCTCCAGCCTTGAATAGGCCTTGAATTTGTGAGTGCTCTTAATATCTTGCCGCCGCTGTATTCTTTGTTTGACAGGGTGTCTATGTAAGAAATGGTGCAGCGATCGTAGTTTTCCGCCTCGACCTTCAATTCAAACTTTTCGTTAGTGGTAGGCTTAAAGTTTTCTCTTGAAACGATTTTTTCATATTCCGATATGCTTGGGAATATATCCTCGAGAGGAGAGAGGGTCAGATCGGAGGGATCAACGGTCTCGTTCTCACCGGGAGTCTGCCCCTTGTCGGTGGATTCATTCTCGTCGGGTGGATTTTGCTCGGACGTGACATAGGAGGATTCGTCGGTATTGCTTTCGACGTTTCCTGCGGTGCACGCGGCAAATGCCCCGACAAGCATTATTATTGCTAAGGCGAGCGCGATAGGAGAAAGTCTTCTTTTCATATTCGTGCTCCTTTCGTTTGGATTTTTCGGTTTGATTTGCGGACCCTTAATATCCGCTTGAAATTACTTGCCCTTTTTCTTGAAAGAAAAAACACAAACGGCCGCTGATGCAAAAACTATAGCAATAGCGCAGGAACCGATATATGAGCCGCAACCGCCGTTCTCAGCAGGGGAGTCAGAGTTATTGCTGTTGTCAGGCTCGGTCCGAGATTCTTCACCGCCGCTCGGGGTGTTGCTTTCGGGGAGGTTGTCGGTGGTCTCAACGTCGGTATCGGTGTTTCCGGGATCGGGATTCGTAGGTCCGTCGGGCGATACGTCAAGATAATCATAAACGTATGCCTGAGCTTCATCAACGCTTCTGAAGAATGCGATAAAGCAAACGTCGAATTCGTTCATTCCGGGAGTCTGGTAGTCGATATCCATAAAGTCGACGCGGGCACTGTTGATACGTCCGGTTGCCTCGAAGGGGGCATAATCGTCGGACATATCTATATAGAACATCAGATACGTATCATTTCCAACGGTAATAGGCTTAGCGACGTCGAGAAATTCCACGAGATTTTCGGGTGCGGGCTGAATATTTTCACCGGTGCAGATGTACAGGTTGCATGCCTCGTTGGCGTAGCAAACCTCATCGCGGCAGGTGCAGAGATTTCTGGTAAGGATCGTGCATATAGGAAAATCCTCGATGCTGTAAGAAACGTCGTACTTGACGGTCCACTGACCTGCATCGGCTTTTTCCTTGTTTACCGATACGTTGACCGAGTAATCGTCCTTTACGGCAAGATTCGCACCTACCAGGGATACGGGCTTTGATATAATGTCGGATTCAATAACGTTACCGTTCATAAAAATTGCGGGATCGCCCGCGGGAATGTTGGAAGCATCCTTGACCTCTGCGGGAGTGTGGTTGAATTCCTCGGGAAGTCTGGAATCATCTCCCGTGGGAACGGTTGCGGTTGCTTCGGACGTGCCGAATTTCAGAATGGTAGCCTCAACGGTACCGTTTTTGTTGGAATTCTGAAGAGAGAATCCAATGTATGCCTCGGTTTCGGTGTCACCCCATTTTTCATTCATATAGCTGATCACACCTTCGGCAGCGGGGGCTCCGTTGACGTCTACCGCGTACGTAGAGCCGTCCCAGGTTACGGTAAGAGCCAGAATTACTCTGCCCTGATCGTCCTTGCTGACAGCGGTCTTGGGTATAACGGTAGTGCCCACGTTTGAGAAGCCACCTGTATACCAGTCTACACCGCCGACATTTGCCTTGTCACCGGGTCTTATGTGGCACTGTGCGCCCTCACCGTGCTCAGTAGAGCCGGGAGCGATGCCAACCGAATCCCAAATGCTGAAGTTGAACCACTTTTCGCCTGCGTAGGTGAAATTGTCGATTCTTACAAGCATATAAACGCCGTCTTTAAGGTTGACCTTGTTTTTGGTCTGGAAGGTTCCGAAGGGAGTCTGGTGTCCTTCCCACTTTGCGGGGATCATGTGGAGACCGTCCTTGGTGTATTCGTAGCCGGGACGGGAGACGGGAACACCGTCAAAATCCTCGTCGTATTCGGTAGCTGTGCCCAGAACGTTCCACATTCCGTCTACTGCCGCCGCAGGGAGCGCAAATGCGATAGCAGTGGTGAGCAAAAGCGAGGCTATGATTATCGTTGCAAGCAATTTCTGAACTGCCTTTTTCATTTTGCTAATTCCTTTCAATGTTTGTTACGGTGGTAAAGACTAAGAGCGGTATTGTTTCGGTCTTCAATCTTTCTTTGCGAAAATGCACGCAAAGTCTGCCATAGCAACGGTCTGACCCTTAGCGTATTTTTCACCGGTGTCAATGTTGGTGCAATCAAAGGGCATAACGATGCTACCGCCGTGACCTCCGCACTCGATCGCGCTGATCACCGTGCCGTATTCACCCTCGTGGAGATTTACCTCAACGGTATCGTTGCTCTCGCAGATAGGCTCAATGCCGCACTCAAGCGCGATGCTCTTAATGAACTTGCGGTAATCGGCAACGCTGAGCTGAGCTCCCATAAGGATTATGCGACCCTTGCCAACCTTAGTCTCGGTAATAGCCGCGTAGCCGCCGAGATACTCGTAGCTGTCGGGATAGGATGCCAGAGCCTTTACGCCTTCGCCGGGAATGATCGCGTCGAAGCAAAGGTTAGCTACGGGAGTAGCTTCCTCGCCGTTTGCCATGATGATCTTGGGAAGCTCTACGTCGCTGGCACCGGGCATATTGCCGTTAGGCGAGGGAACGTAGTAGGCGCGAGTGATATTTGCCCAATCCTCGAGATGACCGAAGGGCGCGTTTTTGTATTTAGCAAGATCCCTTGTGAGCATATCGGTGTAGGGACCGACTACCCAAGTGCCGCCGTTTTCCACCCAAGGCATGATCTTTTCAAGGAAATCGCCCTCCTCGAGAGTCAGGTGACGGTGGGTTATAATAAGCTTGTAGGCGTCAAGATCCGCATCTGCAGAGCAGACAACGTCGGGACGGTATTTTTCGCGGATCAAGGGCATATAGATGCGGTTGCAAATGTCCTCGGTGTAGGGCAGGTGGTGTCCCATCGTCTCGAAGGTGTCGTGTCTGTCGATAACGTAGGGCTGATGGAAGAAGCTTATCGCTATCTCGCTCTTCTTGGGTCTCGTGCCGTTGATGGCGGGTGCGATATTTTGGATGGTCTTGGCAAGCTCTTTGATCTCGGGCGAGGAGGGAAGATCGCGTCCCCAAGCGTCCACTACAGAGCCGTGAGCCATTTCGTGTCCGCCGCGATGGCTTCTGAACAGCCAGTAGAGGCACATTTCAGCGCCCGACGCCAATGCCATAAGCGTGTTTGCCGTGCAGAAGCCCTTTTTTCTGAAGCCGTTGGGGTTTCCTGCGGCATTCCAACAGTTAGATGTCTCGGTGAGCCAGAGAGGACGGTCGAAAAGATTTCCGTAGGTGCTGAGCCAGAAGGGAAGGCGCGCCACGTCGCCGTAGTAGTTGAATTGAGCTATGTCGAGACGCTTGTTGGCGTATGCGGGATCGTACTGCTGGAAGGGCATCATATCGGTGCCTATGGGCTTGTCGGTATATTTCTTTAATATCTCGGTCTGCACGTTGAGAAATTCCTCATATGCCTCGGTCTTATAGCATTCCCAGATATACTTCTGAACGGGGGGCATACCCGCGTGTCCGATCCAAGGATCGACCTCGTCAAAGGAGGAGAAATTCATGCTCCAGGTAAAGTGACCCCACTCGTCGTTGAGCTTTTCAATAGTGCCGTAGCGGCGACGGAGATAGTTGTGGTAATCGTTGACACAATAAGGACAGTTGCAGCCGACGCCGTGAGGAAGAATGCTTATTTCATTATCCAGCTGCCAGCCGATGATATTTTCGTCGTTGGCGAACTCCTTTGCCATCACCTCGACTATCTTTGCACAGAAAGCACGATATGTGGGGTTTGTGGGGCAGACCATTCTTCTGTGACCGTGGGTCGCTTTGAGGTTATCTGCCTTAACGAAAATTTCGGGGTATTTATGCGCCATCCACGAGGGGGGAGTGGCGGAAGGGGTACACATAATGACGGCAATGCCGCGCGCCTTACACTTATCCACTACCTCGCGGAAAAGCGACATATCGTAAACGCCCTCTTCGGGCTCCATAGTGCTCCATGCAAATTCCGCTACGCGGACGGTGTTCATTCCGTGCGCCTGCAATCTGTCGAGGTCTGCATCGATCTCCTCGCGGGGCCAGGATTCGGGATAGTATGCCGCGCCGAAATAAGGCGGATTGTAGTTAAACATAGAATTGTCCTCCATAAGTAAAAATTTAGAAATACACTTATATATAAATTTTACCACGGTGAGCCATTTAAGTCAATATAAATAATTATCAATAAATATAAAAATCCATCATATGGGTCTTGGGAGTGCAGAGAACTGCTATAAATATATACTATCGGATATAAAAATCCGTTATAATTGACGTATAAGGATCGCCGTGTTTCGGAAAGAGATTTCACGGGTTTTGTGCGGCTTCTGTGCCGATGATCATAAAACGAGAGGCCCGCGATTCTTCACGGACCTCTGTTTGACAATTTTATTTTATATCAGTCTTCTTTTTTCTTGCGTGCGATCGCAAAGGCGGTAAAGCTGATAACGGTTATTATTATCGCTCCGCCCGCAATGCTTGAGCCGCAACCGCCGTTTTCGGGGGAAGGCTTATTGTTATCACTCGGCTTGTTCTCGCCGGGCTTATTCTCGCCGGGCTTATTCTCGCCGGATTCCTCAGTATCGGTCTCACCGTTAACGGTAGATTCGATCTCATCGGTATCTGTTTCGGTGGATTCTGTTGTTTCGGAAGACTCTACATCCTCGGTGGATTCGATCTCCTCGGGATCGGTGGTCTCGGTTTCGGGAGGATCGATCTCGGGTGTGGATGCGGTAGAGTAGAATTCGATAGTGTTTACCATGCATCTGCCGGTGGAAGTTCCAACGGTAGCGAGTGTTACGGTCTTAACTGTTGTTGTATCAATAGTGATAGCGGTATACGCTCCGTCGTCAGAAGCAGTATTTACAGCGTAATCGGTGCCGTTTACCGTAAGCTTTACGTCCTTCGCCTTGTACTTTGCAACGTAAATGATGACCTTGTCGATATCGTCACCAACAGTGAAGGAGAAGCCTCCGGTAGCCTTACCGGTACCTACCTTCAGGCAGGAGTTGCCCTTTGCGTCGGTAGCATCGACGTAAACCTTGTTAAGACTTGTAAGCGTCAGGGTGTAGCCGTTAACGGTATAAGCCTTATTTCCGGTTGCTTCCGTACCGTCGGTGTGGGATGCAGAGCCGTTAGCGCCGAAATCAAACTCGGCAACCATGCCGTCGGCGGAGGGGGGATTGGTAGTGCCGCCCTGCTCGGGGTTTTCGGGCTGCTGATTTTCATTGCCGCCCTGCTCGGGGTTCTCGGGCTGTGTGCCTGCCTTTGCGCTTTCAAATACAAAGGTGTATATCGAGGTATCCGCGCCCATACCGTAGCAGGTAAGGCTATCCTTGTAAACCTCGAGATATTGAGCCTTGCCCTGATAGGTAGCGGTCGCGCACTTTACGAAGTAACCGCCGTTAGTAGGCTCGAGAACGAACTTGGTGTTGTTGCTCTGAGAAGCTACAAATTCAACGTTTGTGCCGTCTGCCATGAGGAACTTGTCGCCGTACTTTAAGGAAACGGTGCCGTCGCTGTTTTCAACGAGAGACATAACCGCCGCCTCGTCCTTGTTTGCGGACATTTTGTACTGCTTCTTGGTAGTTCCGCTGGAAGAGGTGTAGGGATTAGCTATATCTGTAACGTACTTGCCGTTGTTCTGAAGAATGAAGCTTTCGGGGATCTCTGCGGGGGCGCTGGGTGTATTTCCGCCCTCGTTTCCGCCTTGGTTTCCACCCTCGTTGCCGCCTTGGTTTCCGCCCTCGTTTCCGCCTTCGTTTCCGCCACCCGAGGGAATGTCAGGAACTTCGCCGTTAAGAGCCGCGCCGGAAGGAGTTATCATTCCTTCGGGAACCGCTCTATCATAAAGAAGCCAAGCGTACTCGGGGTAGTCGATGAATACGTTTCTGTTACCCTGAATGTTTTGGACAACCTCGTTTCTTCCCATTTCCCAGGTATCAACGGGGTCCATCTCGCACCATTCAAGGAGAACGTCTACGCTCTGGAATACCTCGGTGATGCTGTCAGCACCCCATTCGGAGCCCCAACGTACGTAAACGTAGAGACAAATTCTTGCAACGTCGCCCTTAACGTTGTCAAGAGGCTCAAAATACGTAGAATTATATGTTCCGCCGAGAACGCCGTTTGCGGGATTAGAGCCGTATTTTTCAGAAGCTCCGCTGCCTGCATTACCGTATTTCTTGTTGCCTCTGGAGCTGTTTACTCCGGCATCAGAGGGACGGATATGGTGAAGGTCGGCGCCGCCGCCGGTGGTTGTGTCGCCGCCAAGGCTCTTGGGCCATACGTGCTCTCTGTTCCAGCCGTTCCACTGACTCATAGTAGCCTGATATGAGGTGTAGATCAAGGTCACCTTGCCGTTGCCATTTTCGCAGTCGGTTTTATCCGCCTTATAATGACAATCGTCATAAGATGAAATCTTGGAGTGGGTGCTCTTCATAAGGGTGTTGAGCGATGTTTTAAGGCTGCTTGAAGATAAGGTGATGAGATTTGCATAAGTGTAGCTTCCGGTATAATAAGTGGAAGCGCTTGTTCCGGAAAGGGAGGTGCATATCTCGTCGCGTGTGCCCGAGTTAGAGGTTTTGGAATAGCTTGTGGGCTGAGCCGCGGACACGAATATGGGCAAGCTGGATATTATTATCAGTATTGCCACTATCAGAGCACAAAGCTTGATGGATCTGAATTTCATTTTTACTCTCCTTTAAAGAATATTTTTGCCAAAGATAAGTATAGCATATATTTGTCGATTTGTAAATATCTTTTTTGAAAGTTAATAATTTATGTGCTTTTTTGTAATCAAAAACGGCTCGCGCCATGGGCACGGGCCGTTTTTGATTATTGATTTAAGTAAATTTTACTTATTTGCTGAAGTTGAGCTCGTTGCAGGTCTTGGTTCCGTCTGCATTTCTGACAGCGAGAACGCATCCCGCATAGAAGGTCTTTCCGTTCCAGTTGCAGGGAGCTATCTCAACGGTGATCTCCTGTCCTGCGTATGCCTTGAGGAAGCTATACTGATTTGCGCTGGAGCAGTAGAGAGAGATTTCAACACCGTCAGCCTTAAGCTTCATGTTGGTGAAATAAGTGGACTCAACTACCTCTACGGTAACGGTAAGCACGTATACCTCGGTACCGTGATCCTCGTTTGCATTGAGGTTGTAGAAATCCTTTGCGGTCTTGCCCTCGATGAAGGTCGCGGTGGAATACTCGTGAGAGCCGTAGTTGTTAATTACGATCTCGCAAGCGTCAAGATTTGCCTGACCGAAGGAGCTGGAGCCGTCCTTGTGTCTGATCGCTCTGGTACCCTTAAGGATGATCTCGTTACCGAGCTGAACCTTTGCAAGCTCATCGTCGGTCATGCAAACCGCGATAACGCCGGTCTCATCGATAAGGTAGAAGCCCTTCTGGTTAACGAGAGAAGGACCAACGATGCCCTTGACGGTAACGATCTCGCCGATCTCGGTTGAGATAGCCTCGCCAACGGTGATAGAGGGAACCTCGGCTACTATGGATACGGTGATCTCTACCTTTTCCTCGTAGGTCTTGCCGTTGTAGCTTCCGGTTACGGTTACGGTAGCTTTACCGCTTGCAAGACAATTCATAATTGCCTTGCCGTCAACGGTTTCGATCTTGATAACGCTCTCGTCGCTGGAGGTGTAGGTGAGAGTTGCATTCTCAAAGCCGAGAAGAGTGGAGGAAACGCTTCCGATAAGAGGAAGCTGGGGGTTACCGGTGTAGAGTGCATCGAACTGGGTCGCGCCGTGATATTTAGCCGCGAACTCGGCCGCATTGTCGGTATTGAATACGAAGTTCTCGTTTACTACCTTGATAGGAAGGAAACGGTAAACGCAGCCTGCAACAGAGGACTTAGCGTTGAGAACTACGAAGTATACGGTGCAGATCTCGCCGTCGAATTCATCGAGCCAAGTGAAATCGTTACCGTTGCACTGAGTATAGGTGTAAGAGCCGGTCTTCTCATCAAGATCGTTGATGTAATAGTTGGTGAATCCGTTGCCGGGAGCCTTCTTGATAAGAGCGGTGGTCTTGTAGATCTGGGTGGTGATATCGTTGGAAACGGGGTTGTCCATGATCTCCTTAACGGTTGCGGTGGGGAAGCTTGCATTGCTCCACTCGTTGTCGCCGTTATCGTTGGAGATGACAGTTGCCGACTCGAGCTGGTTGCAGCCCTTGTAGCCGTGGGTCTGAGCGTTTGCCTGCTCGGTGTCAAGGATCCAATAGGTCTTGGAAGCCGCGATCTCAACGCGGTTGCCGATCTTAACTCTGCCTGCGGCATCTCCGTCGTAAACGTAGATAGAGTCTGCGCCGTTAACGAGAATAAAGCCGTTGGGCTTCATGCCGTTTGCAAAGGTGATGCGAGCAACGATTCCGCTGACAAGAAGCTTTTCACCGGTCTTAGCGGCTCTTGCCTCTGCGATGGTCGCGCTCTTGTATTCGGTAACGTCGAAGTTGCCCTGATTGGACTTGAAGGAGATAAGTCTTGCGTTCTTTATCTCGTAAGTGCCGTTGTAATTCTGGAGAGTGCAGTGGAGCAGAACCTCGTCGCCCTTGTAAGGCTTTTCAGCAAGCTCACTGTAGGTGAGCTCTCCGTCGTGACCGTAGGTGCCGTATACCGAGATCTCATTCACACCGTCGGTAATGATCATGGAGCCGTACTGAGCGTTAGTAACGCTTACAACGGTTCCGCGAATGTAGTAGCGGTCGGTGGTGGGCTGTCCGCTGGGGAGGCCTGCGCAGATCTCAAGTGCCTCGGCAATAGAGATAACGTCGTATTCGGGGGCGATGGATTCCTCAGAGGAGCTTTCCTCGCTGTCCTCTTCGGACTCGGTGGTGCTTGTAGCCTCGGTGTCGTTCGTGTCTTCAGTGTCGTTTGTCGCTTCAGTGTCGTTTGTCGCTTCGGTGTCGTTGGTGTTTTCGGTGCTCTCGGATGACTCGGTCTCGGAGCTTTCGGGCTCTTCAACTACCTCGTTGCAGGCAACGATGGAAAAGAGCATTGCCAGAACCAAAAGTACGGATAAAAGCTTAATGATCTTCATACAGATCCTTCCTTTCTTGAAACTAAACTGAATTTGAGCGACAGGGAGGGGTGTCAAATATAATTCGTTTTTTTAGCTGTTCGACTCTGTTTTGTTTCGCGTACTATTTTACTATAAAATCCGACAAAAGTCAATACGTTATCATAAATTTAAATATGAAAAGTTTTAGTAAGAATGACATCGGCTTCCTCGCATATAATGATAAAAACGAACAGGAGAGAGTGTGGCTTTGGATTACAGGTATTTAAAACAGCTTTTTATATCCTGCCTTGAGGCAGAATACAAGAATTCCGAGGGTATGGGTAGCTACGCGTATCTGCGCGACGGGGATCTTTTGTACATATTTTTTGAAAAGAGCAACGGTGCTGTCGATTGGATAAACAATCTTTCGTATCACGCCGTGCCGCGCGGCAGGGCGAGGGATGAATGGTTTTGTCACGAGGGATTTTTGAGGGTATTCGAGGAGATACTGCCCTTTATCGAGGGTGTGATCAAAAGTCCGTCAACGAGGCGGATCATTACCGTCGGCTACAGTCACGGAGCGGCGCTCGCGCTTTTGTGCCACGAATATATATGGTACACCCGCCCCGATATAATAGGGGCTTGCGAGGGCTACGGATTTGGTTGCCCGAGAGTCGTATTTGGCACTGTGCCGCGCGAGGGCGAAAGATGGCGCGACTTTTTCGTGGTGAGAAATATCGACGATGCGGTGACCCATCTTCCGCCGAGATTTGTGGGATATCGGCACGTCGGAGGGCTGATCGAGATAGGCAAAAACGGAAAATACGGCGGTTTTGACGCGCACAGGCAGGAAAATTACATAATTGAGCTTGAAAATTCCACATTGAACGGCTAAAGACTTGACAAAATCCGCAAAATCAGATATAATATTATAATACGGATAATGTTGCTTTGGAGGATGACAAAATGCGTGGATATAAAGATGAGGTGTATCTTTTTTCTCTTGCTAAGCATACGCCGGGCAAAATTATCGCCTGCAGAACGCCCTCCGGCAACAAACAATCCGGCAGAAATATCTTTTCGTGTCTGAAAATGGGAGGAGACGAGCTGGATTTCTTCAATAACGCCTGCTCGGATTTTGGAAATACTCCCGTTGCGACCTTGTGTAAGGGAGAAAAACGCGAGACGGTGATCTTTTTCAGAGATCTTGCCTTCGGCACGTCGCTTTGCCTTGCCGTTGTGACAAGATTTAATGCCGAGGACGTAGCGGCCGTGCTTGAAAACGGGGAGCTTGGAGACGTGCTGATCTCTAACGGCATCGAGAACGCGAAGCGCGAGGATCTCTCCTTCGACAGGCACAGGGAGATCTATATCCGTTTATTTGAAATCATCTCAGGCGTGGGGCATATCGGAGCTTTGAAGACCGATTACGGTCCCGCAAGAGTTGATGCTATTATAAAATGTGCATTTGCTTCGGCGGCTCTTGCCGAGGTGGAGGTCGATACCGACGTGTGGAGTTGCGAAGAGAATGAGGGCGCAGATCATCCAAAGGATATTTTTGACGGAAGAATATGCGCGGCAGCCATATTGATGTCGGCAATTGTGGCGAGATATCACTCGAAGGATAAAAAATACCGCCTTGAGATAGCGGCGGGAATAAAAAATCTTTCGGTGAAGATATCCTTCAGAGCGAAGGATGACGGATGGGAAGAAGCCTTTGAACACTTGAAGCGCATTGCAGAGGATAGCTGTGGGATACCGTTTTCGTATGAGTGCAGAAAAGGGCGCGTGAGCGTGGATCTTGTTCCTTTTTATGCCGACGTCAGCTTTGTGGGTGTCAAGGAAGGGGATCATTTTACGTCTCTTGTGGATCTTATCGGAGACAGGTAATGTATATTAAAGCAAAATAAAGACAATAATTTAAGAAAGCCGCTGTGCGGCAGGAGGAAAATATGGCAAAATACAGACAGGGAAGAATAAACGACGAATTTCAGAAGGAAGTGGCAATGATATTGCGCGACGTTAAGGACCCCAGAGTTTCGGGCGCGTTCATCAGCGTTACCGCGGCAGAGGTCACACCCGATCTTAAATTCGCAAAGGTGTATTATTCGTCGCTTATGGGAGACAAGAAGGAGATAAAGCAGGGACTTCGCGCGGCGGCAGGATTTATCCGCGGACAGATCGCTCGCAGAATGAATCTCCGAATCACTCCCGAGATCACCTTTGTTGAGGACGGCTCTATCGAATACGGTGCAAAGATATCCAAGATCCTTGAGGGCATCACTATAACCAATCCCGACGAGGAAGAGGGAGAGAATGGCGATGAGTGATAGCTCTGCCACATACAGAGAGCTTTCCAGATCGGAGGCTGCAAGGCTGATCTCGGAGGCTAAAAATGCGCTCATACTTTTTCACGTTCACCCCGACGGCGATGCCGCAGGCAGTGCTTTTGCTCTGCGGGCATTCGTTGAGAGCATGGGCGGCAGAGCGGTGTGCGTTTGCGCCGATGAGCTTCCCGAGAGACTCGGCTTTATACCGAACGGCGCTCAGGAAAGCGTTGATATGGCGGATATTCCCGAGGATTTTGTGCCCGATCTTACGGTATCGGTGGATACGGCGTCCCCCTCTCAGCTGGGAGCGCTGTATGACGTATATAAGGATAAGATCGATCTTATGATAGATCATCACGGTAAGGGAGTGCAATATGCCGATTACTGTATCGACCCCGGCGCGTCGGCTTGCGGAGAGATACTTCACGATATTCTATCGCTTGCCTGCGAAATGCTTGGCAGGGATAAATTGCCCAAAGAAGTCGAAAGGCTTATCTACACCGCGGTAAGCTCAGATACCGGATGCTTCAGATACAGCAACGTCAATCCCAAGACGCATCTTTTGGCGGCAAGGCTGATCGAGCACGGAGTTGACGGCGCGGATATAAACCACCGCCTTTTCGGGATCAAAACGCTGAAACAGATGCAGGTGGAGCACGCGGGCTTTGAGAGAATGAATCTTCATCTCGGAGGCAGAGTTGCGATAATTACCTTCCCGTATGACCTGAAAACTCAGTACGGAGCCGATGACGAGGCGCTTGAGACGCTTATCGACGTGGCGCGTTGCGTGAAGGGAGTCGAGGTAGCGGCGGTGATAAAGCAGCCTACGGCAGAGAACAGGTTCCGCGTTTCGATGCGCTCGTCCTGCGATTTCGACGTTTCCGAGATATGCGCGTTTTACGGCGGCGGAGGTCACGTGCGCGCGGCGGGATGTACCATATGCGCGGATTCTATCCTTTCCGCTGAAATGACGGTCGTGCTTGCGGTAGAGAGCAAGCTTTTACAATAAATAAAACCAGCATTGTCTTTGCCGACAATGCTGGTTTTTATAATTTAATTTAATTTTATTGATCAAGCCTTTGCTTCGCTTTCGGTCTCGGAATCTTCCTCGATGATTTCCTCAGTGCTTTCCTCAGTGCTTTCCTCGGTGCTTTCCTCGGTGCTTTCTTCGGTCTCGTCCTCAGGCTCTTCAACCTCACCGGGCTCGTTCATAGCGGCAACGTATTTAGCTACGCCGCTTTCAGCGTCTGCGGGGACCTTGATATAGTACTTGTTGATGTTGCCAAAAGCGAACTCACCGATGGCAATATATTCAACCTCGGTCGTCTCGCCGGTGGTCTCGTCAACGATGGTTTCAACGGTTACGGTAATGTTGATAGAAGCGGAAAGATCAAGGGCGCCGTCAGCATTAAGGCCTTCGCAATTGTAGAATGCCATATCGCCGATAGACTTGAGAGATGCGGGGGTTTTAACAGAAGTAAGTGCGGAGCAATCACGGAATGCAACCGTTCCGATGGACTCAAGACCCTCGGGGAGAGTGATGGAAGCAAGAGCGGTGCACTTATCGAAAGCGTAATCAGCGATAGATGTCAGCTTAGAGCCGTCTGCAAATTTGATTTCTTCAAGAGCGGTACATCCGGTGAAAGCACCCTTGCCGATAGACTCGACAGACGCGGGAATGGTGATGCTCTTAAGACCGGTACAGCCTGCAAACGCATAGTCGCCGATGGAGGTAACACCCTCGGGGATTATAACGGAGGTGAGAGCGGTACAATAATAAAATGCCTCTTTGCCGATAGCTACTACCTTGCGCTCTGAGTCCTTAGGACCAACGGTTTCGGGAACAGTTACCTCGTGAGCCTTGTGAGTGCCTACGTAGTCTGAAATTATAGCGGTGTCGCCGATGCCGTCCTCAAAGGTAAGGGTACCGAGAACGATCTTGTTGCCGTTTTCATCTGTGGTTTCGATCTTGTGCTCGTGAGAGGACTGCATATAGTCGGATACGGATCCGGAGTTATCGTCTTCAACCTCGTCACCTGCACATGCTACAAGAGACAATGCAAGCATAGCCGCGAGCAAAATCAATGCAAACTTTTTCATATAGAACCTCCATAGGGTATAGTAATCAATTTTACACATATTAAATTATACAACAAATATTGCCGGTTGTCAATAGGGTAATCGAGACTTTGGAGGCGGCTTTTGTAAATATTTTGACAACATTATTGAAATCCGGGGCTTGCGAACATTGATTTATCCAAAAAATTGCATTTTTGTTGCATTTTTATTCAATTATTATGTTGTATTTCGTGCCGAAATATGCTATAATTATGATTAATAGTTATAATTACACGGAAGGATAGTCAAAATGTTATCTTCGATTTTTTGCGCGGGAATATTCGGAATTGATGGATACATAGTTACGGTTGAGGCTGATGCCCAGCCAAGACTCCCTAATTTTGAGCTTGTAGGTCTGCCCGACGCGGCGGTAAAGGAAGCAAAGGACAGAGTCAGAACGGCGTGCGTTAACAGCGGATACCGTTTCCCCGAGATGTCCTTTATGCTGAATCTTGCCCCTGCAGACAGAAAAAAAGAGGGCTCGGCATACGACGTTGCCATTTTGCTAGGCATTATGAAGTGCGCGGGAATCGTCAGAAGTGACATTGACGTATCGGACAAGTGCTTTGTGGGCGAGCTGTCTCTTTCGGGCAATCTCCGTCACGTGCGCGGCGCGCTTTGTATGTGCGTTGCGGCGAGAGATGCGGGATTTAAGGAGTTTTACGCACCTGCCGAGGACGCTATGGAAGCGGCGGCCGTGGAGGGAATTACCGTTTACGCCGTTGAAAATATGCGCCAGATCGTCTGCCATCTCAACGGAACCGAACCTTTGACTCCCGTAAGCTACGACAGAAACGGATTTTCCGATGCCGCGCTTAATTATTGCATAGATTTTTCCGACGTGAAGGGTCAGGCGCAGGCGAAAAGAGCGATGGAGATCGCGGCAACGGGCGGACATAACATTCTGCTCATTGGCCCTCCCGGCACGGGTAAGAGCATGCTTGCCAAGCGTCTGCCGACCATTTTGCCACCTTTGTCCTTCGCGGAGGCGATAGAAACAACCAAGGTGCACTCTGTTGCGGGAACGCTTCCCGAGGGAGTTTCGCTTTTGTCAGTAAGACCCTTCCGCTCGCCTCACCATACCATGAGCGCGGTCTCGTTGGTGGGCGGCGGTATAAATCCCACTCCCGGTGAGGTCTCGCTTGCCGATCACGGCGTGCTTTTCCTTGACGAGCTTCCCGAATTCCCGAAGCAGGTCACCGATGCGCTCCGTCAGCCTCTCGAGGACCGAAAGGTTACTATAACGAGAGCCAACGGCAGAGTGACCTTCCCCTGCAATTTTATGCTGGTGGGTGCGATGAACCCCTGCCGATGCGGATATTTCGGTCATCCTACGAGAAAATGCACCTGCAAGCCTATCGACGTTAAGCGATACATATCGAGGATAAGCGGTCCTATGCTTGACCGAATCGATATTCAGATAGAGCTGCCCAGCCTTACCTATGAGGAGCTTTCGGACAACAAGCAGATGGCTGAAAGAAGCGAAGATGTAAGAGCGAGAGTTATAGAAGCCCGTGAATTCGCACGAAAGAGAATGGAGGGCGACGGATACACCTGCAACGCGGTGCTCGATTCTCCCGGAATCAGGAAATATTGCAAGGCGGATGAGGATGCCATGGAGCTGTTGCACTCGGCATACGATTCTATGGGACTTTCCGCGCGCGGATACGACAGAATAATGAGGGTGGCGAGAACGATCGCCGACCTTGACAAGAGCGATATTATTCGTGCGGAGCATATAGCGGAGGCAATACAGTTCAGAAGTCTGGACCGCAAATACTGGGGAATGGACGACTGCTAAGCAGCCGTCGGTGATATTCGCCTGCGGCGAGTGATGTGTCGGTTTGCACCGACGTGATATTTGCGCTACGCGCAAGTGATATGTTTCGCGTTGCGAAACGTTTGAAAGAAGAGAGGTTTGTTTTTTGACAGAGTTACTTTGCAGACTGTTCGTAAAGGACAGGGATAATATAAGATCCCCCGAGGTAAGGCGATCGTACGGAACCCTTGCCAGCATCGTGGGAATAATCGTTAATATAGCTTTGGCGGCGGGAAAGATAGCCGTGGGCATTATGTTCGGCGCGATATCCTTAGCCGGAGACGGTATCAACAACCTTTCCGATGCGGGCTCGCAGATAATTTCGCTGATCAGCTTCAAGATGGCGGCGAAGCCTGCCGACCGCGACCATCCCTTCGGGCACGCGCGAATCGAATACGTGGCAAGCATGATAGTTTCTTTCTTTATTATGCTTGTGGGCTGGAATCTTTTCAGCGAGTCGCTCTCGAAGATACTTGATCCCGAAATGCAGACCGACGGCTCCAATATCTGGCTGATGGTTGGAGTTCTTGCCGTATCGATAGCATCAAAGCTCTGGCTTGTGTTCTTCAATCGCAAGATAGCAAAAAAGATCGATTCATCGGTCATGAAGGCGACGGCGGCTGACAGCCTTTCCGACGCGGGAGCCAGCACCGCGGTGCTTATCGCCATGCTGATCTTCAAGTTTACCGGCTTTGACATAGACGGATATATGGGAATAGCCGTTGCGGTGGTCATCTTTATCGCAGGCATTAAAATATTGAACGATACCAAGAATTCGATCTTAGGTGAAGCGCCAAACGAGGACGTGATAAAGGGAATTGAAGCCATAGTTGCCGAATTTCCCGACGCGCTCGGCATTCACGATATGGTTGTGCACAGCTACGGACCGAATAAATTTGTTGCAAATCTTCACATCGAGGTTGATGGCTCGAAGGATATTTTCGAGTCTCACGATATGATCGATCTTATCGAAAAGAGGCTGAACAGTGAGCTTGGCATCCTTTCCAATATTCATATGGACCCCATCGTCGTGGACGACGCCGAGAACGATGCGATGAAGTCTTTTGTTATCGAGTGCGTGAAGACGGTAGATGAAAGACTTGATATTCACGATTTCCGCTTTGTCAAGGGAAAGACTCACACCAATCTGCTCTTTGACATCAGCGTTCCTTTTGAAATGAAAAGGGACAATGCCGAGATCGTCGACGCAATTCAAAAATGCGTATCGGAGCAAAAGCCCGATCATTTTATAGTTGTAAACGTTGACAGATGTTAAAATAATTATTTATTAGTATGAGAAAGTTGTGGAATAAAGATTATATTTTATTGCTACAGGGTAACGCTATAAGCACCCTTGGCGACCTTATGTACAGCGTTGCTATCGGCTACTGGGTGTATGAGCAGACCGGCTCCAGCGCGCTTATGGGCATTATGTCGTCTATATCGATGTTTGTTACCATGTTTCTATCGCCCTTCTGCGGTAGCATTGTTGATAAATGCAACCGCAAGTGGGTAATGGTCGGAATGGATACCTTGCAGGGGATCATAATGCTCACGGTGGGTATTCTCGCGCTTTGGGGAGAGCTCAGCACACCGATAGTTCTCATAGCAGCCTTTCTTGCCTCTCTCGGGAGCGTATTCTATTCGCCCGCTATGAGCACCTTGATGATAGATATCATTCCTCACGACGATATGGTTCGCGGACAGTCTATCTTTTCGGGAACGAACTCGCTTATAAATCTTGTGGGCTCGGCACTCAGCGGCGCTATGGTTGCCTTTTTGGGTGTGCCGACTATTGTAATACTCAACGGAATGAGCAATCTTTACTCGGCAGTGACCGAGCTGTTCGTCACGGTTCCAAAAACCGTTCAGCAGGGAAATGCCGTTTCGGTCAAGGGTATTTTAAAGGATTCAAGGACTGCTATCAAGACTATATTTTCCGATCGGTGTCTACGCCTTTTTGTGCCCGCGGCACTGATGATAAATCTTCTGGGCGCGGGATGCTTAACCTTGGTGCTGCCTTTCTGTATGGAGAAGGGCTTTTCGGTGGACAAATACGGATACATAATGGCTATATGGACGGCGGCATCCCTTATTTGCGTGCTTTTGCTGGGTGTGGTTAAATTCAAGCCTAAGACGAGATTTCTGATACTTGCCGTAGGATTTTCCACATCGGTCTTATTTATGGTTGGCGCATATCTTTCAAATATCTTCTGGCTGACCTGCATCTTCGTATTTTTAGGAGCCTTCCTCAATTGCGCGGGCAATACGGTGTTCAACGCGTCGCTGATGCTCGCCCTACCGGAGGAAAACCGAGGAGCGATATTGGGCTTTATCCAATCTGCGAGCATTGGAGGTAGCGCGCTTTCCACCGTGATATACGGCTGTCTCGGTGAGATATTCCCACTCTATATCGTGTTTGCGGTGGGAACTGCGATCTCGCTTATCCCTATGCTTTATATGTGCTTAAATAAAGTGACGAGAGAGTTTATAATGAAACATTAAATACAAAAAGGCTGAGGCAAGCTCTCGAAAAGCTTTGCATCAGCCTTTTTGTTAACCTTTTTTAATTACCTTCTTCTGCCATGATTTCTGACCGCATTTGGGACACTTCATATATCTTGTTCTGCCCGCGTGCATCGACCACATCACACTGCTATAGGTGGGCACGTATTTGTGGTGGCAGTGCTTGCATTCGTAATATCCCGCGGTGCGCTCTATATTCAGGCAGAATATATAGCCGACGACGGCGGGAATAAAACCTGAGAACACGATCAATATTCTTTGCCAATCCTCAAGCCCCGACGCGTATGCGGCAATAAAGGTGGGAACGAGCAAAATGATGGTTGACAGAATTCCCAGGACTATTTCGAGCCTCAAAAGATTTTTGTCGGCCTCTTCCTTTTGCTTTACCAGCTCCAAAAGCTGCTTTTCGTATTTTTCGTTAAAGTTTTCCATAGTAATAACCTCCCCATAAAGTAAATCGTTTACGCTTATCCCAAGCTCACGGCAAAGGTCAAGCATGATAGAGGAATCGGGCAGACATCTGCCTGTTTCCCATTTTGACACGGCTCTGTCGGTGACACCCAGCCTTTCGGATAGCTGCGCCTGTGTCAGATTTTTCATTTTTCTGCGCTCTGCGATGAAAGCGCCAATCTTGATCTGATCCATATGAGTCTTCTCCTTTCTGAGGATAGTATAAACGATTTTGGGCGTAAAGTCTACACACCGGTGGTTGATTGGGGAGTTTTTGACTCTACTCAGAGTAGAATCATATTTTTTCACCGTTGACGGTAACACTTTTGACCTTAGTATTTGCCACAAGCTCTTTGTCAAAACGGCTTTCGCGGCAATTTATTTCAATATTTTCAAAAGTGAAGTCGCAGGCACTTGTTCTGCCCTCGGCAACGGTTACGTCATAGAAAACGTCGCAATCGCAGGAACAATTCTTCAGGGTTACGTTATTTACGCGAGAGGAAAGTCCGTCATATTTCTGCTCACCGAAAAGGTTAAGGTTTATAAAGCTTCTTGCTCTATTGCAGGTGATATTTTCCATGCGGACGAATTCGTAGTGCTGGGAGGTATCGTTGCGGAGCTTGAACCAGAGCATATAAATGGTCTCGTCTACTTGGCAATTACGGACTATGACGTTTTTATTGTGTATCGATTCCGAGCCGCAGGTAAGTACACCGTGGCAATATCCGTAGCGGCAATCCTCAACGAGGATATTGTAATTTTCGCCGTTTTCGGGGAGAGACGCGGCATCGGGACCCTTGCCACCCTTCAGTACTACTGAGTCATCGTTGACGTTTATATAGCAATTCTTTATCAGCACATCGTGGCAGACGTCGATATCTATGGCGTCGGAGCTTGGCGCCAATATCGGCGCGTGGGGAGCTAAAATCTTGCAGTTCAAATATTTGACGTGATCGCACTTGTAGATATGGGTCGTCCAGAAATGGGAATTTTGCAGAGTAACGTCTGCTATTGTGACGTTGCTTGAGTTGGACACGAACAGCAATCTTGGGCGTTGCTCGTCAAGATTGGAAAGGCTTTTGTTCCACTGCCAACGAAGCCAGAAGGCTTTCCAGGCTTTTAGTCCGTTGCCGTCGATTGTACCTTTGCCGCACAGGGTAAAGCCGTCGTTGCAATCTGCGTTTATGAGGGCCGGAAAGTAAAGTCGCCATTGTCCCTCGATGCGCGTCTCACAGAGCGGATAGTCAGAGATATCGTCGCTGCCAATAAGCGTAGCGCCCTCCTCGAGGTAGAGGTTGATGCCTGCCTTGAAAAAGAGCGCACCTGACTTGAATGCTCCCTTGGGTATGACAATAACACCGCCCCCCATCTTGTGGGCGGTATCGATGGCGGTCTGTATTTCGTCGGTACAGATGCCACCGTCGGCTTGTGCGCCGAAATCGGTTATTATATATTGCTTGCCAAGCTCTGAGAGCGTCGGGACGCGAGTATCGTAAAACCAAGCGTCAACGGGGGTTGTGCCGTCGGGAAAAAATTCTTTTATCATAATAGCTTTTCAATCCTTTACCTTCGGGATATTTTCCGCTTCATCTGTAAGACCTGAGTCGAAGATCGGACGGGGAGCACGTATTTGTCGCGGATGTCTCAGGTTGCTTCCAACCGTGCTTTTTACGTAATTATTATAAAGCAAAAATTGCAAATTGTCAATGCTTTTACTTGCATAGAAGGAGAAAACGTGAAGCGCAGAATAAATTTTCTGCAATTTCGGGTACGAAATGCGATCTGAAGAGTAAAATATGAATGAATTTGGCGTGTGAATTGCAAAAACGCCACGAAAAGTGAAACACGAGGCTCAAATTCTTGCAAAACTGTCAATTTCTCAAATAAATTGTCCGATATTATGAAAGTTTACAATTTGTTAATTGCAAAATCTGCCTATTCAGTGGTATAATACTTAATATTAATCATATTATGAAGGGGGTTTTATAATATGCAGCTTTATTCTAAGAATCATTCAAGCGATCACGATGAAGAGATAGAGAGAGAATTTCAGTCGATGCTTGACGATGCCAGAAGCACCTACGTAATACCCAAGGCGGCTTTCGACAACTACAGGGTAAAAAAGGGTCTGCGCGAAGCCGACGGAACCGGTGTTACCGCAGGTGTAACGAGGATCGGTAACGCTCACGGATATATTATGAACGAGGGCGAGAAGTGCGCCGTTGAGGGAAAGCTTGAATATCGAGGATATGAGATCAGCGAGCTTGTAAATAATTTCGTAAAAGAGGGAAGATTCGGTTTTGAGGAATGCGCCTTCCTGCTTTTCTTCGGGCATCTGCCTACCGAGCAGGAGCTTTTCGAGTTCAACGATATTCTCGCGGCATACAGGAGACTCCCACCGAGATTTACCGAGGATATCATTATGAAGGCGCCCTCGCGCTCTATAATGAACAAGATCGCAAGCTCGGTTTTGGCTCTTTATGCCTACGATGACAATCCCGACGACACAAGTCTTGAAAATATGCTTCATCAGAGCATGGAGCTTTTGGCAAGGCTTCCTATCATCGCGGCGCAATCCTATGCGGTATATCAGAACGCTTTTAACGATAAGAGCCTCAACATCCACAACCCCAAGGACAATCTTTCCACCGCCGAGAACTTTTTGCGAGTTCTAAGACCCGACAAGAGCTATACCGAGGAGGAGGCAAGACTTCTTGATCTCGCTCTCGTTGTTCACGCCGAGCACGGAGGCGGTAACTGCTCGACCTTTACCTGCCGTGTACTGTCCAGCTCGGGATCCGATACCTATTCTGCGATATCTGCCGCGGTTGGAGCGCTTAAGGGACCACGTCACGGCGGTGCGAACATCAAGGTTCAGGAGATGTTCGATTGCATAAAGGCAAACGTTCAGGATATCCACAACGAGGACGAGGTATCGTCATTCCTTCTGAAGATCCTCAACGGCGAGGCAAACGACGGCTCGGGACTTATCTACGGTATGGGTCACGCGATATATACCAAGAGCGATCCTCGCGCGGTGATGCTGAAGACCTATGCGAAAAAGCTCGCCTACGAAAAGGGATACGGCGACGATTTCGAGCTGCTTGAAAAGATCGAGACCATTACGCCTACGCTCTTCAAGGCATACAAGGGCATTGATAAGGATATGTGTGCAAACGTTGACCTTTATTCGGGTCTGGTTTACCGTATGCTGGGCATTCCTGAAGAGATGTATACCCCTCTCTTTGCCATAGCGCGCGTTGCCGGCTGGTGTGCTCACCGTATGGAGGAGTATTGCACGTCAAATAAGATCATCCGTCCCGGATATAAGTGTATTGCTAAGCCGAGAAATTACGTTTCTATGGATGATAGATGTTAAGCCGTCTCCCCCGCGCCCATACAAATCAAAATTTTAGTCAAAAATGCCGATATAATACAAAAAATGGAGAGCCAAGGCTCTCCATTTTTGATTTTATTAAAGCAAGAAATCAGGCATTTTCTGTCCGATCTGAATCTTTTCGTATTTTGCGTCCTCTTTGTGACCGATCACCGCGGCAACGGTCTCGGGGGAGACGTTTGCGAGAACTGCGGTCTCAACAACCGGAGCTTCCTTTACGGGCTCTGCCTTAGGTGCCGCGGGCTTTTTAGCTGCTGCGGGCTTCTTGGCAGCGGTGGTCTTCTTCTCGGTGGTAGAAGTAGTAGTCTTCTTTGCGGGAGTCTTCTTAGCTGCGGGAGCGGCGGCGGTGGTTGCAACCAGCTCGGGCGCGATCTTCTCTTCGGTCTGCTTTGCTACTCTTTTTGTGATGCTATCCTTACCTATCGGCATATTTCATAACCTCCTGTGCCATATCCATATATTCCTGAGCCGCACGGCTTGTCTTCTTATAAGCCATAACGGGCTTGCTGTTATCCTGTGACCATTCGATGGTCGAGTCGATTCTGATTATCGACGACAAAAGTCTTACGTTGTCGAGGCTTGAAAGGGTTTCGACCGTCTGCTTGAAGTAGTTCTTTCTCTCGCTTGCCTTGGTAATAGCGATACCGAGGATATCGAGGGAGGGAGAGATCAGCTTGACCTGCTCGTAAAACTCGAACATATTGGCGAGACCGAAAAGTCCCCAAGGGCTTGCCTCAACGGGAATGATAAGATAATCGGATGCGCACATAATGTTCATCACCCAGCAACCGAGGGTAGGGGGCGCGTCGATAAGTATGTAATCGTATTTTCCCGATTCCTTGATCTTTTTAAGACCTTGACGGAGAATGAATTCTCTCTGCCACTTGGTGAAAAGCTGGAATTCGATTCCGCTCATAAGAGTTGACGAGGGGATAAGGTCGAGTCCCTCGTATTCGGTGGGAATGACGAAATCGGTGAGATCCTTTTGCTCAACGATACCGGTATAAAGGTTTTTGGGGCTCTTAGCCATCTCAAGAGACTGCTCGTCGTCGAAGAATTGCAGGGTGAGATTCATCTGCATATCAGCGTCGATAAGAAGTACCTTTTTGCCGAGAGTACTCATTGAGTATCCTACGTTAGCGCAGGTAGTGGATTTTCCGCTTCCGCCCTTGTTGTTGGCGAAGCAGATGGTTTTTGTCTGAGCCATAACATCTCCATTCCGCCGCTTTCGGCGGCATAAATAATGTTGATAAATTTTGCCCAACGGGCAAAATTGGCGCGTGAAACAGTTAATTTCATTACAGATTGGAAATAACTTTCACGCAAGCCTCCGAATTGTTTATTATTGGTTAAGATAATCGATTATGGTATCAAGCCCCTCGCGTGTATAGGAGCTGACGTAGAATATTTTTTCTTTTTTGAGTCCGCAATTTTGAAGCCATCTTTCGGCAAGGGGGATATTGGCATCTTCCTTATCAATGCCCGAAATAATGCCGATGACGTCGCGGTTGACGTGGTGGACACAGTTGGGGGGAAATACGCAGAAGGGCTCGTTTGCGCTGACTACAAGTCCGATAACGTCCGCTTCGTAGGAATATACCGCCAATGCCGCCGCCAAGGTGTGCACCTCGGTGTACTCGCCGGGGGTGTCGATGATGGTGTCCATGTAATTTATGTACTGAGTCTTGCAGTAGTGTATCTGCTCGCCCTTCAAGGCTTGGGTGAGAGTTGTTTTGCCTGCGGCAACTCTTCCCATCAAAATGAGCTTTTTCATTATGTTCGAGTCATTTCGCAAACCGAGAATTTGAGCACGTTGCGGAAATACTCGGTGATAGCGGTAAAGGAAGCCTCTACCTCGGCTA
Organism: Eubacteriales bacterium; assembly: GCA_045122255.1. GTDB lineage: Bacteria > Bacillota > Clostridia > Oscillospirales > CAG-272 > SVTX01. The sequence goes on along the minus strand of JBGVHJ010000082.1, from coordinate 1,387 downwards.
CCTTGCCCGTGATGATAAGCGTGCCCGAGAAGCGGTCAACGAAGCCGAGGTCTGCGCCCGAGGATTTAAGGGCGATATCGGCGGTAATTACCGCGGTCTCTGCAGGGCTGACGGTAAGCACGCCGATAGCCGCGTGCTCGTAATCCAGCTTGGGATCAAGACCCAGCTTCTGATAAAGCGTAGGGTCGGGATTTGCGATAATGTGAGCCAGGGTGATCTGACGACCGGGAACCAGCTCCTGCACTATTCGCATTTTATCTTGAAATTCAAAATTTTGAGACATAATTTTCCTCCTACATCCGCGCCTTGCGCGGATTTCATCTTGCAATTTGCAAGATTTCATCCACCGAGGGTGGATTTCATCACGCGGAGCGTGATATCATTGCGACGAAGTCGCCGTTATCCTCCGATCTGTATCTGCAAACGGGGTGCCGCGCTTTGCGCCGCCGCAAGAAGCATATTCATAGTGTCGGCGGTGGGGGGCGCGATGCCGTCCAGCAGATAGGTGCGACCAAGACCCGTATACTTATCCTGACCTAAGCGGTGGTAGGGAAGCAGGTGCATTTCGGTCACGTTAGGCAGGCTTGCGGCAAATCTTGCGATATCTGCGATCTCAGAGGGTGTCGCGTTAAAGGTAGGCACTACGGGAACGCGGATTATCAGATGATTTGCGTTTTCTGCGATATATTTAGCGTTTTCAAGTATTTTTTCGTTGGGCTGAGTGGTAAACTCCTTGTGCTTGGCGCTGTCCATGTGCTTGATGTCCATCAAAAAGTGGTCAACGTGGGGAAGCAGGCGCATAACTACCTCTCTGTCGGCAAAAGCCGTTGTTTCGATTGCGGTATTGAAGCCGTAATCGTGGGTGGCGCGAAGCAATGCCTCGGCAAACTCGGGCTGAGCCATACATTCGCCGCCCGACAGAGTGATTCCTCCGCCACTGCGCGCGTAATAGATGCGGTCGCCCATAATTTCGTTCATGACCTCTTCTACGGTCACGTCGCGGCCCATTATCTCGGTCTTTCCGCCACGGGTCATCTCTTGAATTTTATATTCCTGAGATTCGGGGTTGCAGCACCATCTGCAACGGAGATAGCAGCCCTTGAGGAAGACGATAGTTCTGATTCCGGGACCGTCGTGCAACGAATATCTTTGAATGTCAAAGATACGTCCCGTTTGTTCGTATATATTCTTATTCACGATTATCCCTTTCTAAGATTTTCAAAACTTCAAATAAGGAAAATAATACATCCGCATTATTGCCCTTATTCGAGGTTTTGACCTCACTGCTCAGTAAAACAAACCGTCTGTATTTCAGACTGTTTTTCTTGAAGGTTTTTGGGAGGTGCGGAACCCTTTTTACTTAAAAAAGGGTTCCCCATTAGCCTCT
>JBGVHJ010000081.1:0-20787 GCA_045122255.1 Eubacteriales bacterium | reverse complement strand
CCCCCCCCCCCCCCCCCCCCCCCCCCCCCCCCCCCCCCCCACGACACGATCACCCCGACAAACACCAATTTATAATTACCTCAAATACTCTTTAACCTCAACTCCTGCGTTAGTGAGAGCCGATCGCACGCTTCCCATAAGCGAGCAATCGAATTCTATGCCGTAGATGCATCCGGTATTGCCGGTGCTCTTGCTGACCTTGACGGTATTTGCAGGTATCGCTTCACGGGCAAGCGCCCTTTGCGCCTTGAGCGCCATTGTCATTGTTCCCGTCACGGCAGTACATACCGTGGCGGAGCGGTATGATCTATCGTATATCATAATTTGTTTCTCCGATACTACCGTTTTGAGGCTTCGAGCCTCGTTACAGTATATGTCTTTGGCGAGTAAAATGTCGCGTTAAAAACTATTTTCGGCAATTTTCGCAAAGCTATTGATTTTTGATCATTTTTAATGTATAATAAATATAACTATATTTAAAATGCGAAATTGTGTCCATTTGAAGGTTTCGCCCGGAGGTAAAAATGATCGACAGAGTTTCAAAAGCCAACTATTATCTTGATATTGCAGAGACGGTTGCTGAAAGAGCGACCTGCATGCGCCGCCATTTCGGCGCGATCATCGTAAAGGATGACGTTATCGTCTCCACCGGCTACAACGGTGCGCCCAGAGGCAGAAAGAACTGTACCGATATCAGCTTCTGCATCAGAGAGGAGCTGAAGATCCCGAGGGGAGAGAGATACGAGCTTTGCCGCTCGGTTCACGCTGAGGCTAACGCTATAATCGCCGCGCCCCGTGACAGAATGCTTGGCGCGACCCTTTATATGGTTTGCGTTAACCCTGCTGACGGCTCGCTTTATGCGGGAACCAACAGCTGTATGATGTGCAAGAGACAGATAATCAATGCCGGTATTGAAACCGTAGTCGTTCGCGATACAAAGGACGAATACAGAGTCATTTCGGTCTCCGACTGGATAGAGGACGACGATTCGCTTTCGGGTAAGTTCGGATATTGATAAATAATCACAAGGAAAACGAAGATATGGAAGAAAATAAGAATATAAACGGGGAACAGAAGCGCTCACGCATCCACCCCGAAAAGCTGACGGCCGATGATCTTGAGGGCGCCGCAGAGCTTGAAAGACTTTGCTTTGCCGAGCCTTGGAGTGCTAAAAGCCTCGAGCTCCTTACTAAGGAGGGCATAGGTGTAGGTATGGTCTGCCGTAAGGACGGAATCGTTTGCGCATACGGCGGAATGCTTGTTGCCGTTGACGAGGGACAGATCACCAATATAGCCACTCATCCCGATTTTCGTCGCATGGGTTACGGAAAAGCCGTGGTTGAGGCGCTTATCAAGTACGCGAAGAACAACCGTCTCGACTCTGTCTCCCTTGAGGTGAGAGAATCCAACAAGGCGGCGATACAGCTTTACACTTCTCTTGGCTTCAAGGTTGAGGGCAAGCGAAAGGATTTTTACAAAAAACCCACCGAAGCGGCTCTTGTTATGGTGCTTCGCATTAAATAATTACAAGATCAAAGGACTCTTATGTATATTTTAGGAATGGAAAGCTCCTGCGACGAGACCTCGGCGGCTATTGTCGAGTACCGTGACGGAGTGTTTGAAATAAGATCAAATATCGTGGCTTCGCAGATCGAGACCCACCGTCTTTACGGCGGCGTTGTGCCCGAGATAGCCAGCCGCGCCCACATTGAGGCGGTGTCGTCTATTACCACCGAGGCACTCAGTGAGGCGGGAATTACTCTGAAGGATCTGGACTGTGTAGCGGTGACCACTCACCCCGGACTTATCGGCGCGTTGCTGGTGGGTGTAAATTTCGCCAAGAGCCTGGCTTTTGCAAACAATATACCCTTGGTGTCGGTAAATCACATACACGGACATATCTCGGCGGCATATCTCACCGACAAGGAGCTGAAGCCCAAGTTTTTATCTTTGGTCGTGTCGGGCGGTCACACCTCGATTTACGTCTGCGAGGATCACCTGACTCTCCGCGAGATCGGAACTACGAGAGACGATGCGGCAGGCGAGGCGTTTGACAAGATCGGACGAGTTATCGGCATGCCGTACCCCGGCGGTGCGGCTCTTGATAAGCTTGCATACGAGGGAGACTCCAAGGCTATAAAGCTTCCGTCGCCCGCGCTGGCGCACACTCTCGATTTCTCCTTCAGCGGAATCAAGACCGCCGCGCTCAATTATCTCAATTCTGCGGCGCAGAAGGACGAGCCTATAAACCGTGCAGACGTTGCGGCATCATACACCGCGAAAATTGTTGAGGCGATAGTCAAGCAGACGGGCGCGGCACTTGACGAGACGGGGCTTGATACACTGGTGCTTGCCGGTGGCGTTGCGGCTAACTCTCACCTGCGCGCGGCACTTGAAAGGCTTTGTCGTGAGAAAAAGGTAAAATTCGTGGTACCCCCCAGATCGCTCTGCGGTGACAACGGCGCAATGATAGCCGTATCAGGCTGCTTTGAATTTCTTGCGGGTAATTTTGCGGATACGTCACTTAATGCGTCCGCTTCCGATGACCTTTAAAAGGGTGAAACTTTGTTCGATATATGAACAAGCAGTTTTCCACATCACTTTTCAACAGGTGTTGAAAAGTCACCCGTTTTGCCGACAGTTTTCGATAAAAATGTATAATTATTCGCACACGAAAAAAGTTTTTCCTTTATTTGTCAAGGGTTTTTGTGGATAAATCTGTGGAAACTGTGGATAAATCGGAGCGATTTTGATATGTTGAAAACTCAAAAGGTATTGAAAAAATAAAAAAATCAGGTAAAAATATAACGGTTTTTATTAAAACAAATTGTAAATTTTAGTTCGAATTTTTTAGCTTAAGGAAGATAAAATATGAATGATTTTGGCAATGAGAATCTGAATAAGAACGTCGAGAGACAGAGCATTTCACCTGCGGTCATCAGAAGACTCCCCCGCTACTACCGCTACCTCTGTGAGCTTATCGCAAGAGGAAAGACCAGGATCAGCTCGGGCGAGCTTGCTAACATGATGCACGTTACCGCCTCGCAGATCCGTCAGGACCTTAACTGCTTCGGCGGCTTCGGTCAGCAGGGATACGGCTATAACGTCAACTATCTTTTTGCAAAGATAAGCGAGATACTCGGTGTTTCTGCGGGATTCAAGGCGGTAATTATAGGTGCCGGTGACCTTGGCCGCGCGCTGGTTCATCTTTCGATGTTCGAAAAGCGCGGTGTTGACATTCGCGCGCTCTTCGATACCGGAAACGAGGCGGAGGGCAAGGATTGCGCCGGTGTTCCCGTGTATTCTATTGATCAGCTTGAGGAGTTTTGCGCAGAAAACAAGGTGGATATTGCCGTTATTGCCTGTCCTAAGCCTTTGGTAAAGGATATTGCCGCAAGATGCGTAAAGCTTGGTATGAAGGGACTTTGGAACTATATGGGCGTTGAGCTCGATTATAGCGACGACGAGATCATAGTTGAAAACGTGCACCTTGGCGACTCGCTGATGATAATGAATTGCCGTATTTGCAGAAACGAAGGATATGAGAGAACGCCCGTTGAGATCGAGCCCGGAAACGATTCCGAGCCCTCGCTCTGGCGCATTCCCGACGACGAAGAGGATAGTGAAGGCTGATGAAATATAGAATTAATTACGGAAATAAGGTAGCCGTTATTCCGGAGGGCGCTCTCTCCGCGCTTTCAAGAGCGGGAGAGGTTGACTTGAAGGTTCTTGTAGCTCTCTGCGCGGCAAACGGAAGCGCAGATGCGAAAAAGCTTGCAAAGCAGACCGCTTGCTCGGAGGACGCTGTAAGGGAATCGCTTTCCTTCTGGCGCGGCGCTGGGGTTATTGAGCAGGGCGACGACAAGTCTGCCGAGACTCAGGATACCGATAAGCCTGCGGAAGAGAACAAGATCGAGGTGAAGACGGTTCAGGTAGGCGACAACATCACAACAGTTGCTCCAACGACAAAAAAGCTTCGCAGCGCGGACGAGCTTCCCCGATACTCCTCGGAGGAGCTTTCAAACATACTTGAAACGAGACAAGAGACCGCCGCGCTTATCGACGAATGTCAGCATATAATGGGTAAGGTCTTCAATCTCAAGGAGATCAACGTGCTTATGGGGCTTGTTGATTACCTTGAGCTTGATTATGAATACATAATGATGCTTTTGACCTACTGTGTGTCGCTTGGTAAGAAGACTCTTCACTATGCCGAAAAGTTGGCATTTGACCTTTACGACGAGGGAATAACTACCGGAGCGATGCTCGCTGAGGAGCTGAAGAGACGCGAGCTGGCATCTGATGCCGAGGGCAAGATAAGAAGTATGTTCGGCGTTGGAGAGAGAGCCTTTACCACCAAGGAAAAGAAATTTATATCCGCTTGGATCAGCGATATGGGCTATTCTATCGAGATCATCGAGAAGGCTTACGAGGTAACGGCTGATGCAACTGGTAAGGGCTCATTTGCTTATGCAAATTCGGTGCTTGAAAGATGGAATGCCGCGGGGCTTCGCGCTCTTTCGGAGATAGAGGATTCCTACAAGAGCGGAGAGGGTAAGCAGACCGAGGGTAGCTTTAACACCGACAGCTTCTTCGAGGCGGCGGTTAAGCGCAGTCTTGGCGAATGATTTGAAAATTTGAATTTTACGGGATAAGAAAATGGGATTTAACAGAGAAAATTACGCGAGGATAAAGCAGGAATACGACGGAAAGTATTTGAGAGCGCAGGACGCGGCGAGATTGCGCCGTGCCGAGGTGCACGCAAAGCTTCCCGAGGTAGAGAAGATAGACGCTATTATCGCTTCTTCGGGTATGCGCATATTTGAGGCGACCTTGAAAAATGACAAGGCGGCATTGGAGGCGATCGAAGCCGAGAACGTCGCGCTGAATAAGCAGAGAGCCGATATTCTGATGTCCGCAGGCTATCCTGCCGATTACACCGAGGTTAAATACGAGTGCGATAAGTGCGGCGACACCGGTGTTGTGGATTACCGCATGTGCGCTTGTATGAAGGAAAAGCTGATAATCGCGGGACTTGAGTCTTCGGGAATGTACTCTCTTATCAAGAGCCAGACCTTTGATAATTTCGAGCTGCGCTACTATAGCGGCGAGGCGCTTCCCAGAATGAAGACCATTGTTGATATTGCAAAGGCTTATGCCGAGAGATTTGAGGCGGAGAAGTCGGGAAGTATTATAATGATGGGAAATACCGGACTTGGCAAGACCCATATTTCAAGCGCAATCGGTGGAGTTGTGGCGAAGAAGGGCAATGACGTGTACTATACCGGTGCCGTTGATATGCTTGCTGATTTTGAGACCGACCGTTTCGGTGATCACGGAGCTGACAGAGAGTCGGTTACCGATAAGTATTTTTCCTGCGATCTGCTTATAATCGACGATCTCGGAACCGAGCTTATCAATCAGTTCAGTACGTCGAGCCTTTACAATCTTCTGAATTCGCGACTTGTAAAGAAAAAGGCTACCATTATAAATACCAATTTCACACGCGACGAGCTCAGAAAGAAGTATCAGGATCGAATTACCAGCCGAATTTTCGGAGAATACACGGTTCTGCCTTTCCTTGGCACCGACATCAGAGAAAAGAAAATAATGAATTAAAAAAATCGGAAGACTTTTACGTCTTCCGATTTTTTATGTATAAAGTGATTTTTTTGGAGAAAACTATGGTTAAATCCAATTTTTATTTTGAAAGGAAACGAAAAATGCAGGAAACTATGACAAAAGAAGCAGAATTGCTTGAACAGGTATATAAAAACGTAAAAATGGGCTCCGATTCTATCGTGAAGCTCCTTGGAAAGGTAAGTGACAGCAATTTTAAGACCGATCTTACCGATCAGCTCAACGGATACGAGAGTATTGCCGCAAAGGCAAAGAAGAGACTCAAGGAGATGGGGGCGGAGGCTAAGGAAGAAAACGTTATGGTAAAGCTTTGGTCGGGTATCGGTATGGCGATGAGCACCTTTACCGACTCAACGGATAGCCATATTGCGCAGCTTGTAGCTGAGGGCTCGACTATGGGTATTACCGACGGCATCAAGCTTCTCCGCGACTATGAAAATACCAGCGTCTCCGAGTCCGCGCTCAAGCTTGTCCGTGAGGTTATTAAGTTTGAAGAGAACAATTTGGAGAGAGCAAAGTCGTATATTTGATTATTTAAAACTCCAACGGGAAGCGAATTTCGCTTCCCGTTGGAGTTTAATAATTATTCTGCTTTTGCTTCAAGACTTGCAAGATACTCCGAGGGATCGTCGCACACTGCGAGGAATGCGATATCGATATAGGAATCGGTGCTCATTATCTGGTTGAATACGTCGAAACGAATGAATTTCGCAACGTATTCGCCGTCAGCATTTGCAACGTAGGTCTTACAGGTCTCGCCCTTGGTGGTGATATCAAGCACGAACACGTGCCACTCGCCGTCCTTGACGAGGAGGTTTTCACCAAGGGTGTGGGCGAAGTTGGAATTTTCACCGGGGCCTACGGGTCCTGCGTCAACAGTACTTGAGAAGAACTCGAAATAACCCTCGTCGGGATTTTCGGCATTGGTTGTGGGGATACGGTATTTTACTACGAAATACTGTCCGGTTACCTTCTTGCCGTTGGAGTATGCCATGAAGTATGCCTCACCCGCTTTTCCGTTACCGTAAAGGCTTACATAGCTTCTGTCCTCTGCGAGAACGTTGTTGCCAAATGCGCCGCCCTTAGCCAATGCACTGATATCTGCAGCGGAGATGTAAAGGTCGAAGTATTTTGCATCGGGATATGCGGGATCTACGGGATCGGTATTGTCGCCGCCCTCGCCGTCGAGAGTAGCCTCGTACTCGGAGGGGTCCTCACATACTGCAAGGAAAGCAATATCCATATAGGAGTTCTCGGACATGATCTGACCGTTGAATACGTCAAAACGGATATATGCCGCGCAGTAATTGCCGTTTGCGTCGGGCTGATACTCGGTCATGGACGCAGCGTCGGTTATATCGAGGATAAGCACGTGCCATTCGCCGTCCTTGATAAGGCGATTTTGAGTCTCGGTGCTGAAGCGGTCTCCGACACCGGTGGGGCCTTCGCCGCTGGTAGCGGTAAAGATTTCGATAAAGCTCTGGTTGGGATTTTCAACGTTGCTTTCGGGGAGGCGGTATTTCAGTACGAAATATTTTCCGCTTACCTTTGTGCCGCCGGAGTAAAGTCCGTAGATGCTACCCTCGGGAGACTTACCGTCGCCGTAGTAACGAACGTAGGACTTGTCAGTCGCTGTCTCTATCTTACCGAATCCAACGTTGTGAGTGTTGCCGGTCAGGGCATCTGCGGAGAAATAGAGGTTGAAGTAGTCGGCTTCGCTCTTTCCGCCGCCAATGCTTGAAAGGGGAATGCTATTGCTCAGAAGCTCACCCTGAACGAGATCGATATATCCCATATCGCTGCTCATTTCAGCAACATCTTCCATTGTCTTGCAGATCGATATGTACTGGATATCGATATAATCGTTAGCGCCGAGAGGATTATCTGCTCCGGTGTTGATGATGTCAAGTCTCAGGTGCTTGGTATTATAAGTACCGTCGGCATTGGGAAGGAATGTCTTCATGTTGTATTCCGAGAGGTCGATAGCCATAACGTGCCATTCGCCGTCCTGCTTAGCGGTGCGGACGATTGCGTAGTTGGGATCAGAGGGCTCTGCGTTCTCGGTGCTGATATAAGCCTGGAAGATATCGTGGGCTACGGTATTTGTGGTAGGAATGCGGTATTTGATAACCAAAATGTCGCCTGTGGAGGGTGCGGCGATGGGAAGGGTGAGGCAGATCTCACCAGCTGCACCGTTACCCATAATTCTGACGAATTTCTTTCCGTCCTCGGTTATAACCGTGCCGGTCTTAGTGTTGATGGTTTCGGGAATATTGGTGGAATCGAAGAATACGTCGGAGGAGGGGATGAAGGGATCGACCTCGGGCCAGCCCTGGAAGTCCTCGGAGGCTTCAACTCGGAAGGTTCTCTTATGGTTACCGCCTTTCATGGTGGTTACGAAGGAGTAAGAGTAGGTTCCGTCGTTGTCGTAATGGACTGCGTATCCGTCGTATGTGTGAGCATTACCGTAGGAGTCGGGGGTGTATGCGGAGGATACGTCGACAAGCACCCACTCGGTATAGGTGGTCATCGTGCCGTCCTCATTGAATACCTCTCTCTCAACAAGCTCGTAAAGCTTGGGTGCGGTAAGCTTTTCAAATCCGTAAACGCGGAAGGAGGTGTTGCCCTTGCCGCCGGAAATGGTGAATTCAGCGGTCTTTCCGTTGGTAGACTTGACCTTGGGAAGGAATACGGTCTCCATAGCTTCTGCATTGGCGATAGGAGTTACCTTGAGAGGATTCTTGATGTTGTACTTGATAACGTCAAGAACGTTCTTGTCGGGAGTACGGGAATTGTAATTGGTCTCCTGAGAGCCCCAAGGCATCAGGATCGCATTGATGGTGAAGGTGTCGCCCTTCTTGAGGGTCACAGCACCGAGATCGAGGGAGAGACGAACGGTGTAGTTCTTGTCAATGATCACGAAGCCGGGATCCATCTTCTGTCCGCCGATGGTGAAATCGTAGCTGAAGATCATAAAGGAGAGGTTAACGTAATCGTCCTTACCTCTACCCTCGGAGATCTCGAACATATCGAAATAGGGGAACTCGTTGCCGAGCTTGTATACGGTTTCCTGACCATCTTTTCCGGTATCAACTATCTTGCTGTCGTTGTTTTCATCGAGATAACCGATGTGGTCATAGTTTCCGCCAAGACCGTGAGCCGAATAGAAGGAGAAGTCGCGGCTGAAATCGTTGAAGCTGACGTCGGAGAGAACCTCGTAGTTCATCTGATAATAGGTTCTGTTCTCATCAGTCTGAGGCATTTCCATATGGTTGTATGTAACCTTGATCTTTCCGTCGTCGGAGAGGTAGGTAAGATCGATGTCAGCGTATGTGGGGCCTGCAGAGTTGATAATGTTTACCTTGTCCTCACTTGCGGCATAGTTACCGTTGCTATCGGTATACTGGAGCCAGTAGTGGTATCCGCCCTGAGTATGCTGAGGATCGACGTCCCATATGGGAGCGGACATTGCTCTGTGGTCGGGAAGGGTCTGAAGGTCCTTATTGTAAACGTAATAAGAAGCGATACAGTTGGACTCGGAGCATCCGGTGGAGAGGTGGTAGTAGGGAGCAAAGAACTGAATGGAGGACAACTGCTTGAGAGGATACTGTCCCCAGTTCTGATAGAGGTGAAGAACGGTGAGCTCCTGGCTCTCGCCCGCGTTGATGAGCATGGGGAATCTTACCTCGCTGTAGCGGATATCGCCCCATGCGTAGATGGGCTCCTCAAACTCATTGGAGAAGTTCTTGGATACCTCGAGCGGGATGGGGAGCATCATATCGTTCTTATCGAGGATTGCCGAGCACTCAATACTGGTGGCAAAGGAGTAGGCAAGAACGTAGATGCTTCTGTCCTTATCGTCGCCTGTGATCTTGAAGGAAACGGGGCAGTGCTTATTCTGCTGATAGTAGTAGCCCTGATGGAAGCTTATGTTTTCCTTTACGGTGAAGCAATAGATACCGCGAAGGGGATCGTATCCGTCAAAGGTGGATCCGGGAGACTTGGTCTCGTCGATAACGATGTTCTCGGAGGGAATGGGGTTGCGCTCGAGCTCTGCCTCACAAATGAATTTGTCAAGATCGTGTGAGTCATCGGTGTAAATTCTTTGACCGAAATCAAATTCGCTTTCGGAATGATAAGGATCGGTACTGGTGCCCACGAAATCGATAACGACCTTATCCTTATTGGAGGTGGCGGGAATGGGAGCCTTGAGTGTTCCGTTTTCGGGAGCTGTTGTCTGAAGGATCACGTAATAGTCGCCTTCAACGGTGACGGTCATCTTACCGCTGGGCGCGTGGTCGGGCATTATGTATCCGAATACGCCCGCATCCTTTATATCAAAGCCAATGTATTCAGCACTGTCCCAATCGATACCCTCGATAGAGTTCTTGGTTCCGTTCTTGTCCTTGACTACGAGAGCGTTGACCTTGTCTTTGGCGATTCTGGTGACCATACCGATCTCTTCGATGTTGTTGACCTCGGAGAGAGCCATAAGACGGATGGTCTGGTACATCTTATCGGTATAAGTGTGAAAGTTTCTATCCATTCTGACGTTGGGAGCACCGCAGTTGGAAACGTTTACTGCAGTGATCTCGCTGATCTCGATAGTGTCGCCTACGGAGCCGTTGAAGTCGAGACGCATACCGGATATGGTGCCGGAATAATCGGCAATAATGCCTTCGTCAAGCGCAACGATGTAGGTGTGGTACTGTCCGTCGGGAGTGATATTGAAGTCGACCTTCTGTTCCTCGCTGAAGCTTTCGTGCTCACCGGCAATAATGTAAAGATTGACGGTTGACGTTGATACCGATTTCATGGTAATGCGGATAGAGTTGAATTTAGAGGCGTCGATCTTCATTTTTTCAGCTCTTATCTGGGGGTCATAGGGAGACTCAATAGTGGTATAGAGAACTCCGTCCTTGACCTCGATGCCGCTCATGTTGGTGTGCTTGTTAAAGAGAGCGGGGCTGATCTTTTTGGTGTCGGTGATCTCGAGCTTGTTTACGAAATCCTGATCGTAGAAGTGTACGTCATAGTAGTAATATCCGTAACGGTAGAGATTGGCGATGGCACTTCTCTGAGACTGGGACGAGTAGTAGGTGTTGCCGCCCTGCATTTTGATATAAACGTCCATGGTGCTCTCAATGAAAGCGTTTCCTGCCTTGTTCTTGAGGGTAAGGAGGCGCTGTTCATCTGCGGTGAGAGGGTAATGGAGATTCATATTTCTGTTTTCAACGGTATAATGAAGTCTTTCACCTTCGTCGAAATAGGAGGTGATACCGTTTTTCAGAGAATTTGAATGGTGGATAAGATCGGCGTAATCGCCTGTGGGAGCAACCACCGTTTCTTCGTCGGGAAGGAAACCGTTCTTATTATCGGTTTCTTTTTCGGTTTCAGAGCTGCCGGGGCGCTCGGAGCTTTCGCTCTGCTCTGATTCGCTTTCCTGAGTCTCGTCGGGTATGTTTTCGGTGCAGGCTGCCAAAACACCGAGAATCATAAGAGCCGAGAGAAGGAGGGAGATTAAAGAAATGATCTTCTTTTTCATGCTTTTTTCCTTTCGGTTTTGTTTTTTTGTGTGTATGTTCTCATATTGTTAACGTTATTCTGCCACGACTCGGAAGGTCCTTGCCGCGCCGTCGGTGACCGTAACTACGAAGGAATAGCCGTACGTGCCGTCGCCGTCGTAGTGTACCTGATATCCGTCGTAATCTAAGCCTCTTCCACTTGAGCCGGGATTGCTGCTCGAGGATACCTCGTATGCCGTCCACGTGCCGTCCACAAGCTCTTCGACCTTGATGCGCGCAAGGGTGTCGAAGCCGTCGGCTCTTACTGTTACGTTGACCGAATCAGGATTTTCGGGATCGATGTCACATCCACCCGAAACGGTGAAGGTAGCGCTCTTGCCGTCGGTGGACTTGACTCTGGGGATAAATACGCTTTCAACCGTTTCGCAATTTTCAACGGGCGTTGCCTTGAAGGGATTGAGAAGCGTGTTGAGACGAACGTTCTGAACGTTTATGTCGTCCATGGGGTGATACTGCCGGTCGTCATCGGTGATGTATCCGCCGCCCCAAGGCATTATAATGCAATTGATGGTGAATTTGTCACCCTTCTTCAGCGTGACCTTACCGTCGATGTCAAGGGAGAGGCGAAGAGCCATATACTGATCCATTACAACGAAATTAGCGTCAACTCTTTCGCCGCCCATAATAAATTCCGAGTTATAAATAAGGAATGACAGATTGGAATATTCCTTTTGATTGGGAATATAGAAGAGCGAGAAGTAGGGGCATTCCTTGCTTAAAACCAGGGGCAGGGGCTTATCGACCTTGGTATTTACGTCTCTGATAGTGGGAGTGCCGGATTTGCTGAGATAACCGACCTTTTTGTAGTTGAGGAAGCCTGTCATGGTATAGAATGAGAAGTCCTCGCGGAAATTGTCGATCTCAACGGTGTCGAGTATCTCGTAGGTCATTTCATAATATGAGCGGTTCTCGTCGGTCTGAGGCATTTCAATGTGTCTGTAAGAGACCTTGATCTTGCCGTCGTCCGAAAGATAATTCATGGTGAGGTCCGCATAGGTGGGTCCGTAGGACGAGATGTAATTATCTACGTATTCGCTGGTGACGTATCTACCGTCAGCATCAGTGTATTGCAGGAAGTAATGATATCCGGCATTGGGACGCTGAGGCTGATTGCCGTATGCCGCGTACATGTTTTTAAGGTCGCTGGATGCGGGCATAGACATTGAGCGGTGGTCGGGAAGCGTCCATAGGTTTTTGCCGCGGTTATACCAGGGGGAGATACAGTTGGTCTCGGTAACTCCCGTGGAGAGGTGGTAGTAGGGCATATAATATCCGATGGAGGATACCTGCTTCAGGGGGTAGTTGCCCCAATTCTGATAAAGATTGAGTACGGTGTAATATTGCTCCTCACCTGCGTTAAGTGTGAGAGGGAAGAAGGTCTCACCGTAGGTCGCGTCACCGCAATTGTAGAAGGGCTCTTCCTTTTCGGAGAAGTTTTTGCTGACCTGGAGCGGTATGGGAAGAAGAAGGTTGTCTTCATCCATTATTGCCGCACACTCAAGCACACCTGCCGAGGTGTAGGTCATCATGTAGAGCTGTCTTGCGTGAGAATCGTTCTTGATCTTAAAGGATGCGTTATAGTGAAGATTCTGATTCTTATAATAGGGATCGTTGAATCCGTTTGCGCCCTTGATCGTTATGTGATATACGCCGCGGAGAGCATCGTAGCCCTTGAATTTTGCTCCGCGGACGAATTTTTCGGCATCGATGACGATGTTCTTTTCGGTGAGCGGATGTCTTTCTATGTAAGCTTCTTCAAGGAAGCCTGCAAAATCGTGGGTCTCATCGGTATAGATGCGGTGACCCATGCGGAAATCGTTGACGGTGCTGTTGGTGGGGGCATTGATCGTTCCGTTTTCGGGGGTGGCGGTCTGGGTTACCAGATAGTTTCCTTGGAAAATTCTGACGTTGAGTGAGCCGCTTTTTCCGTCGTAGGGAAGAATATAGCCGAATATTCCCACGTCCTTGATATCGAGCGCCACGTATTCCGCGGTGTTCCAATCGACCTTTTTGAGGTTATCCTTAAGTCCTTCCGCGTCCTTGACGATGATCTTTTCCACAGTTTCGTAAGGGAATTTAGTTTCAATTCCGATGGAATCAATGCTTGAAGTGTTCTTATATGCAACTATATGCACCTCATGGTGAAGCTTATCGGGGAAGGAGTGGAAGACTCTGTCGAGGGAGAGAGGAATGCTGTCAACATTGATCTTTTGCAGCGAAACGTCCTTGATGCTGACGTTGGTGTTGATAGCTCCTCCGAAGTCGAAGCGAATGCCCTTGATCTGTCCGGTGTATCCGGGGATAGTATCATTGTTCAGCGGAACGGTGTAGGTGTGCCAGCTTCCGTCGCTGGTGACCTCTACCGTGAATGATTGCTCGTTGTTGTGGCTGTTCTTTGAGCCGGCGATAACGTAAACTACTATCGAGCCTACTGAATTGCCCTTAAATGAGAACTGAAGATAATTGTGATCTGCCGCAGCGGCATCTGTCGTAGCGTAGATCTGAGGGTCTGATTGATTGATTATAGTTGCGCTGATCTCACCGTTCTTGATGACGGGCTCGCTTACGTCCTTATATCCGGTAAAGGATTCGATCGGGATGGGAGTTGTTTTCTCAAGCTCGGTGGAATTTACGAAATCCTGCTCTAAGAAATGGACGTCGTAATAGTAGTAGCCGAGGCGGTAGAGGTTGACTCGCGCCTGCTCACCCGAGTTTGAAGCGTAGTAGGTCTTGCCGTTTTGCATTGTGACGAAAACGTCCATGCAGTTTGTAAGATATGCATCGCCCTTGCTGTTTTTCAAAGCGGCGACCATCGGCTTTTTGCTTCCGGTCAAGGTATAGTCGAGAGTTGTATTGAGATTTTTAATGGAATATACCGATCTGTCTGCATTATAGTAGGTCTGAATGCCGTTGGCAAGCTTATTTGCATTTTCGATGACTGCGGCATGCTCTCCTTCAAGGAGCGCGGGAGGTGTTACGTCGCTTTCTGAGCTTTCTTGGTCGCCATTGCCGGAGGATTCTTCGCTGTCACTGACCGCTTCAGAGGAATCCTTGGGGTCTTCAATATCGTTTTCACTATCGGTGCATGCAGCAAGAGGTGAAAAAAGCATCATAGCCGCAAGGATAAAGGATATTATTGATACCTTTCTGTTGCTCATAATGATTACCGTTCCTTTCGGGTGTAATAAAAACAAAGGACAATTTTTATTATACCATTCAAAGTTAATTCAGTCTATAATTAATATATTTTATAATGTTGCAAATCTATTTTTTAACATTATATATTTAATTATAACATTTTAAGCTGAAAAAGTCAACTGAAAGCTCGCTTTTTTGAAATCGCATTTTAACCAAATTATACAAGAATTATTTGTGTATTTCGACATATAAGTTGGTGGAATATCGCTCTTTCAAACAGTTTGACAAATAAAAATTTGAAACAAGCAATTCAAATATTACTATCAACACGATAGCAGTGAGGCTTAGATCAAAATCATCACGGTGTAAAATGACAATACGGCTACACCACCAAATAATTTTAGGGCAAGCTTTTTGCCAAGCTTTTTCTCGAAAAAGCGGAAACCGCATCCCCCCCGCGCCTCCCTCATGCATAAAAAAGCGGCTGATCCGTTTGGATCAGCCGCTTGGGATTGATATTACTGTGCTTTGTTTTCGATGGACTGTGTAGTTCCGTCGTAGAAAATAACGTTATCTACGCTTGTGTCTTCACCGAGTATTGCGGTATAGTCCTTGCAAAGACCAACGTAAGCCAGGTCGACGTATGCGGTCTCGCCGCCTTCCTGAGGCTTGGAGAAATTGAAGAGGTCGAGTCGGAGGTGAGTTGCATAATAGTCACCGTTTTCGGCGGCGGAGAAGGTCTTTATAGCCTTGGAAAGGTCGATTATAACTATCTTCCATTCGCCGTCGGCAATAAAGAGTCCGTTTCCGGTGCCGCCTTCACCGTAAAGGTGCTTGGTTCCCGATTCAGCTGCGCTTGCGTTCTCGGTGCTGGTGTAGATCTGAATAGAGCCGACCTGCTGTGTCGCGCGGTACTTGATAACGAGGTACTGACCGGTAGCGCTCTTGTTGCTCGAAAGAAGGGTGAAGTAGCTTTCCATTCTTACGTTGTTGGGTCTGGAGGCATCAACACAGTTGTAGAGTCTTGCCACGTTTCCGCTTTCAAGCAGTTCACTCTTGCCAATGTGACCGCCGCCCTTCTGGGAAGCCTCAATGATCTTGGTCGCGTTGTAATAGAAGGTGTACTTGGGCTCCTCGGGCTGGCTACTGGGGGGAGTGGTCTCTCCGTCGGGAGCGTATGTCATCGCGCCGGTGGAGGTGCTGAACTTATAGGTCTTACCGTTAAAGAGAGTAAGCTCGGAAACGCTGTTATCGTACTTCAGTATCTCGGTGTAATCATCGCAAAGACCGATGTAAGCCACGTCAACCTGTGCGCGAGTATCGGAGGGATCTCTGGGAGATGAGAAGTTAAAGAAGTCTACTCTGAGGTGCTTAGCAACAAACTTACCTTCGGTAGCCGTATAGGTGGAGATAAGCTTGGAAAGGTCAACGACCACGATATGCCACTCGTTGTCCGCGATAAAGAGACCGTTGGAGCCGCCGGGGGCGTTGAGGTCAACGTAGTTCTTGCCGGAGGGGCTGTCATTTTCGGTGCTGGTCCAGAGGGTGATCGATCCCTGCTGAACGTTTGAGCGGTATTTGATCACCGCATACTGTCCTGTCGCCTTCAAGCCGTTGGAGGAATAGACCGAAATGTAAATCTCCTGCTTTTGTGAATCTGTTGATCCGTTGATGTGGTTCTTAAAGGTGGAGTAGGATCCGTCTGCAGAGGTGGAAACGCAATCCTGCCAAAGCGTGCTTTTGCCTGCTTTTGTAAGCTGATTTGCATCGATGTAAACGTTAAATCCGGGTACGGGGGAGGTAGCGTCGGTAATGCCGCCCTGATTTCCGCCTGCGCTATCGGAGGGAGTTTCGATCTCGTTGCCGTTCTTGTCGTAGGTAACGAGTCCCTTGCCTTTGGCAAATACGTTGATAGCATCTACCTTTTCATACGCGCGGATCTCCTCGAGGCTGTCGGACATGCCGAAGAATTCGATATCGATGCTGTTGCCGTCGGGATAGTATTCATTGAAGAAGTCAAATCTTACAGACATGGTCTTGTATTCGCCGCTTTCGTCGGGATTGAATGCATTCGATTCCCAAGTGGAAAGATCGATTACAAGAGTGTGCCACTCGCCGTCGTTGATAAACGCGTTGCTTATGGGGAAGCATACCTTATCGCTTCCTGCGGTGCTGGTGAATATCTCAAAATATCCGTGCTTGTTATTGTTGGTTGTGGGCTGACGGTACTTGAGAACAAGATACTGACCGGTGGAGGTTCTTCCGCCGTCACCCTGCCATACGGTGAAGTATGCCTCGCGCGCCTTGGAGGTGGAGGAAAGGGTCACATAGGTTCCGTCGTCGGAAAGTGTGATGGAGCCGAAGCTCTTGCCTGCCTGGTTCTGTGCCTCGGACATAACGCCGAGAGCGTCTACGAATACATTCAGGGGGAGCTCTTCCTTGTTATCCTCGATTACGGGAAGTCTCTTGGGCCATTCGGTGAATTCCTCGCTTGCGGCGAAACGGAAGGTTCTGCCGTCAGCATCGGTGTAATCCATAGGAACGATGAAGGAATAAGAGAAGGTTCCGTCAGCATCGTAATGCACGCTGTAGCCGTCATAGTAATGAGCGTTTCCGAAGCGGTCGGGCTTGTATGCGGAGCTTATTCTGTAATCTACCCATTCGCCGTCAACCAGCTCCTGGATCTTGGGAACGGTCAGCATAGTGAATCCGTAAACACGGACCGCTACGTTGTTCTGACCTCCCTTGAGAGTGAAGGTGGCGTCTTTTCCGTTGGTGGACTTGAATTTGGGAAGGAATACGCTCTCAATGACCTCGCAATTTTCAACTGCGGTGGGGGTGAGAGGATTGATAAGGGTATTTTCTCTTACATCGCGGACGTTCTTGTCGCCTACAACGGAGTAGTCGAGTCTTTCGTCGCCCCAAGGCATAACGATCGCGTTGATGGTGAAGGTGTCGCCCTTCTTGAGAGTTACATTGCCGAGGTCAAGAGAGAGACGAACGCGGTTGTCTTCGTTTATAATAACGAAGTGCGCGTCGGACTTTTGACCGTTAACGGTGAACTCGTAATTCTTGATAAGGAAGGAGAGGTTTACAAATCCCTCGGCGCTGGTGCTTTCTCTGTCGTAATCGGGCATATTGAAGAAGGAGAAGTAGGGGAAGTAGTCGCCGAGAACGTATTTGTTGGATTCTGTACCCTTTGCGGCATCAACGATCACGCATTCATTGCTCTCGTTGAGGTAACCGACGTTTACGTAAGAGCCCTTGGCATCGTTATCGCCGACGGTGTAGAAGGAGAAGTCACGGGAGAAGTCCTCAAAGCTTACGTCACCGAGCACCTCGTACTTCATTTCGTAGAAGGCGCGGTTTTCGTCGGTCTGGGGGAATTCCATGTGGGTGTAGCTTATCTTTATGTTGCCGTCGTCGGAAAGATAATCCATGTATACGTCGGCGTAGACGGGACCGTGGGAGTCGATGTAATCGAGAGTGTTTTCACTTGCGGAATAAACACCGTTGATATCGGTGTACTGAAGCCATACGTGTGAGCCTCCGCTGGTGTGCTGAGGCTGACCCGCCCAAAGGTGAGCCGACATAGCTCTGTGGTCGGGAAGAGTACCGAGACCGCGGGCATTCTTACAGGAGTAGTAAGGAACTATACAGTTGGACTCGGTTACACCGGTAGAAAGGTGGTAGTAGGGAGCATAGAACTGGATCCAGGATACCTGCTTGAGAGGATACTGACCCCAATTCTGATAGAGGTTGAGCATTGTGTATATCTGTCTGGAATTTGCGAGTATCTTCATGGGAACGATAGCTTCGCTGTAGGTGTTGTCCTGAATATTCCAGAGGTTGCGCTCGCCCGAGCCTTCGGAGAAGTTTTTACCGACCTCGACCGGAACGGGAAGAAGCATTTGCTCCTCATTCAGCACAACTGCGCACTCGAGGCATCCGACAGTGGAGTGAGTCATAAAGTAGATGTCTCTGTCATATTCGTCGCCGGTGATAAGGAAGGTAGAGTTGATATATTTGTTGGGGTACTGGAAATAGGGGGCGTTGAAGGATTCTCCGGGAACTCTTACTACGTACAGACCGCGAAGAGCGTTGTAGCCCATAAAGTACATATTTTCATGCTCGATAGGCTTGATGTTTTCGTCGCACGCGGTGCAAACGTTTACATAATCCTCGTACATTTTGCCGCAAAGAGGACATTCGTAATCTGCATCATAGGAGGAGTCACGCTTATTTACAACGATGTTCTGGTTTCCAAGAGGATTGCGCTCGATGTGAGCCTCAAGAAGGAATTTTTCGAAATCGTGGTTATCGTCGGTGTAGATGCGCTGACCCATGTAGAAGTCGTTTGCGTTATCGTCGACGAGCGCTTCATATTTTTTTGTGCTTTCGTTGTAGGTTCCCGAGGGCATGATCGTTCCGTTTTCGGGAGTACGGGACTGGATAATTACATAGTTTTCGCCGTCGTCAATGACCTCAAGCTTGTCGGTCTTCTCACCTGCGGGGAGGATGTAACCGAAGATACCTGCATCGGTTATGTCGAAGCCTACGTACTCCGCACTGTCCCAATCAACGTCAGCGAGAGAGGTGTGGGTGCCGTTCTTATCCTTGGCGATAAGCTTTGCTACGGTATTCTTGGCGATCTTGGTTTCAAGTCCGACAGCTGCGATGTTCTCGGTAGCCACCTTGTCGGTAGCGATCTGGATCATGTGATGAAGCTTGTCGGAGTATACGAAAAAGGAACGGTTGAGACCGAGAGCGTCGGGAGTTCCCTCAACCTGGCCCTTCAAAAGCTTGAATTCCTTGATCTCGTAGTTATCGTTTACCTGAATTCCACCTTCAAAGTCAAGTCGGAGACCCGTAACGTTTCCGGTGTACCAGCTTGTGCGGTAGAGGGGAACGAGATAGGTTACGTATTCCTCGGTGGGGGAAACGAGGAAGGACTGAGCGCTTCTCATAGATTGAGCCTCGGTCGAAAGATATACTGTGAGGCTACGTACGCTCTTGGCATTGGAGCGCATAGTTATCTGAAGATAAGGGTACTCGTCAGCAGAGAAATTTACGTTTTTGAGCGATATGAAGGGGTCGGCGATGTTAGCAAGGGTAACGTTGAGAGCGCCGTCGTCGTTCACGGTTACCTTAGCGTGATTCTTCGAGATCGAAGATGTGGAAAGCGTATGCGCGCCCTCCGTTATGGGGGTGCTCATAAAGTTCTGCTCCTCAAATCTTGCCTCGTACATATAATAACCGAAGCGGTAAAGGTTTGCGGTTGCAGGCTTTGTAGAGTTTGACGCGTAGAATACGTTTCCGTTGGTCATCTTAACGAAGACGTCGGAGGTGCCGGTTATGTAGTTGTTGCCTTCCTTGTCATTAAGGTAGGTGATAAGCTGGTCTTTAGCGGCAGCCAAGGCATATCCCATCGACATATTCTGATTTTCAAGCACAAAATCAGTACGCTTGCCGTCGGTGAAATAAGCGTTTACGCCGTTCATAAGCGAGTTTGCGTGGCCTATGAGCAGACCGCTGTCAAGCTTGCTGAGGTCGGGGGGGATTACGGGGGTGTCAATATCTCCGTTGTTGCCGGATTCGGATTCGCTTTCATCGCCGCCGGGCTCTTGGGTGTCGCTGCTTTCCTTTTCTGAGTCGTTTTCCTGGTTTCCTGTGGTGCAGGATGCGAAAACGCTCATAAGCATAATTGCCGCAAGGATCAGCGCGAGCAGAGATAATGCTGTTTTTTTCATACGTGTTCCTCTCTTTGCTTTTATTTATACATGGAGTAAAAATATAAAAGTGTGACCGAACGATACCGCATATCCGGAAAATCAATAACCCAAATATCGGCGATTTGCACAAAATTCCGCTTGAATTTTTGTAACATCTGGTACCGTGCCAAAATATCAATGCTGAATTTGTGCAATTTGCACACTCGGTTGCACTCTACGCAAATATTATAACACAGTTGCGGCGAAAATACAATGGACAATCTGAAACTTTTTATGTAAAATCGAAAAAACTTTTCGGCTGTTTTTTTATTGATTTTCGGGGTTTCTTGAAAATGTACGAAAAAATCACGCCCGAAAGAGCGTGATAGCATTTCAAATTTTGATTTGTGGGGATGCGGGGATGCGGGGATGCGGTTTCCGCTTTTTCTGAGAACTGCAAACTCGCGAGCGAGATTTGCACGAGTTTGCCTCACGGCAAACATCTGCTTGGCAAAAAGCTTCACCTGAAATTATTTGGTGGTGTAGCCACATTGTCATTTTATACCGTGAGGATTTTAAATAAAGCCTCACTGCTATCGTGTTGCAAGTACGGTTTAAATCTTTTATAATAAAGAGTTTGCAATACACCCGAAACACGGTAGAAGATATATTTTGATTAAAATCATTACGGTTTTATTTGATAATGCGGCTA
>JBGVHJ010000080.1:0-10513 GCA_045122255.1 Eubacteriales bacterium | reverse complement strand
AAAAAGAATCCAACCCCCCCACCCCCGTCTTCAAAAGCTTTTTGAAAAATGGGTGAATTTTGGATTTTTAACCGTATAATGACGTTGAAAAAGATAGACGTCTGTTTAAAGGAGTTTTTTAATGGCAGCAATATTGATTTCGGTCGCGGTGATAGTTCTGCTTGTCGCCGTAGACCTGCTGAGTAAATTGTGGATCGTTTCGACCTTCGGCGTATTTGATCAGCTGACGAAGGGTTACGAGCATATGTATCAGCTGGCGATGACTGTGAAGCCCATCGACCTGATCCCCGGCGTTTTAAGGTTTAAGCTGGTTTTGAACGACGGTGCTATGATGGGATTTCTCGACAATGCGAGATGGCTGTTTATGATACTTTCCACCGTTGCGATCATCGGAATACTTGTCTTTATGTTCTGGAAAAAGCCTCAGAATAAGATACTCTTAATCGCGCTTACTCTCGTGACCGCAGGCGGAATCGGAAATATGGTCGACAGAATATCTCTCGGCTACGTTGTGGATTTTATCGATTTCTGCGCGTTCCCTGAGCTTTGGAAGTGGACCTTTAACTTTGCCGATTCCTGCGTAACTGTCGGAGCGGCAATGCTGGCGATTTGGATGCTGCTTGACGTAATCAAGGACTATAAGCTTAAGAAAGCCGCGTCTCTTGCGGCTGCCGCTGTAGCGGAGGGCGCTGCGAGTGCCACCGACTCTGCGGAGGAAACCGCATCAAACGGTGAAAATAATGAATAACGATAAGCTTTTCGATGAAAAAGACGAGCTTGACGACGGTGTGCAGAAGCTTGCGGTCTCCGACGGAGACGTAGGCGAGCGGATCGACCGCTTTCTGACCGCATCTGCCGATCTTTCACGCTCTCTTGCGGTGAAGCTGATCGAGAGCGGAGACGTGACCGTGGGCGGCAAGACGGTGAATAAGAACTATAAGTTGCGACTTGGCGACGAGATAGAGATCGTATTTCCCGAGCCGGTAAGCGACGAGGCGGTTCCCGAGAATATTCCTCTTGACGTGGTCTATGAGGACGGCGACATTGTGGTAGTAAACAAGCCCAAGGGAATGATCGTCCACCCCGCCACGGGAATCTACTCAGGTACTCTTGTCAACGCTCTGCTTTATCATTGCGGAGACAGCCTGTCGGGCATTGGCGGTGTGATCCGCCCCGGAATAGTTCACCGAATAGACAAGGACACCTCGGGACTTTTGGTTGTAGCAAAAAATGACGAGGCGCATCTGTCGCTTTCGGAGCAGCTGAAGACCCACGACGTAAGCCGCGTGTATCACGCCATAGTTATTGGCAATATAAAGGAAGATAACGGTACCGTTGACCGTCCCATAGGCAGACACCCTCAGGATCGCAAGAAAATGGCGGTTATTACCGACCCTGCGCGTCAGGCAAGGGAAGCGATCACTCATTTTGAGGTCATGGAGCGTTTCCAGTTGCCCACGGGAAGATTTACATACGTAAAATGTAAGCTTGAGACGGGCAGAACGCACCAGATCCGCGTACATATGTCGTCTATAGGCCATCCCCTTGTTGGAGATACGGTTTACGGCGGCGGAAACACAAAATTTGAAGCTGCGAATAAGTCGCTCATCAGCGGTCAGTGCCTCCATGCGAGAGTATTGGAGCTGACACACCCCAAAACGCAGGAAAAAATGCAATTTGAAAGCCCCCTGCCGCCCTATTTTGAGGAGTTGCTTGACAAACTCAGAAAACAAAGCATATAAGAAAGGTTACAACCATGCACGACGAATTAACAGCCGTTGACATAAAGAAAATGCAAGAAGAGGTAGACTACCGTATGTGTGTCCTCCGCCCTCAGCTTCTCGCCGAGGTTCAGAGAACCAGAGAATACGGCGACCTCAGCGAAAATGCCGAATACAAAGAGGCAAAAAGAGAGAAGAACAAGAACGAGAGCCGCATCCGCTATCTCAAAAATATGATCGCCACCGCAAAAGTCGTGAAGGTCAAGCAGGATGCTGATGCCGTCTGCCTTTTCGATACCGTCACCTACTATATCGAGGAGGACGAGGAAGAGGAGGAGAGACAGATCGTCACCACCCTCCGTCAGGACGTGCTGAAGGGATATCTTTCCAAGGAATCGCCTTTGGGCAAAGCACTGCTGGGCAAAAAGATCGGTGACAGAGTCCTTGTTAAGGTCAACGATAATTATAGCTATTACGTAGTTGTCCGCGCCATTAAAAAGGGTCACGACGACGAAAATATCCCGATAAGCAGTTATTAAATATTGCAGAATAGAAGAGCCGATCGGCTCTTCTGTTTTTTTGTCGAAAAAAGAGAGATTTTTGTAAAAATCTTGGATGTTTATACTTGCATTTGACTCGGCTTTGTGTTATAATGTATAATGAGTAATAATATGGGTAAGTCTGCCCGAATTAATTGGAGCTTGTGGAAAATATGAGAGTTATATTGGCATCAAAATCGCCGAGAAGAAAAGAGATACTTGAAAATCTCGGAATAAAATTCGAAGTAATAGTAGCCGATGCCGACGAGCGTTGCGATATTGCCGATCCTTGCGAAAGAGTAAGTGCACTTGCGGCTATCAAGGGCAGAGCGGTAAAGGAGCAGGTCGGCAACGATTGCCTTATAATCGCCAGCGATACCTTGGTTTTTGCCGAGGGCGAATTCCTCGGTAAGCCTCGCGACAGATCCGACGCGCGCAGAATGATAGAAATGCTGTCGGGTAAGGCGCATTCGGTTGTGAGCGGTCTTTATCTCTCTATGGGCGACAAGGAATATTTCGGCGCAGGAGAAACAAAAGTCATTTTCGACGAAATGACCGACGGCGAGATCGAGGATTATATAAGCTCATCTGAGCCCTACGATAAGGCGGGCGGATATGCCGTGCAGGGACTTGCGTCTCTCTACGTATCGGGAATCGAGGGCGACTATTTCAACGTGGTCGGTCTTCCCGTAAATCTTTTATACAAAGCACTCAAGCAGGAATTCGGAATAGATATAAATTCGCTTAAAGCGTAAAAAATCGGATAGAAAAATCTATGAAAGGAGGGGTCAAAAATGCCAAAGCACGTGGGACTTGATCTTGGAACGTCCAATACCAGGATGTTTATCAAGGGCAAGGGAATAGTGTTGCGCTCGCCGACGGTAGTAACCATCGATAAGCATAAGGACGCGGTAGTCGCGATTGGTAGCGATGCAAAAAAGATGATAGGAAAGACCCCTGCTAACATGGAGGCATACAGACCTATCCGAGACGGAGTCGTCGCTGATTTTGAGGTAGCGTCAATGATGATACACGAATACTTACGTCAGACGGGATCACTGTCGCTCTTCAACCGTCCCGTTGTGTTGGTAAGTACCCCCGAGAATTGCACCGAGGTCGAAAGACTTGCGGTTGAGAACGCGATTTTTGCGGCGGGAGCCCAGGCGGTCGGTGTAGTTAAGTCTTCGATTGCGGCGGCGATAGGCGCAGGACTCAATATAAATAGCCCGAGAGGCTGTATGATAGTTGATATCGGTGGCGGTATGACTCAGGTGGCGGTCATCAGCTCGGGAGGACTTATAGCTTCCAGAGCCGCCAAGCTCGCCGGAGATAAGTTCGATGCGGCGATCATCAATAGCTTGCGCACCAAAAAGGATCTTTTCGTGGGCGAAATGACCGCGGAGCTGCTCAAGGTCAGAATAGGAAGTGCGCTTCAGGGTGCGGACAGAGGTTTGCTTGACGTAAGCGGACTTAGTGACAAGCTGAAGTGCGCGAGAACGGTACGGATCGGTACAGAGGACGTGCGCGTGGCGGTCAACGGAGCTCTTGAGTCTATCTGCCGAACCATAATGAGCGTGCTTGACAGTGTTCCTCCCGAGATCGCGGGAGATATTACCGAATACGGTATAATGCTGGTAGGCGGCGGAGCAAATATTCACGGAATAGATGAGTTTATAAGAAGACAGACCAAGCTCCGTGTCACGATCGCAAAAAATCCTATGGATTGTGAGTGCATTGGTCTTTCAAAGCTTATAGAAAATCCCTCTATCATTTCGGGCGGTATACTGTATAAAAACAGATAAAACGTATAATATAAATATAAATGTAGAAAACTTGGAGCAAGGAGGTGCAGAGGTATGAATAATAGCGGACAGCTTTTGAGCGAGACCCGTGAGGAGCCCAAGCTTATCGATAGCTACGATTCGAATTCGGCGAGAAAAAGATTCAATATAATAGGCTTCGGATTTGCCATCTTTACAGTGATCACCTTCGTTGTATGCCAGATGCTCTCTTTGGTTGCGATCGCGGCAGAGAATATATCCGGAGTGCCCGTAACCTCGTCAACCCTTTTTCTGAACGCGGTGACCCCGATTTCAATATATCTTTTCGCGCTTCCGCTTCTGCTTGTCTTTCTTGGAGTGTTTCGCATAGGCGGTACAGCCCCCAAAAAGAAAAGAATGCATTTTGGAACGA
Source organism: Eubacteriales bacterium (assembly GCA_045122255.1). GTDB lineage: Bacteria > Bacillota > Clostridia > Oscillospirales > CAG-272 > SVTX01. The sequence continues at coordinate 6,060 of JBGVHJ010000080.1, read as the reverse complement.
TTCTGGTATTATTCGTAGTCGGCTTCGGACTTATGTACATTGGCTCTTATATGGGTCAGTTTACTATGTGGGGACTGTCGGAGATAGTCGGATACAATTACAGTAATATGCTTAACGATATGATCGATTACGACGTCATGTGGATAACCGCGCTGTTTCTGTGTGTCGTTGCGCCGATCGGCGAGGAATTCGTCTTCAGAAAGCTGATAATCGACAGAACTCATAAGTACGGCGGAGCGGTAAGCATCTTTTTGTCCGCGCTTATGTTCGGACTGATGCACGCGAATTTTTATCAGTTCTTTTACGCCTTTTTGCTGGGTCTTCTCTTGGGATACGTCTATTACAGCACGGGCAAGGTGTGGTACACCGTTGCCTTGCACGCGGCAATGAATTTTGTGGGAAGTATACTGACCTCATATCTTCAGTTAGGGCTCGATAATTTTGAAAAGGCGATCGAAAATCTGAATTTCGAAGACCTTGCAGAGGTTGGTCGCGTTTATTTGCAGCACGGTTGGGCAATAATTGCCGGCAACGCGTTTACCGTGTTTATTATGGTTGCTATGCTTTGCGCTATCATTATTCCTATAATTTTCAGAAGCAGGATAATCCTTGAGAGGGGAGAGACTCCCATTCCCTGCAAAAGATCCTTTGCCGCGGCATTTGGCAACGTGGGCGTTGTCGTTATGCTGATAGTTTACGGCATACAGCTTGCGCAAAATATCATTCTGCCGCCGTTGGCGGAATATCTTGCCGCAATGGTTCAAAAATAATTAAAACAATATAAAAAATACGGAAGGAGAACTTTTTATGAAAAACATCACTAAAAGCACTACCTTCCGTATAATTTTTGTTGCGATCCTTTTTCTCGTTATCTGCGCGGTGTATTCGGTGAGAATGATGCATATTATCGCAACCGCTGATCCTGCCGATAAGCTGGTCACGGGAAATTATACCCGCCGCGAGCCGATCCAAGCGCTACGCGGAGAGATATATGACCGAAATGGAAATGCCTTGATATATAACGAGTATTCCTACGATATGGTCTTCGATTACGATGCCATGGCGGCGACTCAGCTGGAGCGAAACTACACGATCCTTCAAGCGGTGAACGCGATAAGAGAGACGGGCTACGGCTCACATAGGACCGAGAGCAGCTTTCCCTTTAAGGGAAAGTATCCGAATTACAGCTACAAGGCAGAAGCGACCGACGGAGATTCGAACATATATTACAGATTGCTCAAGCGAATTGCCGAAAACGAGATCGAAACCGATTCGGGCATCAGCAAGACCGAGCTGACCGTTTCGCATCTTGATAAATTTTACAAGGATCATCCCGAGGAGTTTCCCAAGGAAACCGAGATAGTCGATTGGTATCTCGCAAGGTATAAAATAGACTCCAATGATGAATCGGGAGCTCCGCTTTTCACCGATGCAGAGATAGACGATATACTCCGTATGCGCTACGATATGGAGGTCGCGGATTTCTCGGTGTACAACCGATTTACTTATGTCACCGACGTGGATATAGAGTTTATGACCTATATCAAGGAATTGCACATCGTGGGCGCCGATTTTGAGGTCGAGACCGAAAGAGTGTATGCATATCCCGGATATGCCTCACATATTCTCGGAAGAACCGGTCCTATAACCGAGGACACTTGGGAATATTATAAGGCTCTGGGCTACGATATGGGGGACACCGTTGGAATCGACGGTTGCGAAGCCGCATTCGAGGACTACCTGCGCGGTGTTGACGGTGTCAGAGTAGTGGTCGAGGATAAAAACGGCAGAATAATCGAGAGCTATGTCGAAAAAGAGCCGATTCCCGGCAAGGATGTGTACCTGACTATCGATATTGAGCTCCAGATGAAAGCGGAGAAGGCGCTTGCCGAGAACGTCAGAATGTTCGGAGACACAAAGGCGGGGGCTATCAGCGCGATCGACCCCAAAAACGGCGAGGTGCTTGTTCTGGCTTCCTACCCGACCTTTGATCTCTCTACTCTCAGCGAGGACTACAACGATCTTTTGAAGGATCCGAGAAATCCTTTGCTCAATCGCGGACTTAACGCGTATACCCCCGGCTCGGCATTCAAGGTCGGAATGGTGGCGGCGGGAATAACCTCAGGTCACGTTACACCCTCTCACGCCTTCTACTGTAGCGGAGTTGACCCGGATTACGGCAATAAATGTTGGGTATATCCGGGATTGCACGGAAACGTTAACGCTTCCTATGCGCTTCAGGTCTCCTGCAACTGTTATTTTTATGAGCTTGGACCCATTATGGGCATTGAGACCATGAATAGGTTCTGCAAAGCCTACGGACTTGGTGAGCCTACCGGTATTGAAATAAGAGAAAGCACCGGAATTTTGGCGGGTCCCGAGTACCGCGCCGAAAGCGGACAGCAATGGCGAGAGGTCGATACCGTGATGGCGGCGATCGGTCAGTCTGACAATATGTTTAATCCTTTGCAGATGTCAAACTATATTGCCACTGTGCTCAACGGCGGAACGAGATATTCCGCGCATCTGCTGCTTGAGGTAAGAAATTACGGCGCTGAGGAGCCGATATATAAAACCCGTGCCGAGGTGGCGGATAGGATCACGCTCTCGTATGATGCGGTTCAGACCGCTATGGACGGAATGAAGGCAATGGTTAAGAACGACTCTGTGGCATTGTCGAATATGCAGGGAATACCCGTGACCGTTGGCGGCAAGACCGGAACGGCACAGAGGGGAAGCGGCAGAAACGATAACAGACTTTTCGTCTGCGCCGCGCCCTATAACGATCCCGAAATAGTGATTTCGGTGGTCATAGAGCCCGATGACGATAAGCCCAAGGACGGAGTCCACGGCTCAGCCTACGCATCCTACGCTGCAAGCGAGGTCCTGAAGGAATACTATAATAAGAAATAACTACAAAAATAGCCCCGACGGAATGCCGTCGGGGCTGTCGATATGTGGGTTGAATCAAATTTCAGGGATCTCGATCTCAACCTCACGACCTGCAACCGCGCTTCGTGCGATACCGTCGAGGATCGCCTGGTTGTAGATGATCTGGGAGGTGGGAACGGGAGCGGGTCTGCCGTACTTAACTGCATCGAGGAAGGAGCGGATCTTCTTGTAGAAGAGACCGTCCTGAAGAGTCTTGCCCGAAGCAATGAGCGGGATCTCGGTAACGGTCTGGAGACCTGCAACCTCGTGATATATCTTCATGGGGCTGTAGAAGGTGCCGTTCCAGCAATCGGTGGAAGGAACTCTCAAGCTTCCCTTGGTACCCATAATAATGGTGTCACCGGGGGTGTCAAGGTTCATAGCCCAAGCTATACGGAAGTCGAGAATGATGCCGCCATCGAGACGGATGAATGCAGCCGCAAAGTCGTCAACTCCGAACTTTTCAGCGTATTCAGCTCTCTTAGCCTCGGGATAACCGGAGTAGTTGGGGTCCTTTCCGAAGAAATCGGACTTGTAGCCCGAAACGGTCAAGGGCTTGGGATAGCCGATAGCGTTAAGAACCAGGTCGAGAGAATAGCAACCGATGTCGGCAAGTGCGCCGAGACCTGCGGTCTTGTCCTCGATGAAGCTGGTGCCGAAGGGGGTGGGGATACCGCGGCGACGTCCGCCACCGGTCTGAATGTAGTAGATCTGACCCAGCTCGCCGGATTCAACGATCTTTTTGATCTGCTGCATGTTAGCATCAAGTCTGGGCTGGAAGCCGATAGAAATTACCTTTCCGCTTTCCTTTTCTGCCTTCATTACCTCGACCGCCTCGTCAAGAGTAACGGTAAAGGGCTTTTCGAGCATTACGTTAACGCCCTTCTTGAGAGCGTAAATCGCGGGCTCTGCATGCTGACGGTTGTAGGTGCAGATAGAAACTGCATCGAGCTGAAGGCTCTCATCGTCAAGCATTTCCTTGTGGGATGCGTAATCGGTCTTGACGTTCTCAATGCCGTGCTTTTTCATGAAAGCGGCAGCCTTGCCGGGGATAAGATCTGCGCCTGCGACGATCTCAACGTCGGGCATAGCCTTGTAGCAGATCATGTGAGAGTCTGCGATCCAACCGCAACCGATAATACCGACTCTCATCTTCTTGTTGGTATCGATAACAACTTCTTCGCCTTTTGCGTTGTAATCGAGATTTTTGTCCATTTGTTCAGCCATTGTGATGTCCTCCAATATTAATAAATGTAGAAATTAAATTACCATTCAAAGCTCTTAAGGTAATCAATGCTCTTTTTGATGCTCTCGAGAGGAGTGAGGCCCATTGTTGCCTGGTCCTGCTCGACTACTACCCACTCAGCACCTGCCGCCTGAGCGGATGCGAGAATTGCGGGGAAGTTCTGAAGTCCGCTTCCGACGGGACGGAATTCAAAGCCCGAGGGACGGGTGGGAGCCTTCTTCTCAATTCCGATAAGCTCGTACATATCGCCGCTCTTTTCGCCGGTGAAGTCCTTGAGGTGAACTACGGGAGCTCTGCCGGTGTACTTGGTGATATAGGATGCAGGCTCTTCGCCGCCAACGTTGACCCAACAGGTGTCAAGCTCGGTCTGGAGCAGGTCTGCGGGAACGGTATCGTAAAGAATATCGAGAGCGTATTTGCCGTCGATCTTCAAAAATTCGAAATCGTGATTGTGATAGAGAAGCTGCATTCCAAAGGTCTTGGCAGCCTTGCCGAGAATTCCGATAAATTCAACAACGTAGGGGAAGTTTGCGTTGTCGGGGCGGTGCTCGGGCATAAGGTAGGGAACTGCAACGAATTTGCAGCCGATTTCAGCGTATGCCGAAAGGACTCCGATAGGATCCTTGAGCATATCAACGTAAGGAACGTGAGCGGAGATCGGAACGAGACCTATCTCTTTACACCAAGCCTTGATGTCAGAGGGCTTGTTTCCGTAAAGACCTGCAAACTCAACGCCGTCATAACCCATTTCCTTGATCTGCTTCAAAGTGCCGTAAAGATCTGCGTTAGCCGCGTCTCTCACGGAATACACCTGAACTGCAATTGGTAAAGACATAATTTGATCCTCCTGTGATCGTCTGTGTGAATGCATATGCATTCTTGATTCAATTATAAGACATTATATGAGATGTTTCAAGACAATTTTGGGGAAATTTGAGACGTAAATTGCTATTTTAGAGACATTGGTGTCATTGTGCACGAAAAACACACGATGTTTTTGTGCATATAGTACATTGCTGCTTTGCTGTATCTATATATAAATAAAAATGAAGGAAACCGCACGAAAAATGGTTCAGTAAGGGTGTTTTTGCTGACCAAAAAGTTTTTTTAAAATTTTTCAAAAAACTTTTCAAAAACCTATTGACAAAGCAATTTGATTGTGGTATAATGTCAAAGTTGTCGCAAAGAGCGGCAACGAAAAAGACAAAAAGATCACGGTTGATTGGTTGAAAAAATTTTTAAAAAAATTTTGAAAAACCTATTGACAAAGTCGAACGACTGTGATATAATAGTCAAGCGCTCGCAACGAGCGCGAAAAATTGAACCTTGACAATTGAACAACAAAAGATAGAAGTACAAAGCAAAAAAGCAAGTGCGAAATACAGATCTGTCAAAAACAAAGAGTAACACAACTCTAAAAAGTAAAAGAAGCTAAGATAAATAGCTCAAACGAGAATCTGACTGCTACGGCAGAAGATATACAATTGTTTGAGAGTTTGATCCTGGCTCAGGATGAACGCTGGCGGCGTGCATAACACATTCAAGTCGAACGGTGATTACCTTCGGGTATGATCAGTGGCGGACGGGTGAGTAACGCGTGAGCAACCTGCCCTTATGTGGGGGACAACAGTTGGAAACGACTGCTAATACCGCATAATGTTACGAGATCGCATGTTCTTGTAACCAAAGATTTATTGCGTAAGGATGGGCTCGCGTTGGATTAGATAGTTGGTGAGGTAACGGCCCACCAAGTCTGCGATCCATAGCCGGACTGAGAGGTTGAACGGCCACATTGGAACTGAGAAACGGTCCAGACTCCTACGGGAGGCAGCAGTGGGGAATATTGGGCAATGGGCGAAAGCCTGACCCAGCGACGCCGCGTG